>JAPHUE010000159.1 GCA_026196795.1 Sedimenticola sp.
ATCTCATAGTAGCGTCGCCATGTAATCGTGCTTTGGTCCTGTACGGAGAGTTCACCCGTGGCCATTGTTAACTCCTTTAGTCCAGTTACTCGACGCTTTCAGAAGCAGCTCAAGGTCTTTCAATATATCTTTTGAATTACTATCCGCAGCATAGCCCATCATCAGCATCCCATTAGGGTCGATCAGATACGTTGCTGTGGCAGGATTAATGCCCGCGACAGTAAACAGCTTGTTGAACAGGGGTTGTTGGTCGCTTCCAATATAGGTCCGTCTCAAACCATTTGATGGTTCATTTACAGTTTCTGAATTTTTGCTGCCTGCTGGCATGGACTGTATCAAGAGTCGCTCCACCCTGATACGTTCCCCCCCTACCGCCCGTCTGATCTGTTGAATATCATAGAGACGCTTTTCACAGGCTTTATCACAATCACCCTGATTGTAGGCCACCAGTGTCCAGTGTCCCCCGAGGCTTGACCATTCAAACTGTTGGCTATCGCTCTCTTGCAGTGCAAGCTCAGTTACGGGTCTTGGGGGGGTGATTAAGGTACCTCGGTTTTTCTGGCTACTCGGCAGCCATTCAGGATGGGTGATGTATATCCAGCCGGCTATGGGCGGCAGTCCAAAAACCATTATCAGCATGATCAGCGAGAGTCTGGATGGCGTTGTGCGTGGGGCACTGGTCATGTGGCGGCTCCTGATGATATTGAACTAGAACGTGTTAGAGAAAGTTTAAGCCACAACAGAAATGTCAGGAGTGCAAAGGCAAACCATTGGGTCGCATAACCCAGGTGCATCCCTTCTCCTGGTCGCGCACTCTCCCAGCTGCGTACAAATCCATGGGGTGATTCAGGCGAGAGCAACATGATAAAGGGAACGATCTCCAGGTCTGACCAACGTTGATAGTTATTCAGCGTAAGGAAAGGCCAGAGTGTTGATGCCTGCAGGTCAAATTCAAGCTCAATGGCTGGTGCTGAGGGAATATTTATTTCTCCAGTCAGGGTGATGAGATGATCCGGGGTATCCATAGCGGGAGGGTTATCGCCGGTTCCTGCTACCCAGCCGCGATTAATCAGAATATGCCGGGCACTGCCTTCGATCCGGAATGGCGTAATAATGTGAAACCCCGGCTTCCCCAGATATTTTCTATTACTGATTACAATGGTTCCCTCTGGAACAAAGTGCCCTGTGACCGAGAGTGTGCGAAATTCCAGTTGGGCAGCATTGACCTTTGTTGCGGGGAGTATTTCAGTGGGCATTTTCCGCCGTGATTCCATGGTGCTGGCTGATGAACGCTTTTGTTGCGCCCGGTCAATCTGCCAAATCCCAAGTGAGATGAAGAGGGGCAGCATGATGCCAAGCAGCAATAGAGAGGGCATCAGTCGGGGTTGAAAATGAAATGCTAACATCGCCATAGCCGTCTATAGTAGGTACTTAGGGGCGCAGTGCCGTTTCGACTCTCCACTTAAATTCCCATGGAGGAGGTTGTTTGCTATGGATATTTTCATCAAACTACCGGTCATTCTGGTTCTCATTTTTATTGTATTCTCACTGTTTCAGGGTATGTATTACCTATCAAAAGATGATGGAAGAAATGATAAAACCCGCGTAGTCAGGGCGCTTACCATTCGCATTGTGCTCTCTTTCATTCTCTTCTTCCTTTTAATGCTGGGTTACTTTGCAGGTTTATTACAGCCTCATGGACTTTAATAGTCCTGGTTAGAACAAGTAGACAAAGATAAACAGGCCCAGCCAGACAACATCTACAAAATGCCAGTACCAGGCAACGGCCTCGAAGGCGAAGTGGTTATGACTACTGAAGTGACCTTTCATGCTTCTGCCCAGTATGGCCATCAGCATGATGGCTCCCATGGTGACATGGAAACCGTGAAAACCGGTAAGCATATAAAAGGTCGAACCATAGATACCAGATTGTAGGGTCAGGTTGAGCGCCTCATAGGCGTGAATATATTCATAGGCCTGAAATACAACAAACAGAAGACCCAGCGCAATTGTTGCCATCAGACCCCGTACCAGGGTCTTTTGGTTGTCCTGTTTAAGGCCCCAGTGAGCCCAGGTAATGGTGGCACCGCTGGAGAGTAGCAGTAGTGTATTGATGGCAGGAATTCCCCACGCGCCCATCGGAATAAATTCTCCGCCGAGTTGTCCCGGTCCGTGACTTGGCCATGCAGACTCAAACTGATTGTATAGAATCTCTTTTGTTGCACCGAGATAGCCTTCTCCACCCAGCCAGGGCAGGGCGATATTGCGTATGTAGAAGAGGGCGCCAAAGAAGGCGAGGAAGAAGAACACTTCTGATGCGATAAACCAGAACATGCCC
>JAPHUE010000263.1 GCA_026196795.1 Sedimenticola sp.
ACTTTTTTTTCAGGTGGTACCTTCCTGGAATGTGTTACTATAAGCGGCTTAGAAAAGCTGCAAGTCAGGTCTGTGAATATCGCAGCCTGGGTTGTCCCAAATTAGAAAGAAAGTCGCCTAATAAGACAGGGTTAATGAACAGCCTATGACCGATTTTGCTAAAGAAGTCCTCCCGGTCAATCTCGAAGATGAGATGCAGGCGTCCTACCTCGATTACGCCATGAGCGTTATCGTTGGACGCGCCCTTCCCGATGTACGTGATGGACTGAAGCCTGTCCATCGTCGTGTGCTCTATGCCATGAGCGTACTGGGGAATGACTGGAACAAGCCTTATAAGAAATCTGCCCGTGTGGTGGGTGATGTCATCGGTAAGTATCACCCGCACGGTGATACGGCCGTGTATGACACCATCGTCCGTATGGCTCAGCCTTTCTCCATGCGTTACATGCTGGTTGATGGACAGGGTAACTTTGGTTCTGTGGATGGTGATGCGCCAGCTGCAATGCGTTATACCGAAGTGCGTATGGCCCGGATCGCCCACAGCATGCTGGATGATCTCGACAAAGAGACGGTCGACTTTACCGCCAACTATGATGAATCTGAGCACGAGCCAGCGGTATTGCCGGCGCGTGTGCCCAATCTGCTGGTCAATGGTTCCACTGGTATTGCGGTGGGCATGGCGACCAATATTCCACCTCACAATCTAACGGAAACCGTCAACGGCTGTATTGCCTTGATCGATGATCCGGCGATTTCGATTGATGGACTGATGGAATATATTCCAGGTCCTGATTTCCCTACGGCCGCCTTGATCAATGGCGCCCGGGGTATTCACGAGGCCTACCATACCGGTCGTGGACGTATCTATGTGCGTGCCCGTACCGAGATCGAGACGAATGATAAGACCGGCAAGCAGACCATTGTGGTTCATGAGTTGCCCTATCAGGTCAACAAGGCCCGGCTGCTGGAAAAGATTGCCGAACTGGTCAAAGAGAAACGCATAGAAGGCATCACGGAACTGCGCGATGAATCCGATAAGGATGGCATGCGCATGGTGATTGAACTGCGTCGCGGTGAAGTGGCTGAGGTGGTGTTGAATAACCTCTACCAGCATACCCAGATGCAGAATGTGTTCGGTATCAATATGGTCTCCCTTGTGGATGGCCAGCCACGACTGCTGAATCTGAAGCAGATGCTGGAGTACTTTATCCGGCATCGTCGTGAAGTGGTGACTCGCCGGACCCTGTTTGAACTGCGCAAGGCGCGAGATCGCGCCCATGTGTTGGAAGGTCTTGCTGTTGCACTGGCCAATATCGATGAAGTGATCAAGCTGATCCGAGAGGCGGCCAGCCCGGCAGATGCCAAGCGCGGCCTGTTGGAGTGTCACTGGAAATCCGGTGCGGTGGAAGCGATGCTGGAGCGGGCCGGTTCCGACGCTTCACGTCCCCAGGAATTGGCGGCTGAATTTGGCTTGAGTGATCAGGGCTATCGTCTGACTGAGACCCAGGCACAGGCTATTCTGGACCTGCGCCTGCATCGATTGACGGGTCTTGAACAGGATAAAATATTAAATGAATACAGCGAGATAATTGATAAAATTAAGGATTTACTTGATATTCTTTCCAGTCCTGATCGCCTGATGCAGGTAATTCGGGATGAGCTGATCGCTATCCGGGATCAGTATGGCGATGAGCGACGTACCGAGATCATTACAACCCGGCTGGATCTGACCCTGGAAGATCTGATTACCGAGGAAGATGTGGTAGTGACGCTCTCTCATGCCGGCTATGCCAAGGCGCAGACACTGGATATCTACCAGGCTCAACGGCGTGGTGGCAAAGGCAAGACAGCCACCAGTACCAAAGATGAAGATTTTGTTGATCAGCTGTTTGTGGCCAATACCCATGACACCATTCTCTGTTTCTCAAGTCGGGGTCGGGTCTACTGGATGAAGGTCTACGAACTGCCGCAGGCCGGTCGCAATGCCCGAGGTAAGCCGATCGTCAATCTGCTGCCGCTGGAGAAGGATGAGCGGATTAATGCCGTTCTGCCAATCAGGGAGTATTCCGAGGATAAATACATCTTCATGGCCACCAGTTCTGGTACCGTGAAGAAAACCCCACTGATCAATTTCTCCCGTCAGCGTGCCAGCGGCATTATTGCTGTCGATCTGCGGGATGATGACCAGTTGATTGGTGTGGCGGTGACGGATGGTAAGCAGGACATCATGCTGTTTACCTCTGCCAGCAAGGCGATTCGTTTCAATGAATCCCAGGTGCGACCCATGGGGCGTACGGCCTGTGGTGTGCGGGGCGTCAAGTTGGCAGAAGGGCAGGAAGTGATCTCGCTGATGATTGCCGAACCAGACAAAACCGTACTGACCGTGACCGAGAATGGTTATGGTAAGCGCACTCCAGTCGAGCAGTTCCCGTTACGGGGTCGTGGTGGTATGGGCGTGATCTCCATCAAGGCGTCTGAGCGCAACGGCGAGCAGGTAGGTGCGGTGTTGGTGGATGAGGGTGATGAGGTGATGCTCATTACCGATGGCGGCACGTTGGTGCGTACCCCCATTTCCGATGTATCAGTTATGGGGCGTGATACCCAGGGTGTCACCATGATCCGCCTCTCGAAGAAAGAGAAGCTGGTCAAGATCGAACGCATCGAGTCACTGGAAGGTGATGACGATGAATTAGACGCCGACTTCACTGACGATGCCGTCAATGCGGATGCAGAATCTACCGAGGAGTAAAAACTCCTCGTTTTATAAAATATAGAGAGCTGGAGAGTTAATGATGTCACGAGTCTATAATTTCAGCGCTGGGCCTGCCGCCCTGCCAGAAGAGGTATTGAAACAGGCCCAGGAAG
>JAPHUE010000048.1 GCA_026196795.1 Sedimenticola sp.
AATGATTCCATCCTGCTGGTGGAGTTTCTCAAGCTTCGGGTCAAAGAGGGTTATCACATCGTAGAGGCGGCCAAGATGGCCAGTCGTGACCGATTCAGGGCGGTACTGCTCACCTCCATCACCACGATCGCAGGACTCATTCCCCTGCTGCTGGAGAAAAGTATGCAGGCACAGGTACTGGTTCCCCTGGCCACCAGTATTGTCTTTGGCCTGCTGACCACCACTATACTGGTTCTCCTTGTCGTACCCGCGCTATTTAGTATCCTGCATGACCTGGGTATCTCAACGACTGCAAAAGAGCTGGCAGCGCTAGAGGGGAAAGAGGCCTGATCAATCCTGTAACTGTTCGTCTATACTCTCGACGACAGCCAAAGAATAGGCTTCCACAAACGAACCGGTTAGTACAAACTTAGGCAAAGCAGATATTTTATCCTGGAGTTTTACCGCTATGAAAGTAACTTGGGAATCGGCTGATGCCTATGAGCTCTATATGGGTCGCTGGAGTCGTCTTGTTGCAGCACAATTCCTCGAATGGCTGGAACCCGAAGAGGAACTACGATGGCTGGATGTGGGTATCGGCACCGGCACCTTGAGTGACTTGATACTCAATCATTACAAGCCTGCTGAGTTGATTGCGGTAGACCAGTCGGAAAGTTTTATCAAAACAGCGCAGATGCGTCTACGCAAAGATGTTCAACTGCGGGTGGGTAATGCCATGGCACTGCCCATTGATGATAATGCAGTAGATATCTGTGTCTCCGGGCTCCTGCTCAATTTACCGCCTGAACCGGATAAAGCCCTCAGCGAGATGGTTCGCGTCACGGCTGAAAACGGCACCATAGCGGCCTATGTCTGGGACTACTCCGGCGGTATGGAGATGCTCAACTATTTCTGGGAAGCCGCCGTTGAACTGAACCTTATGGCCGACGTGATGCATGAAGGCAAACGCTATGATGACTGCAACAAACCCGCACTCAGGGAGCTGTTCACAACAGCCGGCCTGAATGATATTACCGTTACATCCATTGAGATCGTCCAGCAATTCCCCGACTTCGACCAATTCTGGGCCCCGTTCCAGGCTGGACAGGGAACGGCACCTACCTATCTCCTTTCACAGGAGGCGTCCGAACAGAGTGCCCTGCGCGATCTACTCAAGACTCAACTGCCCATAGCGGCTGATGGTTCCATAAAACTCCGCGCTCGCGCCTGGGCCATTAAAGGCAAGGTGTCAGAAAAACAGGTAACAACTGAAGATGTTGATGAGCCAGCTGATTGATCAATCGCTCTATGACCAGCTGATACAGCACGCAGCAGCATCGCCAAGGAGAAGGGCCCATCATAATCTGCATCAGAGCTATGACGAGCCCGTTCAACGGGTCTGCATAGCTCTTCTTAGTGGAACCTATGTGCGGCCCCATGCCCATACGCAAACCCATCAATGGGAGTTAATCCTGGGTCTTCAGGGTGAGACCTGCCTGATCGTATTTAATGACTCTGGCGCCATAAAAAGGCAAATCATCCTCTCTGATACAAGCCACACAGCGGGTATCGAGCTACCACCCGGAACCTGGCATACCCTCTACCCGGTGAATAAACAGTCGATTATCCTTGAGATCAAACAGGGACCTTATAACCCGGATGCGGCCGCCCGCTTTGCCGACTGGGCACCTGAAGAGTCAACCCCCGAAGCTGCTCAATTTTTACACTGGCTGGCTCATGCTGAGACCGGTTCGTCATTTTCATGAACGGGTCGCGGCATCGCCTTCAAAACCGCTTAATGATTGCTATGCTGGTGGTAAGAGGATAAAAGGTTATAGGGGTATGATCAGATACATCACCATAGCGCTGCTTGTGACACTACTCACCGCCTGCACCACTGCAGAGCGACGCACAACCTATGAGCCAGTTAGACAGGCTGATAGCACAACGATAAACAGTGGTGAACAAAATCTGCTTGATACGCTCTACCAGCAGCACCAGGAGTGGCAAGGCACACCTTATCGGCTGGGCGGGCAGAGCAAACAGGGAATCGACTGCTCTGGGTTTGTACAGCTCACCTATCAGGACAGGCTGGGTGTTGCACTGCCCAGAACAACGGAGCAACAGGCCCGGTCAGGCCTACATGTAAACCAGCGTGAATTAATAACCGGTGACCTGGTATTCTTCAAGATCAATGGCTACACACGCCATGTCGGCATCTACCTGGATGACAACCGTTTCCTGCATGCATCGAAGAGCAGTGGCGTCATGATCTCTGAGCTGAATAATCCCTACTGGCAATCAGCCTACTGGAAATCAAAACGGATCCTGTAAGCCTTCACCCATTAAGACAACAGGAATGTATGAGTACGTTAATCCTCTCCGGCATAAGCACACCCCTTGATTCTGATACCTCAAGTGCCATCAATAAAAAACCGATCACAGCTCCGATCCTCTGTAATCACCAAGGATTGGCAGGTGACCAGCAAGCCGACCAACGCCATCACGGCGGACCAGAACGGGCCTTGCACTACTATCCAAGGGAACACTACGCTTATTGGAAAACCTTTTGGCAGGCGATGGGATTGTCACCCACACTGACACCCTTTGAGCCTGGGGCATTCGGCGAGAATCTCTCAAATGAAGGCTATACCGAAGAGCAGGTACATATTGGCGATATTTTTTCGCTGGGTGAAGCCGTGATCCAGGTCAGTCAGCCACGCTCACCCTGCTTCAAGTTGAATATCCGCTTTGGCTATCCCCAGATGTCTCTGGTCATGCAAACCACGGGGAAGACAGGCTGGCTGTTTCGTGTACTTGAACCAGGACAGGTAAAACCGGGGGATACGTTCAAACTACAGGAAGAGGCGCATAGCAAGCTCCCTGTCAGGACATGCCTGGATACACTCTACAATCAACCTTTCTGTGAAGAAAAGCTCCACCTGCTGGCTGATCATTCCGCGCTTTCCGAAGGGTGGCGACGACACGCCTTAAACTGGATCAAGCAGGCTAAAGCGGACGACTGGAGCCGACGCCTGTTTAATCAGACTGGAAATTCAAACTGATTCCAGCAGTGGCGCGACATCCCTGATCCAGCCACATGACTGACAGTCACACAGCGCTGTTTCGTGATCGTCTCGTGATAGTTGGTAGCTGACATACTCATAACCGAAAGTCAGTAATTTATGCAGCTCACTGGATGAGGCATTAGTCAGATGCTCAAGGGCCAGCCTGTCACTGTTAGACTGACACTCCAATACATAGAGGCAGTCATTACAGGCCTCAACCGCTTCATTGAACTGGTAGTGCTGCTCGCAGGATTGCGCTTTAACCTCCTGCTCCATCAGCAACCGTGGATAGCTCAGGGCATCAATGACTTGATCTCGCACACCGTTAATTCGCTCAGACATCACACATAACCCATAACAAATAATACGATACAGAACGGCATCCACAGTCAGTCATTCCGTCGAAGAAAACCAGGAATATAACGTCTATTTTTCTACCGCTTTACAACTCACACAAAACTTCCATACAGTGGTAACTCTAGCACAGGGATTTCCAGACGGTATTGATCTGGTACAGTTCAATACCACTGTTTTTAACCACGGCTATCAGTGAGTAAAAGCGAGGGAGGAGACATGACGACCTATAACGGCAGTTGCCACTGTGGAGATATCCGCTTCACCTTTGAGCATGAGGAGATACAGACAGGCCTTCGTTGTAATTGCTCCATCTGCAAACGCAGAGGAGCGGTCATGTCAGATTTCACCCTGGCCGCAAAAGATCTGGTGATTGATGCTAAACCCGGTGGGCTCGGTCTCTACCAATTTGGCAGCGGTGTTGCCAAACACTACTTCTGCAAACAGTGCGGCATCTACCCTTTCCACGAAACCCTGCGTATGCCGGGACATTTCAGAATCAACCTCGGCTGTGTCGAAGAGGTCAATCCTTATGCGCTTGAAACCTCAGTGTTTGATGGTAAAAGCCTTTAATAACTGTTCACAGCACGGCTAACAAATTATAAATAGATGTTTCTGTGTGCGGCTTGCAGCCTGAGTTTCGTGGCTAATCAAATCAAGTTTTTCTGTAACCAATACAGCCAGAAGCATGTATCTGAACGAACGGCGCAATAACCAGGGGATGAATGACACCTTTCGTACTTCAACGCGCCATCATTCGCCTACTAAGCATATAGAATCGCAGATTCAACAATAGGGCCGCGCCCGTCAGACCAACCACTAATCCACCCCAGAGACCCTGCGGTCCGACACCCCACTCTATTCCCACCAGCCATGCGACAGGAAAACCCACGGCCCAGTAAACCACCACGGTGATCAGCATCGGCATTGCCGTGTCTTTCAACCCTCTTAACGCACCGGAAGCGGCCACCTGCAGTCCATCGGAAAACTGAAA
>JAPHUE010000155.1 GCA_026196795.1 Sedimenticola sp.
AGCTCTTCCGATCTGGGGAAAAAAGAGGGGCCACGCCTGTTTGTCTGCGCAGCGATACATGGGGATGAGATCAATGGCGTTGAGATCATTCGTCGCCTACTCAGCCTACCCCTGTTAAAACGCCTGCGCGGTGATCTGATCGCCGTTCCCATCGTTAATGTACCGGGTTTTCTTCACCGCTCCCGCTATTTGCCTGACCGACGTGATCTGAATCGCTCGTTCCCCGGTTCAGATAAAGGCTCGTTAGCTGGACGCGTGGCCCATCTATTCCTTAATCAAATTGTCGCACAGTGCACCCACGGCATTGACCTGCATACAGCCGCCATAGATCGCGCCAACATGCCACAGGTCCGCGCCAATATGGAAGATAGCATCGCAGCAGAGATGGCCGAAGCTTTTCGTACCCCCGTGACATTGAATGCGGGACTCAGGGAGGGTTCCATCAGACAGTCTGGTGCGGCTCTCGGCGTGCCGATTGTAGTCTATGAATGCGGAGAAGCACTGCGATTTGATGAGCACTCGATCCGTATTGGCCTGCGCGGAATCATCCGGGTCATGAGACACCTCAATATGCTGCCTGCATCTCGAAGCAAAAGTACTAGCCAGATGACTATCCTTACCCACGCAAGCTCCTGGGTGCGTGCTTCACAAAGCGGCATACTGCGCGCTATCGCACCGCTCGGCGCAACGGTCGGAAAAAATGAGATCCTCGGTTATATCAGTGATCCATTTGGAGAGCGAGAATCCCATGTCAAATCACCTGCACGTGGAATCGTGATTGGACGAACAACTCTACCCTTAGCCTATCAGGGTGAGGCACTGTTTCATATTGCACGACTGGAGCAGGATGAGGTGGATCAACTGGACGATGCCATGCAGGAAGAAGATCCGCTGCCCTCCATCCCCTATTTACAGGATGAACCTATCATCGTTTAACTGGATATCTTCACCGCAATAAAAAAGGGCGGGAAGTTAATCTTCCCGCCCTTTTTTATCAGCAAGTTGCTGATGATATTATTCCGTCATTGATCAATGCCCACCACCCTTCAGGGCACCCGCCAATCCTTCACAGACGGCCTTTGCATCACCAAAGATAAGTGAACAGTTGTCTTGATAATAGAGCAGATTATCAACACCGGCATAACCGGGATTCATAGAGCGCTTGATAACATAGATCTGCTTCGCCTTACTCACATCAAGGATGGGCATACCATAGATTGGACTGGACTTATCTGTCTTTGCGGCAGGATTGGTGACGTCATTGGCACCAACCACTAAAGCCACATCAGCGGTGGGAAATTCCGGATTGATCTCATCCATCTCCAGCACATGATCGTAGGGAATATCAGCTTCTGCCAACAACACATTCATGTGTCCAGGCATACGTCCGGCAACCGGATGGATCGCAAACTTCACTTCCACTCCGCGCTCAATAAGAAGCTCCATAAACTCTTTCAGGGCATGTTGAGCCTGCGCAACCGCCATACCATAACCGGGAATAATAATGACCTTGCTGGCATCTTCCATCCAGTAGATCGCATCTTCCACCGATGCGGCACGAACACCTTTCTCCAGAGCCGCAGCTGCTGCACTGGATTCACCGCCACCCGAATCACTGCCAAAACCACCAAATACCACATTGATAATTGAGCGATTCATCGCCTTACACATGATGAAGGAGAGAATGGCACCCGAGAAACCGACCAGTGCACCCACAATAATCAAGAGATTGTTTTGCAGAGTAAAACCGGTTGCGGCCGCCGCCCAGCCAGAGTAGCTGTTGAGCATGGAGATGATCACCGGCATATCGGCACCACCAATCGGAATAATCAGGGTGAAGCCCAATACAAAGGCCAACAGCGTCATCATGGTGAGTGAGAAGACACTCTCTGTCATACCAAAATGGGTACCAAAGGCGATGATCACCACCCCAAGTACGGCATTGAGCGTGTGCTGTCCCTTGAACACAACGGGCTTGCCACTGATCAGTCCCTGCAACTTGCCAAACGCAATCACTGAACCACTGAAAGTGATGGCACCAATCACGATACCCACGGCCAGTTCGGTCATGAGTACGGGATTAAGTGTACCTGCAGCAGCACGATTAACGTAGGTACCAATGGCAACCAAAACAGCGGCCATACCGACAAAGCTGTGCAATGCGGCGACCAATTGCGGCATGGCAGTCATCTGAACTCTGGATGCCAGTACGGCACCAATTAATGCACCTGCGGCAACACCAGCAATAATAAAGCCGTACGACTGAACCTCTGCACCAGACAGTGTCGCGATAATGGCGAGTGCCATTCCGGCCATTCCGTAATAGTTACCGCGTCTTGCCGTGGAGGGGTGAGTTAATCCCTTTAAGGCAAAGATAAACAGGATGGCCGAGACCAGATAGACAAGCGCCTGGGTATTGGCTGAAATCTGCATTATTAACCCGCTCCCTTATTTTTTCTTTTTAAACATGGCGAGCATGCGATTTGTTACCAAAAAACCACCGAACACATTGATCGATGCCAGTAACACTGCAAAGAAACCCATAATCTCTGCTGTGGTGCTGGCCTCTTCAAGACCGGTCACCAGCAGGGCACCCACAATGATAATGCCCGAGATGGCATTGGTCAGCGCAACCAGCGGGGTATGCAGTGATGGGGTCACGCCCCAGATAACGTAATAGCCAATAAAGCAAGCCAGAACAAATACGTAAAGTGCTACCAATGTATCAGGGATATGACTGCCCTCCTGTAAAATCTTTCATAAATCTGAGCAACCTGTCTTTTAGTGATCAGGCATCCGGCCTGATCAGGGCAGCTTGGGTAATCTCATCGGCATCGAAATCATTCATGACCAACTTACCCTCTTCGCAAGTCACCATGATATCCAGCAGATTGGCAATATTCTTGGCAAAGAAGGCACTGGCATCTGAAGGCATTCTGGATGGGTAGTTGGTATGTCCCACCAGAATAACACCATGCTTGTTAACGACCTGGTGTTTTTCTGTTAGAGGGCAGTTACCACCGGTTTCAGCGGCGAGATCAATAATGACAGAGCCT
>JAPHUE010000085.1 GCA_026196795.1 Sedimenticola sp.
CATCTTTCGGTCAACATCAGTCCGCAGCAGTTTCAACAGGCCGACTTCTCCAGCCAGGTGGCGCATTACCTGGAGAGCAGTGGTGCCAACCCGTCCCGGCTTACCCTGGAGCTGACCGAAAACATGCTGGTCACCAATCTGGATGAAGTGATGGCGAAGATGGTGGATCTTAAACGTCTGGGTGTGCGTTTCTCGATTGATGATTTTGGTACCGGTTATTCGTCACTTGCTTATCTGAAGCGATTGCCGCTGGATGAGATTAAGATCGACCGCTCTTTCGTCAATGACATTATTAAAGATCCCGAAACGGTCAGTATTGTTGAGGCGATTATAACTATGGCTTCCAAGCTGGGGTTAACTGTCGTGGCTGAGGGAGTTGAAAACAGTAGGGAATTCGACTTTTTAAGAAAGCGGGGCTGCCACTGTTTTCAGGGCTATATGCTCTGCAAACCGCTTAATGAAGAGGAGTTCCTGGCCTTTATCAGCGAAGGGAATGTTCATACCGCCAGGTCTAATGGCTCTCAGAGCGTGTTCGAAGGCTTTTAATCTCTGAGTTAGCTGATCAGGCACTCGTCAGGTGGCTGGGGTGTCAGTAGTAACTGAATCTGTTCAGCCTCTTCATTGTCCAATCCACCTTTTTCCAATGCCAGCTGAATGGTCTCATGACCTAACATGCGATAGAGCGCCTGATAGGCCGCGGGCATCTCCCGCAGACTGTCGACGTGATGCGCGATGGTGTCGGTGTCACCTCGGCTGATTGGGCCTGTCAGAGCACCTGGTAGACCGGTGTGTAACAGGTTCTCCACACTCCCCTGGATCAGCGGTAGTATGGCTTGCATACCTACCGTGCGATCAATGCCTATCTGTTCAAGCAGGCTGACGGCGACGGATTCCAGAGTAACCAAGTAGTTAGATGCTATACAAAGCGAGGCGTGATATAGCGCCTTTTTGTCTGCGGGTACCACTAGGGTCTTTCCTGAGAGTGATTCGACCAGGCCCATGGCCTTTGCCACGGCCTCTGTGTTTCCCTCCAGACAGAAGTAGGTCGTTTTAAGTAGAGCGGCTCCTTTTACCGGATCAGCGAACGCCTGGATAGGGTGTAGGGAGAGTGTTTCCGCCCCTTTTAATCGTGCCGACTCAAGGGCATTTGAGGTCAATGCGCCACTGAGGTGGATGAAGAGTTGGCCTGGGCGTATCACGCCCCGTTCAGCGATGCTCTGACAGACAGTGGTGATCTGGTCGTCTGGGGTGGCAATGAAAATGATATCAGCATTCACCACCACCTTGGCAACATCGGTTGTGGCCAGTGGATTGTTGATCCGGTCTGCGCAGGCTTGTGCCGATGCCTGGCTCCGGCTGGCCACACCAATAATCGGATAACCTGCCTGGTGGAGTGCCAGTACTATTGCACTACCGGCGGAACCGGCGCCAATCAGTGCAATCCGCTCTGTCATCATGGTGTTCTCTCTATTAGTGGCTGTTGGCAGCGGTTTCAATCAGATTCCGGGATGCCTTGGTCAAAATTTCATTGCCTGCGCTGCTGATGAGTACAGTATCCTCTATTTTGACTACCCCCGCCTGCTTGTCCAGCATGTGCATCTCAATTGCGAGTACGCAATTATCGGGAATAACGGCTCGATTATTGGCAATCAGTACGGGTGGTTCGTTCACTTCAATGCCCACGCCATGCCCAATCAATCGGCAGCGGCTGTCGCCGGTAAAACGCAGAAACTGATCCTGCACCCGCATCTCTTCGGCTTTTTTCATGGCTAAATCATAGACCTGATCACAACCCATACCGGGTCTGATACTGTCGATCACGAAGTCTGAAATCTCTTTAAGATCAGCATACATCCCACGTATTTTTGGCCGGGCTTTGCCGGCGATATAGGTTCGGGACTGGTCAGCATGGTAGCCGTTGGCCATGCTTGGGATGTCCACCACTACGGGGTCACCTTCATCAATAATCCTGTTCGATGGGCCAATCGGCAGAGCAGGGCTGAGTCCGACTCCTGAGATGGAATAGACAATGCCGGTAAAGTCCGCAAGGTTGGCACCAGAGCTGATCGGCCCCATACCCAGGGGCAGGTCGGGGTGGCGCAGAAAGATGCCGCCCTCATGCCCGGCGAGTCGGTGGCTGTTTTCTATGATGGCTGAGAGTTCGAGTTCAGAGAGTCCGGGGCGCAGGTGTTTTTGAACAGCCTGCTGACCCGCCTCTACGATTCGGCAGGCACGTCGTATCTGTTCAATCTCATAATGTGATTTAACGGCCCTTTGCGCCAAGATGATGGGGGAGGCGTCTACGATCTCGAAACCCTGAAACACAGTTTGATAGTCAAGAAACTGTTTGGCTGGCAGCAGGTCCAGTTCAATACCGAGGGTCTTGTTCCAAAGATAGGAGAAGTACTCCTGGTAGATGAAGTCCAGGCGCCGTTCCTCCGATATATGTGAGGCTTCAATACCTGCCGTCTGAATGGCGTAAGGATAACCGCTGCGTACAAAAAGACGGTAGTCGTCTGGAAATATGGCCAGAAAAGCCGGTTGGGCAATGCCGGTGTAATAGAAGATATCCCGTGAATAAAAGAGCAGGGTGGCACCCAGACCCTGTTCTACCATCGTGCGTTGAAACTGTTTGATTCGTTCCAGATGTCTACTCATGTTGCTGTCCCTGGGATGCGGTTATCCCTTCTCATCTGTTTAAAATATACCAAAAGGTATATTTAAGGGTTCGTTTATGTTGCGCAGCTGATTAGGCTAACGTTTTAGGTTCTGAAGATAGTGATGAAGCTGTGAGGCTGTCTGCACCAGAATAGTGTCATCTTTCACCACGGCATAGAGGGCGGCCGCACCATTGACCGAGATGAACATAAAGTTGGCAATTTCCCGATAATTGAGGCCGGAAGTTATCAGTTTTTTATCTTCGGCCTCTTCCAGCCAGTGTTGAAATAGCTTGGAGAAACGTATGAAGCCTCTCAGCATATGACGACTCATCTCGGGAGACTGGCCGGAAAGCTCCACCAGTGAATTGAGGAAAAAGCAGCCTCCTTCAAATACATGGCCACCCAGATAATTCATAAGGTCGTTTTCAATAACCTTATCGATTCGACGCAAGGGGTCATCAATTTGGGTAACACCCTTAAAGACCACTTCGTGCCAACGTTTTACAGCCTCATCGTAGACGGCGTACCAGATGGCCTCCTTACTGGAGAAGTGACCGTACAGTCCCCCTTTGGTGAGATGGGTTGCCTCAAGAATGTTATTGATAGAGGTGTTGTGAAAACCCTTTACTGAAAAGAGTTGCAGTGACTTATCAATAATCAGCTGTCGAGTGCGAATGCCTTTGGCTGCCATGAAAACCTTAAAAATATACCGTTCGGTATATTTAACATATCGCAGCTATTCGATAAGGGTCAATAGTAAAAGTGGGTTATTATTCGAAATCAGCGTACTTGGATGCAGATTTAAAGTTAAACAATTACAATATATATATTATATTACTATTTGAAATAATTAATAATTATCAATATATTTAATGTGGAATATTAACTCTAATGGCAATGGATTATGAAAGAAGATTTGGCGGCATAGCACGACTCTATGGACAGGCAGCCCTGGATCGATTTGCCTTGGCGCATATCTGCGTGGTGGGCATTGGTGGAGTGGGCTCTTGGGTGGCTGAAGCACTGGCTCGTAGTGGTATAGGTAGTATCACTCTGATCGATCTTGATCATGTGGCGGAGTCCAATGTGAATCGTCAAATCCATGCACTGGAAGACCAATTTGGGCGCGCTAAAGTGGATGCCATGGCTGATCGCATACAAGCGATTAACCCGGACTGTCGGATCACCCGAATTGATGCGTTTGTTGAGGTTGATAATCTTGATCTTCTGATTACAGAAGGGTTTGATTATGTGGTGGATTGTATCGATGCCTTCAAGACCAAGACGGCGCTTATCGCGCACTGTCGCCGAAACAAGATCCGCCTTATAGCAGTCGGTGGGGCAGGTGGCCAGACGAATCCATTAAAGATTCGGTTAACCGATCTTTATAAAACTCAGCATGATCCGCTGTTGGCCAAGACCCGAAAACTGCTGCGCAAAGAGTATGGTTTCTCTTCAAATCCGAAACGTAAGTTTGATGTGCCCTGCGTCTATTCGGATGAGCAACAGGTCTATCCGGATGGTAATGGCGCGGTCTGTAGTGACAAGCCTTCTGGGGGGACTCAGGGAAGTGGTCTGCACTGCGGTGGTTTTGGTTCGGCCATGACGGTGACGACGACCTTTGCGATGGTAGCGACAGCCCATGTGCTGAAGAAGCTATCAGGCGGGAAGGGGCTCTGATTAAGTGGGAAGGTTAGATTGGGTATCGGCTTGCTCTCTCAGGCGCTTACTGCCGCCTCATCTCGTGTGTAGAAATGCGCATCCCTTAGAAAGCCCGCCACAATTCCTTTGCGTACCGTACTCACGTGGCCCTCTTCGTCGTAGCCCGTAATCCAGGCGATCGGTAAGCCATCCAGTACATGAACTGGGGCAGGTGATCCGTCTGCAAATCGGGAGATAACACAGGTCCCTGAAATTTTATCCTGAAAGGCTGGGACGAAGTCAGCGTGTTGGTTGTTCTGGCTGATTCCCTGCGTTCCCTTGAATTTTTGGTTCTCTTCTTTCAGGCAGTGTTGACTCAGTAGACCACGTTGTTTGATCTCTTCATCGCTGATTGTTGCTGGTATCAGTTCATTGAGTTCGCACTCTGGCTGTTTCATGTCCGTTACTCCTATCCTGTGTCTTGTTGAGAGTAAATGCATAGGGTGTGCCAATAGTGGTATCACATGAAATCAATAAGTTACGTTGCGGGGAGGGTCAATAATATGCCGAATGTGTAACGTTTCGTTGATTTGTTTTAACGATGTGATGGTTTTAGATGGGATTGTGAATTAATGGGTTGGGCTGTAGTGTCACAATGTGACATTTTTTTGATGGGGGCTGGATCCCTCGCGTTGTTATCTTTTCAAATAAGCACCGATCGTGATTCTATCCTCGACCTTAAGGCCAAAGGCCGGATGAACGGGTTGACCATAATAATGGCCTTATTGTTTCGTTTTGTATCGCTTCGCGATGTTTAATTTAATGGGGGTCCCGGCCCCCTTCGCCGGGTTACTTTTACGGGTAAAAGTAACCAAAACCCTCGCTCCACCACACCACCCCTTCGGGGTTCCCTGCGTTTCTCGCCAGGC
>JAPHUE010000291.1 GCA_026196795.1 Sedimenticola sp.
ACCAAAGGAGGAGGGTGATTGGAGGAGCAGCAAGACCCAACACTACTACGATACTGCATTTGGCTGAGTCCCGCTGAACCTGTGTGCATTGAAGCACGGGAGAGAGTATTACACATTGCGAATTATCAATCAATTAAATTTTAATATTAACAATTAATAATATTTGTTGAATGCATCAATAATAATGGGGTTTAGTCGCCAGATTCTGGTGGAATGGAGTATGTACCTGTCGCATGGGCAACCAATTTGTCTACGGCTTCGGCATGAATACTCACTTCCATGATCGCTAAGCGCTTGCCCATCTTGATAATTTTACCCTCTGCGATAAGGTCGGTAGCGGCAGGTTTACGCAGGAAGTTGATATTGAAGTTGGTGGTTACCGCCAGTTTGACCTGCCCGATCATACCCAACACGACGGCATACATGCAGGCATCGGCCAGCATCATCATGTGGGGACCCGAGATGGTACCGCCGGGGCGGGTGCTGTCTTGGTGGTAGGGGAGGCGCATGACGGCCACGCCGGGTTCTATGCTTTCCAGTCGCATACCCAGATCACTGGCCCAGGCCATTTCTGTCTCGAGTATATGGTTAAATTCCTGGCAGGTGATTTGTGGCATAGTCAATCCTCAATGAGCGCGTGAATTGTGGATAGTGTGCAGGTGCCGCCTTACGGGTGGTTGCACCTGCACTAACGGGCTTAAAACTCCTCGTCACTATACTCCATCATCAGATCTGATCCCGAGCGAATCCCAAGCGCCAGACCATGGATCTGTGGCAGCAGGCGTCCCATGAAAAAACGGGCGGTGCGTAGTTTGGTGGTGTAGAAACCACTGGTATCATCCGACTCTTTTTCCAGGGCCACACGGGCCATATCGGCCCAGAGCCAGGCGAGTGTGGTGAGTGCGAATATGCGTAGGTAATCGGTCGCTGCGGCCCCCAGTTCATCGGGATTACGCTTACCCTGGTCTACCAGCCAATCGGTCAGCTCCTCCAAAAGCTTGATGGCATCGGCCAGTGGTGTGACAAAATCAGCCATGGCTTCACTGTTTTGCTGTGCACTGACAAAGTCATTCAAGCGCTTGAAGAAACGCTGGGGCAGGCGTCCTTCATGGATAAACAGTTTGCGGCGAATAAGATCCAGTGCCTGGATGCCGTTGGTGCCTTCATAGATCTGGGCGATGCGGGCATCACGGACATACTGCTCCATGCCCCACTCCTGAATGTAACCGTGGCCACCCAATACCTGCTGGCAGAGGGTGGTGGTTTCATAGCCATAGTCAGAGAAGAAGGCCTTGATGATTGGTGTGATCAGGGCAACATAATCATCCGCCTCTTCACGTTTTTCGGCATCCGGGTGTTTGTGTGACAGGTCAATGTTTATGGCTGTCCAGACCGCCATTGCCCGACACCCTTCGTTATAGGCGCGAGTGGTGAGCAGCATACGGCGAATGTCAGGATGGACCAGCAACGGATCGGCGGGTTTGTCCGGGGCTTTTATGCCAGTGGCCGAACGACTCTGAATACGTTCTTTGGCATATTCAACCGCATTTTGATAAGCCGTTTCACCAAGCCCCAATCCCTGCATACCGATTGCCAGGCGTTCTGAGTTCATCATGGTGAACATGCAGGCCAGCCCCTTGTTCTCAGGGCCGACCAGATAACCGATGGCATCATCAAAATTCATGACGCAGGTGGCTGATGCCTTGATGCCCATTTTATGTTCGATGGAACCGCAGGTGACGCCGTTACTATCGCCCGGTTCGTTACTGGCATCCGGCATGAACTTGGGTACCAGAAACAGGCTGATACCGCGCACACCTTCAGGGGCATCAGGGAGTCGCGCCAGTACCAGGTGAATGATGTTTTCGGTCAGGTCTTGATCACCGCCGGTGATGAAAATCTTGGTGCCGCTGATGGCATAGCTGCCATCGTCTTTGGGCACGGCTTTGGTTCTGACCAGCCCCAGATCGGTACCGCAGTGTGGTTCGGTCAGGCACATGGTGCCGCTCCACACCCCTTCAACCATCTTCGGCAGATACTGTGTTTTGAGTGCGTCTGTTGCGTGAGCGTTGATGGAGTTGATCGCGCCGCGAGTCAGTCCGGGGTAGAGACTGAAGGAGACATTGGCCGAGCAGATCATCTCTTCCAGCATGAAGCTGACAGTCTCTGGCAGGCCCTGGCCGCCCAGTTCGGGATCGGCTGCCAATGAGGGCCAGCCACCTTCAATATAGGTCTGATAGGCCGCTTTAAAACCAGCGGGTGTGGTGACTACGCCACTGTCAAACTGACACCCTTCCTGATCACCGCTCTGGTTGATGGGTTGTAGTACTTCTTCACAGACCTTGGCCCCTTCTTCCAGAATGGCATCTACCAGATCCGGGCTGACCTCATCAAAACCGGGCAGGCTGCTCAGGGTCTCATCAGCCTGGTGCAGCTCATGAAACACAAACTGAAGATCACGAATAGGGGCTTTGTAACTCGGCATGAATCAGTTCCTCTTGATAGGGCGTGTCAGTTGATCTGTCTGTCACCAGGACGACTGTATTACCTTGCAGTCGCCCTGGTGTTCAGCGGTTATTACATGTTGGGATAGTTTGGACCACCACCACCTTCGGGTACGGTCCAGTTGATATTTTGCGT
>JAPHUE010000178.1 GCA_026196795.1 Sedimenticola sp.
CTCAGAGTCAAGACCTCGGCGCTTTGACAGCCAAGGCCCGGGTTGCTCTGTCACGCTCAATTGTCCAGCAACTTGTTGGTCCTGTTGAAGAAATTCCTGTAGTTGTGCTCGATCCTGGTTTGGAACAGATATTGCAGCAGTCAATTCAGCCCGGCCAGGATGGCGGTGTCGGTTTTGAGCCAGGTTTAGCTGAACAGCTACAGAAGGCCTTGGCAGAGACGGCAAATCAGCAGGAGACGGCTGGGCAGGAGAGTATTCTTCTCGTTGCAGCGCCTATACGGACGTGGATGGCGCGCTTCGTGAAGCACAGCATACCGGGTATGAGTGTGCTCTCGTATAACGAAATACCGGACAACCGCAAGATAAAAGTGGTTGCCACAGTAGGCAGGCCAAATGCAGAAACATAAGGCAGCCAACGTGTAACGATCAAAAATGTATAAAAAGCCGATGTAAGCGGCGTTTGATCGGGATACTGGCTGCAGGGAAAGCTAGGTATGAAGATTAAACGCTTTTTTGCATCCGATATCAGACAGGCATTGCGGCAAGTTCGTGAAGCCTTAGGTTCAGATGCTGTTATCCTGTCAAATAAAAAGGTCGACGGAGGCATCGAATTGGTTGCTGCCATTGACTATGACGCAGCGGCCTTTACGCCCGATGTGGATGCGGCCGCTAACGCATCTGATCAATCCGTTAAAAATTCCCCCCAGTCAAAAAAATCTGATAAATATACAAGCCAAAAAAATCAGCCCGGTACAAAGGTATCTCCCATTAAAGAGGCTGAATCTCCCGTAACATCCGCACAACCCGTCAGTCGTCCGAAGGTAGAGTGGTCTCAAGACCCTGTGCTGATCGAAATGCGCCAGGAGATGAAAGCGCTACGCCGTATGTTGGAGAACGATCTCTCTGGATTGAGTTGGCGGGAAATGGGTGATCATGCACCTGAAACACAGGATCTGTTTCGTCGACTCATGTCACTCTCTATTACCCCTGATATCTGTAGCCAGCTGGTTAAAGCTGTTTCCAATGTTGAGACGGCCGATCAGGCATGGCGCAAGGCTCTCTATTATCTGGCTGCGAAGCTGGAGACTGTTGGTGATGATCTATTGGACCAGGGCGGCATATTTGCCTTGATAGGCCCAACGGGTGTTGGCAAGACCACTACAATTGCCAAACTGGCCGCCCGTTTTGCACTTCGTCATGGGAATCACCAGGTGGCACTCATTTCCACTGATAACTATCGGATAGGTGCTCAGGAACAGTTGAACACCTATGCACGAATTCTGGATGTGCCAGTGCGATCTGCTGGAACCCGTGAGGAGCTGGCGGTAGCACTTAATGCATTGACTGGTAAGCGATTGATACTGATTGATACCGCTGGGATGAGCCAGCGAGATGTTCGGCTCAGTGAGCAGCTTGCACTGCTGGATGTAGCGGGTCAGGGTGTTCAGAGTCTTCTCACCCTTTCTGCTGCGACGGATTACTCCTCCATGGAACAGGCGATCAACGCGTTCGGTGCTGCAAAGCCTGCGGCCTGTATTCTCACAAAGGTTGATGAGGCTGGGTCATTAGGTGGTGCGTTATCAGCATTGATTCACCAAACACTGCCACTGGCATTTGTGGCTGATGGTCAGAAGGTTCCCGAGGATCTGCATTTAGCACGTTCACATACCCTGGTAAGTAAGGCCGTAGCCTGCAGTAATGGGGGTGGGGAGTATTCTGATGAATACCTGGCGCTGGCATTAGGAGGTGCGAGAGCAAATGCTCATGGTTGATGCAATATCTGATCAGGCCGCAGGATTGCGACGGATGGTTCAACCAACACCCGTGCGAGTGATTGCCGTTACTGGCGGTAAAGGCGGTGTAGGGAAGACCAATATCTCTGTCAATCTGGCTGTGGCAATGTCTGAGATGGGACGGCGTGTCATGCTGTTGGATGCCGACCTGGGGTTGGCCAATATTGATGTCGTACTTGGGCTTCATCCCAAATATGATCTGTCTCATGTGTTGAGCGGCGAACGATCTCTGGAGGAGGTTGTACTGGAAGGGCCATCTGGAATCCGGGTGGTGCCTGGTGCCTCTGGCGTTCAGCAGATGGCAGAGCTAAGTGAGGCAGAACATGCGGGACTGATTCGCGCCTTTAGCGATGTGGGGAGTGATCTGGATGTTCTGATCATCGATACAGCCGCAGGTATTTCAGATACAGTGGTGAGCTTCAGTAGGGCCGCTCAGGAATTGATTGTTGTGGTGTGTGATGAGCCGGCCTCTATTACGGATGCCTACGCCATGATCAAGTTACTTAATCGTGAGTATGGACTGGATCGTTTCCGTATTCTGGCCAATATGACACGCTCTGCAGAAGAGGGGCGAAATCTGTACAACAAAATGTGTCGGGTCACGGATCAATATCTGGATGTTATGCTTACCTATATGGGCAGCATTCCTTACGATGAAAATTTGAGAAAAGCGGTTAAATCACAAAAACCAGTGGTTCAGGCCCATCCACGCAGCCATATTGCAAAAATATTC
>JAPHUE010000088.1 GCA_026196795.1 Sedimenticola sp.
AACAGGTAAGGGCCGAATCCAGTACGCTTAATGGATTTCAGGAACTGCTTGGGAATGATGGCATCTGTATCCACATTGGAGCGATCCAATGGCGCTACAACACCTGTAAATGATTTGAATGCGTCCATTAGAGCTCCCTCACATCAACAAAATGACCCGTTACTGCAGCGGCCGCAGCCATGGCAGGACTCACCAGATGGGTACGCCCACCCTGTCCTTGACGCCCCTCAAAGTTTCGGTTTGAAGTAGAGGCACAACGCTCACCCGGTTTCAAACGATCGGCATTCATGGCCAGGCACATAGAGCAGCCGGGCTCACGCCATTCAAATCCCGCTTCGATAAAGATCTTATCCAGACCTTCCTCTTCAGCTTGTTGCTTGACCAGACCGGTACCGGGCACCACTAATGCCTGAACAATCGAGGAAGCCACCTGACGACCTTTGGCCACTTCAGCCGCCGCACGTAAATCTTCGATTCGACCATTCGTGCAAGATCCGATAAAGACGTGATCTGGTTTAATCTCAACCAGGGGTGTACCCGCGTCCAGACCCATATACTGTAGCGCCCGACGCATGCCATCGGCCTTGGTCGCATCGGGTTCACGCTCTGGATCAGGCACTACACCACTTACGGGCAGTACCATCTCAGGTGAGGTACCCCAGGTGATCTGTGGCTGAATCTCTGAAGCGTCAATACGCAAGACCTGATCAAACTCAGCACCCTCATCAGTATGAAGATTACGCCAGACAGTTTCGGCTTGATCCCACATCTCACCTTTCGGTGCATAGGGACGACCCTTGAGATAATTTATCGTGGTGTTATCTACGGCAACGATACCGGCGCGTGCACCCGCCTCAATCGCCATATTACAGACGGTTAAACGACCTTCCATGCTCAGGGCCTGTATCGCCTGGCCACCGAACTCAATCACATAACCGGTTCCACCGGCAGTACCTAACACGCCGATTATTTTCAGAACGATATCTTTGGCAGTGACGCCAGGACCGACCTGACCATCCACACTCACCAGCATGGACTTTGACTTTTTCTGTATCAGTGTCTGAGTGGCCAGCACATGCTCCACCTCGGAGGTGCCAATACCAAACGCCAGCGCGCCAAAGGCACCATGGGTCGCGGTATGGGAATCACCACAAACCACGGTCATACCCGGCAGAATCAACGCTTGCTCCGCACCCATGACATGCACCACACCCTGACGGATATCTGACATGCCAAACTCGGTAATGCCAAACTCTTCGCAATTGCGATCCAGCGTCTCAACCTGTAGCCGTGCAATTGGGTCATCAATGCCGTTGGCCCGGCCCAATGTGGGAACATTGTGATCAGGGGTTGCAATGGTCGCACTGGTACGCCAAGGCTTACGGCCCGCTATGCGCAGTCCCTCAAAGGCCTGCGGCGAAGTCACCTCATGGACCAACTGTCTATCTATATAGAGAAGAGTGGTACCGTCTTCATCAGTCCGCACCACGTGATCCTGCCAAATTTTGTCGTAGAGTGTTTTTGCGCTCATCATTCTGCCACCTGTTTATGGAGCGGAAAGCATAAACCCCGGCCAAATATAAAACAAATTCATCTTTTTTATGTTTATAATTCCCAACAGGAATACATAAACAGCCGAGCATTACCTGTGGATATTAACGAACTAAAAGCCTTTCTGGCGGTAGCAGAAACCGAGTCTTTTTCCCTGGCAGGTGAGCAGTTACACCTGACTCAACCCGCTGTCAGCAAGCGGGTCGCCTCTCTGGAATCAGAACTGAATACCCGCTTGTTTGACCGAATCAGTCGCAACATCAGTCTCACTGAAGCAGGCAGGCAACTGTTACCACGCGCTCAACAAATGCTCTACGAGCTGGAGGATATCCGCCGCAGCATCTCGAATCTTACCGGCGAGGTGAGCGGTACCCTCACCATGGGCACCAGCCATCATATCGGGCTTCGCAGACTACCACCTGCACTAAAACACTACAGTCGACGTTATCCAGAGGTTCAGCTGGACATTCGATTTATGGATTCAGAAACAGCCTGCACGGCGGTTCAACACGGCAGCCTGGAACTGGCTATCGTCACCCTGCCTACAGAGCCACTACCCAATTTGACCACCCAGCCAATATGGAAAGACCCGCTGCTGTTTGTCGCTTCTCATGAACACCCGTTAGCCGATCAGAAAAAGGTCAATCTCACAGACCTAGTTAACTATCCCGCCGTCCTGGTAGCCCAGGGTACGTATACCCGACGTATTCTGGAGCAGGCACTGGAGCCCCTGGGACTGCAACTGCAGATCGGTATGGCAACCAACTATTTTGAAACACTGAAGATGATGGTCTCCATTGGGCTAGGCTGGAGTTTGTTGCCAGAATCCATGACACAGGATCCAGAACTCAAGGTATTGGATATCTCAGAACTGAAACTGAGCCGCACATTGGGGGCGGTGACACACACCAACCGCTCAATCTCCAACGCCGCTCGTGCGATGGTGGAGGCTTGCCTGTCAGAAAATGGATAGGATTTAAGAGGCTGGACTGTTTTTAGTACACCAGACAGCCGCTTCCAGCCGAGTCCTGAGATTAAGCTTTTTCAGCAGATGTTTTACATGTACTTTGATGGTGCCTTCCGTGATATCCAGCTCTCGAGCAATCTGCTTGTTACTCATACCGGTGGCAATCAGAGAGAGAATCTCCTCTTCCCGATTGGTCAGACCCGCTTCGTTAGGTGTTTTTGGTCGCCCATCGTCCCGTAAGGCACGGGCCAGCAATTCGGTCAGACTCTCGGTAATGGATAACCGGCCGGATGCGGCAATCTGAATATGCTCAAGCACACTCTCAGGCTCCATATCCTTAAGCAGGTAACCATCGGCCCCCAAGCGCAGCGCGTCTGTTACATCACTCTCATTATTGGAGACGGTTAACATAACGACATAACTCTCAAGATTGGTCTGTTTGAGTAACTTAAGGGTCTCCAGGCCATCCATCCCTTTCATATTCAGATCCAGAAGTATCAACTCCGGCCTCAATGCCTGGGCTTTAGTCAACCCCTCTTCACCAGAAGAGGCCTCAGCAATCAATCGAAGTGATGAGTCCATGCCAATCAGGTCGGCCAAACCCTTACGGAACAGGGGATGATCATCAATAATTAAAATCGAAATCGGTTGTTCATTACTCATAACGTGGTTAAGTCCATCCTGTCATCAACAGCTTCAGGCTCGATTTTTGCTGCCATAAACTCAAATACCACCTGTGTACCACCGCCTGGTGCAGGTTCAATACTGATTGTCCCATCCAAACTCCTGACACGCTCATCCATAATTGCCAAGCCGTAGTGTCTTGAGCGTTCGGGTGCGGGGGGTATGCCGCAGCCATCGTCGATGATACTGACATGAATCGGGGTTTCACCACCGCCTGTCAACCGCACCAGAGCATTTTTCGCTCCTGAGTGACGAGCCACATTGGAGAGTGCCTCTCGAATCACCTGCAGGACATGGATCTCTTCATTCTCACTTAACTGCAATCCATGCAGGTTGAAATCAAGCTGAACTGAAACATCCGAGCGCGCCTGATACTCATTGACCGTATCCTCCAACGCCTGCAGCAGGCCGCGATCATCCACCTTGAGCCGAAATGTCGTTAACAGCTCACGTAACTGTCGATACGCACTGTTCAAGCCATCACGAATCTCTTGAACAACCGCCTGGATCGCTTGCTCATCGTGCTCTTGCTTCAGTTTCATATCCAACCGACTCACCTGAATCTTCAAATAAGAGAGTGACTGCGCCAATGAGTCATGCAGTTCACGGGCAATAACGCCCCGCTCCTCATGCAGGGCCAATCGTCGGCTGTAACTGGTTCGATACGCAACACCTATGGCTGCACCAATATGATCTGCAACGGCTTCCAGCAACTGTTTCTGCCACACTTTAAGTAAAGTGCCTTCAGGGATGGCAATAAATAGAATGCCGTGCTGTTCATCCTTATCCCTAATAGGAATAGAGAGCACCCTGCGAAGCGTGTTATCCGCTTCCTGCCACTCTTTGATCTGCGTCCCCTTCTGGTTCATGCACTCCAAACAATGGTCACTGTTACAGATGGTGCCACCCTGTATTTTACTCGAGGCCAGGGTAAAGACCTCTTCTCCCATCGACTTGGCCAGACAGATATTTCCCGGACCAAAACCGACTACACGCTCAATATCCTTGAGTAGCTCTTCATAGGTTTTTGCCGAGATATGCGTATCGCTCAGGCGACTGGTGGCTTTATAAAGTAGTTCCAGAGAGCGGTTACTTCGCTCCAGATCGGTGGTTTTTTCACGTACCCGCTCTTCGAGATCAGCATACATTTTTGACAGGTCATCGGCCATGCCATTAAAAGCACTACCCAGCTGCCCCAGCTCATCATTGTGCTCATGCTTAACCCGAACAGAAAAATCACCCCGTCGAGCATATTTTGAAAAGCGCAAAAGATCTCGCAGTGGAGGGAGAACGACCGCCTGAACCAGGTACATGGTGTAGAAGACCATACCGAGAGTCAGAAACATCGAATTAATCTGAATAACACGTAACCAACGGATCTTTGACTCTGCCCCCTCTTCCAGCAACTGGACCAGATTGTCGATATCCGAGACAAAACGATCAACAATCGAGACATAGCGCTCACGAATGTTGTTTCGAGTTGTAGTCCATAGCAGAAGCTCATCTTTATGGGTGGGTACTGCATCACTGCTTTTAGGTGCTACAAGACCTACATAGACACTCAATACGGGTTTGATTTTTTTATGCCACTGCAGATTGATGCGGTTATAGGCCTTACGTAATTCATGATCCGCCGGATCAGGAATGACGGTAATCAGTCGAGGGCTGATCAGCCGCTGTTCAAATTCCCGAACCAGATCGTCAGTCAGCTTCCAGTAAGACGCCTGATCAATATCGGCCTGATAGACCAGTCGGGTCGCAATTCGGTACGACTGCATGCGTAGTGTACCCGCCTGGTTGATCGCCGCCGCATGCCCCTGGGTCATCTCCTCAATAATAATTGATCCCAGCATGGTGAGAAAACCCAGCAGGGTGATAATTGCCATGGAGAGCCCCATGCGCAAAACAATTGAATTTTTAAACTCCTGAGCCATCGTCGGATCTTATCCTGATGAAGGGGGGTACGATCAAGGTCTTTAGCTATACCACCATAGAGTTTAAACAACCACTCACGGGTAGATAACTTTCATAATATAGCTATTTTTTCTTTATTTTTCATGCATATAAAGCACATACCACCACTACCACTTTAGTGGTATTCCGACCGTTTTTGTCGGATATAACCACACTTTTATTACCATTAATTAGGTATAGACTTCAGCCCACACTCTTAATGAGTAGCTGTTTCTTCTCAATAATTTGTATTCACAGGTATTGAAAAACATGGCAAGTCAGCAAAGAAAAGCAATCTCCGTGCTGAGTATGAACACCATCGCCTTTACTGCATGCTTTGCAGTCTGGGTTATGTTCTCCATCATCGGCATCCCCATCAAACAACTGCTCGCTTTGAACGACACCCAGTTCGGCCTACTGATCGCTACCCCCATTTTGACCGGTTCGCTGGTACGACTGCCGGTGGGCATGCTGACCGACAAGTTTGGTGGACGGATTGTCTACTTCATTCTGATGTGCGCCATGATCATCCCACTCTGGTTTATCAGCGAAGCCACCCAGTACTGGCAGTTCCTGGTGCTGGGTCTGTTCGTCGGTATAGCCGGTGCCTCCTTCTCTGTCGGTATCGCCTACACCGCACGCTGGTTCCCCAAAGAGAAACAGGGCTTTGCCATGGGTATCTTTGGTGCTGGTAACGCCGGTGCCGCATTGACCAAGTTCATCGCCCCCTCATTGGTCGTGGCCTATGGGTGGACTATAGTTCCCAAAGTTTACGCCGTAAGCATGGCGGTCATTGTGATTCTGTTCTGGATGTTCACCTACGAGGATCCAGAGCACAAAGTTTCATCCAACATCACTATCAAAGATCAGCTTAAAGCGCTCAAAGACCCCAAGGTCTGGAAATACTGCCAGTACTACTCCCTGGTATTCGGCGGATTTGTGGGTCTGTCACTCTGGATGACCAAATACTATATCAATGAGTACGGCTTTGATCTCACCACCGCCGCGCTGCTCGCTGCCATCTTTGTACTCCCCTCCGGCGTTATTCGCGCCCTCGGCGGCTGGTTCTCAGATAAATACGGCGCCTACAAGGTGACCTGGTGGGTCATGTGGATCTCCTGGATCTGTCTGTTCTTCATGTCTTACCCACAGACCGCACTGACTATCAAGACCATCAATGGCCCGGTTACCCTGGATCTGGGACTGAATGTCTATGTCTTTACGACCCTGCTGTTCATTGTCGGTATCGCCTGGGGCTTTGGTAAGGCATCGGTCTTCAAGTTCCTGTCAGATGAATACCCTGACAACATCGGCGTCATCTCCGGCATCGTCGGTCTGGCAGGTGGTATGGGCGGCTTCCTGCTACCCATTATGTTTGGTGCCATGAAAGATATTACCGGCGTCAACTCTACGGTCTTCATGCTGCTCTACGGTGCCACCTGTGTCTCACTGATCTGGATGCACTACACCTTTGCCAAAGAGCATCAGGAACATGATATGGAGATCGCCAAGGAACATGCCGTGGATGAGTACGTTAAGAACCAC
>JAPHUE010000201.1 GCA_026196795.1 Sedimenticola sp.
CCACGGTGCAGTATCAGGATGGCCACCTGCACCATTTTGATGGTGCCAAGGATCTGTTCAAGTACCTGCGTAATCTGCCAAGATGGGCGCCCGGTCATCGGCTTGAAGATATAAAGGCAATTGGCGTAACCGAGTATTACACCTTAAGCCGAATTGACCTGCATTCGGCCTATTTTGTTATCGGTTCTGATGTGCTTGGTCCCATGGGACATGAGCTGATCCCGTTAGAGAGTGAGGCGGATGCCCAGGAGTTTCTGCAGGACCACAAAGGTGTGCGGATCCTGCGTCACAATGAAGTAACCAGTGAGCTATTGGAAGGGCTGGATAAAGGGCAGTTTGCAGTAGAATAAAAAAGCCCCGAAAGTTCAGGGCACTGTACGGAGTCTGCTTGGTCACTTAGGATAGGGTCGAGTAGATCAATGAGGTTGTTTGAAAATTTCGCGAGCGAATCTATTATTCGCATATAAACCGATCAGAGCCCATTTGTAATGCGCTTACAGTTTCAGTCGCTAAGCACCTACTTCTGAAATAGTTATAAAGAATCCAGAAGAGGGTGCCTGCCTTTTTTCGGTAGCTTCTATACCAAACTTCTGTTTATTGATTCAGCTCAATTTCATGCTCAAAATAAATCAATATCACTATATATACCATCTTCGTAATCTAAAATTATACATACCACTATTATCTGAAGTTCACATCAAAGTCGTGGTGAATTCGTAAGGTATTAGTTTATTTGGGAGTTGTCATGAAAAGGGGAATATTGTATTTGATCTTTGTCGTATTATTAACGACATCCTCACTCGCTTTATCGAGCAGCTACTCGACAGGCTTCCAAGGCGCAATTAAAAATACAGCCGTCAAATCATTAATAGAAGAAGCAAAAAAAAGTGATCCTAAATTAGCTAAAACTATTGAACAACTTCTAGCTGGGGTATCAATCGCCTCTTCTCCTGCCGAAACGTTAAAAGGAATTTGGCCTGGTGATATTGCAATAACAGGGATTCAGCAGCTGTTAGCACAACATAAGGAAAATATTAAAAAAAGATCATACAAAGAACATGACATGGATGAGTCTGGATTTGTGCGTGAGCGTCCTGAAATTCAAATAAACGAAAAAAAAGCTCTTTGTGATTCTCTTGTTAATGGATATTCAAATAAAAAATGGTGTGTAAGCTATCTTAATCAATTGGAAAATTACAATAATAAAAGCAAACTGTCTAAAGGTGATAAAGATAAATACAATGATATTTTAACAGAATTTTATGATGTTTTGGCTGAAGAGGGAAAAAACGACTTTATAAAAGAGGCGGGAAAAATCGGCTATAGAGAACATAACAAGCCACCTGCGATCCATAGTAATAATAATATACAAACGAACAATCTGCAGGTTGCACCAACACAAGTCAATTCGAAAAGCATAGATTGCCGCCAATTGATAAAAGATTATGATCAAATGTGGGTTGTTTATAAAAGAAATGCTGGAGTTTTGAATTGTCAGGTAAAAGGAAATACTTCCGGTTGCGCGCGAAATACAGAAGGCTGCAGAACCGGCATGCTGCCCAAGAACGTCTTTCATGATAGGTATTGTAAAAAACCTGGATATACTGCTTGCGCAGACAGCTTTTATAAAAACTATATCAGTTGCGTAAGAGAGTGTAATGATGCATACCGAAATACTAAACAATCAATAAGGGATCTGACTGCCTGTGGTACTCAATGTTTGAATACGGCCGAGATGGGGGTTAAAAGCTGCAGATAGTAGTTGAATAATCGGATTCAAATAGAACATTACTTGCCATGAAAACAACCCAAGAGACAAACGTAGAAAGGGGAAAGCGATTAGGTTGTTATTGTGGCTTGTGGGACACTAAGCCATCTGTCTATAAAAAACAGGACTTGCCACTTGGCTATTGTGGATTCTGTGAGCGTTGCGGAGAGCCTGGTCATACAAGGCACTTCCCTGGAGCCGTACCTTACACAGGAACATGGTGTGAAAAACATTATTTACGTCTTAAGCGGTTTCATCCTTTAGGGGTATATGGTTGGCGGCTCTATGTTTTACTGCTTTTGTTTTTTATTGTCATGATTATCTGGGTAATTTAGCCAGGCAGGGTGTGCACGTTTTTTGTGCCCACGCGTATGCTCCAAACTACCGCGTGGGCACACACTGCGTGCCCACCCTACGGATCTAACTCGCATCCATTATTTACGGGTACACCGATCATTGAAATGAACGACAGCTATTGGATGGTTTCTGCCTGACAAGCTGAATGATTCATAGGCCGTATGCGGAAGTATCTCTTCTTTCTATTCAGTATCTGCTTTGTATGGGTAAGGGTTAAACAAGACAGTTTTTTATTTTCTTAAAACGGATGCCCAGGAGTTTTTGCAGGACCATAAAGTGTGCAAATCCTGCGTCACAATGAAGTGACCGGCGAACTATTGGAAGGGCTGGATAAAGGGCAGTTTACAGCAGAATAAAAAAGCCCCGAACGTTCGGGGCTTCGCGTTGGAATAATTGCTCAATCAGGGCAGGGCAGCGTAAAGCCCGGTGACATCATTCATCTGTACCAGGATCTTGTCCAACATTCGGGCCACCAGGCCCGGTACATATTCATCGTTGCCCATGCGATTGCTCAGCTTGTACATGTTCCAGTTCTGATTGACCTGTGTCAGCAGCTCTTTAATCGGCGGGGTGTTTTCGTTGGCGCTGTTAAGTTCCTGTAGGGCCTTTTCAAACTCCTGTGTGGCTGTTTGATAGTCCTGTGTATAGACATC
>JAPHUE010000157.1 GCA_026196795.1 Sedimenticola sp.
ACGGGACTGATTGGATTAACTACAGAATCGAAGGGGAGTTTAACTGCCATCCCTAGAGAGGCGGGTTGTGATGCAGAGTCACGTTGACGTGATCTGAATGCGGATCCCAAAACTGCTCGTATATCTGAAGGGTCGCGATACTAGCATGAATTCGATTGGGGCGCATCTTGGGTAGAGGCTATCGGTGTCGAGTGGAAGCTACCTCATTCTCAGGGGCGCTGTAGCCAGTATGTGAAGATCAAGTACAATTCAGAATTAAGTAATCTCTCTTTGGCGTGTTGAAATGTTAAAAGCCCTTTTTCTCGATATGGATGAAACCCTCTGTGATACCCAAAAGGCGAATACCATTGCCAGGGGGTTGTTGGCGGAGGAGGTGACTGCAACGCATAGCGTGGAAGGGGATATCTTTGCCGGACGTTATCTCGATGGCATCTACCGCGTCTGGAGTGAAGCGCAGCGCGCACGCTATATACCGATTATTCAGCAACAGAGTGAGGCGGCATTTCGTATACAGCTGATTCGGGATCTGTTGCTTGATCAGGGTGTGAATTATGTAAGCCCAAATGATGCGCAGAAATTGTTGGACAAGTTTGACCGTGACCGTCTGGCGGTGTTTGATTTCTTTCCCGGTATTAAGACGTTTTTAGCAGAAGCGCGCCAGCTGTTCACTACCGTTGTTATTACCAACGGGCCACTGCACTCCCAGATACCCAAGATAGAAGCGGTTAATTTGGCGACCCATGTGGATCACATCATTATTGGTGGAGAAGAGCCTGAAGAGAAACCGGCCCGCTCAATTTTTGAAAAAGCCCTGAAGCTTGCCCAATGCGAAGCCCATGAAGCTATTCATGTGGGGGATAGTCTGGCGGCTGATATCGCCGGTGCACATGGAAGTTGCATCACCTCTGTCTGGGTACAGCATCAGCAACCCTTGGATGCTGAGCTGGGTATTACCCCACAGCATACCGTCTTGCATCCCAGTGAAATACCTGCACTGATTTGGGATTTGCATAACGCTAAGTGAAGGTGAGGCTGTATCGTAGGTTGGGCTAAGCGAAGCGAAGCCCAACAGCTGTTTCAATCAAGCCCCATCACTAATTCAACCAAGCCCAACGGCTTTTCAACCACCCCTCCACTTTCAATCGGTTCTTTTGCAGAGGCTATAGCATGTGATGTAACATCCCTCGTTTGTTGATGGGCCTACTAAGGAAGGAATGGTTGGGTGGTCGTATGACTCAAACCAAGCGCAGAAGAAAAAAGGTAAAGAGCTCCCGCCATATTCTCAAACGCAGAAGGAATCTGCTCCTTCTGCTGCTTGTTGTATTGCTGGCGATCTGGGGTTTTCAGTTCCTTCAGGTCAAGGGTTTCATGCCAGCCAATGAAACGGCTGAAGAGTGGTATGACGTCAGCAAAGAAGATGTCGTGCTGGTCAAGCTACCCGCAGATGACGCCCCACACAGCAACTACACAGAATGGTGGTATTACAATGGCCATCTGGAAGCTCAGGATGGGCACAAATACAGCTTCCACTACACCCTGTTTCTGCTCAACGCCATGGCTGTTCACACCGTCATTCATGCCTCTTTTATTGATCATCAAACAGGTCAACGCTACACCTATCAGTCACGCACAGCAGGCAATCCATCGCTGCATACCAAGAACCGCTTTGATTTTACAATGGGTGACTGGGTAATGCAGGGCGAGAATGGCACGGACACACTACGTGGCAAGTCTGAAGATTTCTCATTCAATCTTGATCTGAAAAACCTGCAACCACCTGTTTTCCAAGGGGGAACAGGGCTTTTGGATTTCAAAGATGCCGGGCAAAGCTACTACTACAGCCGTCCACGTATGGCCATAGAAGGTTATGCGGGGGTCAGTGGAAAAGAGCAGACGGTCACGGGTACGGCCTGGTTTGATCATCAATGGGGCGATTTCCGTACAACGGTCTTTGGTTGGGATTGGTTTGCGCTCCAGCTGGATGATGGGGCGGATGTCATGTTGTACCAGCTTTACGACAGCAGCAAGCAGCCGATCCTGGTTTCAGGTACCTACAGCAAAAATGGCATAACGACCCAAATCAACCAGGAAGATGTCATATCAAAGGCCATCTATCAGTGGAAAAGTCCTTTGAGCAATATCAGCTATCCCATTGATTGGCTTATAGAAATACCAAACAAAAACATCAAGGTGACGGTATCGCCGGTTCATCGGTCAAGTGAGTTTGACGGACGAAAAACCACCTATAACCTCTACTGGGAAGGCCCGATACGGGTCTCTGGAACTCATAAAGGAAAGGGCTTTCTTGAGGTAAAATCGGTAGACAATGTAAGAAAAATGCCATAAATAGTGTCAGGTAAATTTACAATTAATTACCAAGAAGAAATATCGGTATAGTTAACTTCTTGTAATATAAGCGATTGATGATCCTGGCATAATACATGCTTAGAAGCAGGAAACTCATGTGCACAGCTGTGAAGGACCCTTCAGGGTGCGCATAAACGGAATTCTATAAGGGACGTGGAGTTAAAAATGAAGCAAGTCAAGTCCATAGTGGCAGGTGTTGCCCTGCTATCCGCGCTATCGTTCAACGCTCAAGCAAACTATGTCAACACCGTTGATATTGCGGGCGATTTTGATATTTACAATTTCAATCCAATCTTCCCAACACTCCCGGACGCTGACCTAAGTCCATTTACCTATAATCTGGATCTGCGCAACGTCACCGGGAAGTCTGAATTCAACGTACCTGCGACTGGAACGGATCTGGACTGGTTCGCAAACGGTAGTGCTAATTTCACTTATGGCGGTATCTACCCACTTCCACCGGTCATTTTTTCAAATGACATGATCTTCAGTGGTGCTTTCCCATTTATGGGTTTTTCAAATACCAGCTACTTGTATGACTTTGACACCCAGACCTACACTTCAACCTCAGGTGCATTCATGGCACCTATCCCCGGTATGCCTGGCGTGCTTAATATCACCTACCAAATTCTTGCGCTTGATCTCGATGGTATAGCCAACGATATCACCATGCAGATTGTTGAATCAGGGTTCGTTGATCCAATGCAGACTGTTTCAGCCATGCTGAATGGCCTGGATACACTTCCTGGTAGCCTGACCAATGGCCGTATCGATGGCACTTTTGATATCGACATGACCATCACCGGTGTACCTGAGCCCACAACAGCGTTGTTGTTTGGATTGGGGCTGGCTGGGTTGGTAACACGTCGCAGAATCAAAAAGGCTTAACAGGCGTTAGTTTTAAGTAAAGTAACACCTGTCGATAGTGGCAGGTGGAACTTAACAGGAATGAAGTAGAGGTGACTTGCAGAGTTACTTTAGTTTCCAGAATGCCAAAGTCGGTCGGGTATACAAAAGCATCAGGCGCTCTTAAGTCATTTGTTTAAGAGAGCTTGATGACCCACTCCTCAACGCCTTTCTGGATCAGAGTAAGTGCTTTACTAAAAGCATCCTTATCTTGCTGATAGGGGTCTGGAATATCGCGCTTCTCGTCTTCGAGTAACCTGAACACCTTGCCGCGAGCGGTAGGATTTCTGGATTCGATATACCGCTTATGTTCCTGTTCCATGACAAGGATTATGTCAGCCCATTGAACTAACTGGGGGCTGAGTTTCTGACCACGATGTTGTGAAATATCAAGGCCACACTCAGTCATCAATTGTTCAGCCAGTGGGTCAGCCGGATGTCCAATCAGGGCATGTATACCGGCGGAACGGATCTCCAAATGATGACTAATATGTGATGTGCAATGGTGGCGCAGTAGCGCCTCAGCCATTGGGCTTCGGCAGATATTACCAACACAAGTGACCAGTATGTGTGAAAACAAAATTGAAATTCCAGTGTGTTAAAAAACCGAGAATATAGCCAAATCAGTTTTTTTACAAAGAAACACTATTGACCGGCAGTAACTAGAGGTCAGTAGAATAGAGATCCAAATTTGCCATGAACCGAAAGTGATTCATTAACGTAGGTTGGGCTAAGCAAAGCGAAGCCCAACACCCAAGCGCAAGCCAGCGCTAAATAAAGGCAGGGCACGTAGGTTGCGCTAAACAAAGCGAAGCCCAACAAACCAAGCGCATAGCCAGCGCTAAACACAAACAGGACAACGTAGGTTGGGCTAAGCAAAGCGAAGCCCAACA
>JAPHUE010000130.1 GCA_026196795.1 Sedimenticola sp.
TACTGGCCGGATCGGACATATTCGCCAGCATCTGTACCAGACCAACCAGAGTACCGATCATACCCATAGCAGGGGCCATAACCGCCATGTTTTTGAACATGGTCTGACCCACTTCATGACGCTCAATGGTCAGATCAATATCTTTGCTGAGCAACCGGTTAACCAGAGAGGGGTCATGGCCATCGACACAGAGCCCAATGCCCTGTTTCAGAAAGTCATTACTGATCTCTTGCCCTTCCAGTGCTAAAAGTCCGTTCTTTCGGGCAACATCGGCCAGAGTGACTGCTTCTTCGATTAACGAGGACGCATCATCTGTTTTGTAGAAGAACGCTTTCATACCGATGCTAAAGGATCCCAGAAAATCTTTTAGGGAGACCTGCATCAGCGTCACCATGAAGGTGCCACCCACTACAATCAGAATGGAGGGCACATTGACAAACAGCATGACATCACCGCCCGTCGCAATGGCGCCAATAATGATGCCAAATCCACCCAATAACCCGATTAGTGTTGCTATATCCACAAATACTTCCTCATCACTCTCTACAGACCAGGCAAAAACCTTATTTCAGCACTAACGTTTGTAGCGGAAACATTAGAAGAAACTTTAACGCAATACGTCAGGTTATATTCGGTTAATTCGTTACTCGCTGCAATCGTTAGTCTCAAGTTCGCTGGCTACTTGATCCATTGAACACAACTACGTAAGTTGGCTGCCTGATAATATCAGTATCCAGCGCCCTTTTTGGGGAATCATTGGTTTTTATACAAGGAAGCAGAACGTGCAGCAGCAAATCAAAAAAAGCGTGCTGATTACAGGTTGTTCCAGTGGCATTGGTCTTTGTGTCGCCAAAGGATTGAAGCAACGTGGATATCAGGTAATCGCCAGCGCCCGAGATATCCACGATGTAGATCAGTTGATCGCATCTGGATTCACCGCCATACAGCTTGATCTGAATGACTCGGAGAGCATCCAACGTGCGGTTGATCAAACACTTTCGATCACGGAAGGGCAACTCTATGGGCTGTTCAACAATGGTGCCTATGGACAACCGGGAGCAGTCGAGGACCTATCACGAGACACCCTGCGTGCACAGTTCGAAACCAATCTCTTTGGCTGGCATGAACTGACATGCAAAATTATCCCTGTTATGCGCCAACAAGGTGGAGGCAGGATCATACAGAACAGCTCTGTACTGGGCTTTGCCGCACTCGCTTACAGAGGGGCCTACAATGCCAGTAAATTTGCCCTGGAGGGATTAACTGACACACTCAGGGCGGAACTCAAGGGAAGCGGTATTCAAATCAGCCTGATTGAACCTGGCCCAATCGAGAGTCAATTTCGCGCCAATGCCTATGCCATGTGGAAAAAGAACATCGACCCATCCAACAGTTTCCACAAGGGGGCCTATCAGGCCATGGAGGAGCGCTTAACCAAGCAAGGCCCAGCGGTACCCTTCACCTTGCCCCCCGAATCTGTCTTAAAGCGCGTGATACACGCCCTGGAGAGCCCCAGACCAAAGATACGCTACTACGTAACTTTTCCCACCTATCTGTTTGGAACCCTAAAACGCCTGCTTCCATATCGGGCCATGGACTGGATTCTAAGCCGGGTCTAGCTTCAATGCTGGGAAAAATACTCCGCCAGGAACTGGGCAAATGTCTGCTGATCTGGCTGTTCTAACTGCCGTTGTTGCTCAATAGAGGTTTCCGCTTCAGCAAGCAGCAATCGATAACGCTCGGTTGCTGGCACAAGCCCACTGAAAAAGTCACGATGCTGTAGTGATTTGCGCTTGGCAAAATGAAAAAAGCCTTCTCCCTGTTCACGCATCTCTTGCAACATTCTCGCTGAAGGGGTCAATTCAGGATCATCGACACACGCCAACTGCGCTTTCAGGCTTGCCGTGTAGGGTTTGGCATCATCCCACTTATCCAGCAGTTCACAGACCGGCTCCATCGCCTGTAACAACTCCCGCGCCCAATCCCGCAAGCGAATATCTCTGCCCTGACGCGAAAGATAAAGCTCGGGGTCTCGTCCTCGATGGGCCGCCCCACCAATATTCTGGTCAATCTCCCGGCGCTCCTGCACATTAATCGGTGGACTATCCATGAACAAGGAGAACACCATGTAAGCACGCAAGAAATAGAGCTGTTCCTGACTCACACCCAGCGGATGGAAGGCATTGACATCCAACGAACGCAATTCGATATAGCGAACACCGCGCCGCCGCAATGCAACCGTTGGCTTCTCCATGCCCTGCAGCACCTGTTTAGGCCGAACGGTTGTGTAATATTCATTCTCAATCTGCAGAATATTGGCATTCAGCTGTTCATAGCGACCATCCACCTCAACCCCGATCTTTTCCCACATGGGACAGGGGGTCTCAATCGCATGGGTCAGACTCTCGATATAACTCTGCAGGTTGTTGTAATTGGCCTTAATCCCAACACCTTTCTCTTTACTGTTGGTATAACCAATATCCCCCATGCGAAGCGAGGTCGCATAAGGCTCGTAATAGGTCGTCTGATCAAACAGTTCCAGGTCAGTTGGCTTATTCCCAAGAAACGACTTACAAACAGCCGGAGAGGCCCCAAAAAGGTAGGGGATTAACCAGCCAAACCGCTGCAGATTTCTGATCAGGGCGAGATAGGAATCATCAGTAAAGTCACGTAATGACTTGCCACTTGACTGTAACGTCTTGTAGAGCGGCCAGAAGGCTTCATCGAAAGAGAAATTGAAATGTACCCCCGCAATCACCTGCATGGTCCGGCCATAGCGATGACCCAGCCCGCGCCTGTAGACATTTTTCATAATGCCGGGATTGGAGGTACCGTAATCAGCAATCGGAATATTATCACCGCCATCCAGAACACAGGGCATACTGGTAGCCCAGAGATATTCGTTCTCCAAGTGATCATAGACAAATTTCTGAGTGTCGCTTAAAAAAGCCAGTGCGTCGTCAATACGCCGGCATGGCGGAGTAATCAACTCTGCCAGCGCTTCTGAATAGTCGGTTGTAATATAGCTGTTAGTAAGGGCCGCCCCCAGAGCTGGAGGGTGTCGCTGTTGCGATATACTGCCACTCTCCGAGACCCGCAGGCACTCTTTTTCTAGCCCAACAGCACCACCTGTCGAGAGGAATTGCCCGATCTCATCCGGTAATTCCCGGATGCGGTTTTCAACTGATTGATACAATCGCGTCGTCCCAGCTATATGTTTATTCTGGTTATTCGCCCCACGTGCTCCGGACAAAGCCCCAATTCTAGTTGGCATTATAGCCACTGAGACTATCATCTGTCCGATGTATCAACCACAGCATCAGACTACAGCGAGACATGCACCCACCAGGGTGCATCTTTTGCATTTACTCTCAGGTTGGGCAAAGATAGGCAAAATTCAATAGCCTGAGTCAATAGTTTGAAACATCTGGTTTTATTCACTCTTATTTTTTCCTTCGCACCCTTGTTTGCCGGAGAACTCGGTGAGCAGCAGATCTCTGCACTTCAGGTCAGTCAACCAGCACAGACAAATCTGGCTGATAGTGACAAGTCTCAGGAGATCTGGAATAAGCTGGATGACCGCAAACTGAAACTGCGCTCGGCCTCTGTCTTGATTATTGATAATGAGGGAAACGAACTCTACAGCAAACAGAGCACGCAACCCCGCCCCATCGGCTCAATCACCAAGCTGATGACGGTTATGGTAATACTGGACTCGAAACTTGCGCTCGATGAGAAAATCCGTATCAACAAACAGGATCGGGATCTCATTCGACTGACCGGTTCACGACTGAAATATGGCGCTACCCTGACCCGCAGTGAGCTAATCAAACTCGCTCTGATGGCTTCTGAAAATCGGGCCGCCAGCGCACTCGCAAGAACCTTTCCGGGTGGAACAGAGGCCTTTGTAGATGCCATGAACGAAAAGGCAAAATCACTGGGCATGAAACAGAGCCAATTTGCCGACCCTGCCGGACTGAAAGCCGGAAATATTGCGTCCTCTCAGGATCTGGCCCTACTGGTTCGTTCAGCCAGCCGTTATCCGGTCATCCAGTCAGCGACAACCCGACTCAAGATGGATGTGCGCCCCTACCCGAAACGGGGCCCTCTCACTTATGGTAATACGAATCGGCTATTGAAAAATGCGGCGTGGAATATCTCGCTCAGCAAGACAGGTTACATCAATGAAGCTGGCCGCTGCCTGGTTATGCAGGCAGAGCTTAAGGGCAAAGAGCTGATTATTGTACTTCTTAACTCCTTCGGAAAACTCACACCTTTTGGTGATGCCAATCGCATTAAAAAATGGATCAACAACGGCTTATCAGGCTAATGCCTTGCGGCACAATTAATTAATCATTGCTGCCCGACTCTGGCCCCCAATGTAGTCAGCCAGAATATGCGCAGCCTCATTGAGCATAATTCGAGCAACCGGGTCATCTATATCCGAAGTGGGATCTGCCCGTTTCCTCTTTTCATCATCCTCATCAGATTCAGGCTCCAATCCTATCGCGGTCAAAAACTGATTCTTTTCAGTCTTACGGCGTTTTTCCCGCATATCCCACTCGATCTCCCGATCCTTCTCGAGTAGTGAGACGGAATCCTGATCCCGTACCTCTTTCAGCAAATGTTCTACCTGTATGAGATAAGTAAAGCCAGGATCACCTTTGATCCGCTGCAGATGCTTCTGCTGATAGGGCTCCAGTGGGCCGAGCCCTTGAGACTGATATTTCACAGCACTTATCTGAGCCCAAGGCAGCGCGTTTTCCAGACTGCGTTCACCCTGATCATCCGCCTGCACAGCAGAGGGATATATGATGTCTGGCACAACGCCTTTGAACTGGGTGCTCCCACCGTTTATACGGAAGAACTGTGCCATGGTAAGCCGAAGGCGACCGAGGTTTTTATCGCCATAGCGAACAAACCGCCCCAGATCCACCAGCGTCTGTACCGTGCCCTTACCAAAGGTCGGCTCACCGATGATAATCCCGCGATGATAATCCTGAATCGCGCCGGCAAAAATCTCTGATGCCGAGGCACTATGCCGATCTACCAGTACCGCCATCGGACCACCGTAGACCTGCGCCGGATCAGGGTCACGCTCCACGTCCAGATTTCCAGACGCATTTTTTACCTGAACAACAGGGCCAGAAGGAATAAATAATCCAGTCAGTTCTGTCGCCTCAACCAGAGAGCCGCCACCATTCTGGCGTAGATCAATGACAATGCCATCCACACCCTCTGCTTCAAGCTCACTCAGCAGCCTGCGTACATCCCGTGTAGTACTGGTAAAGTCTTTCTCGCCTTTGGAAAAGCCACGAAAATCTCTATAGAAGGCAGGAATATCAATCACGCCAATACGTGTAGCGCCCATCCCCCCCAGACCTTCAATGATGTATTTTTTGGCCGCCTGATCTTCCAGTTTTATCTCATTGCGGACCAGCGTTACCAATTTAGAACGACCTGCAGACCCCTCATCTTCCGGTAGCAACTGAAGCCTGACCGTGGTGCCCTTGGCCCCTCGAATAAGATCCACTACATCCTGTAACCGCCAACCCACCACATCTTCCATCTCACCGTCTGCATCCTGCCCAACGCCGGTGATACGATCACCCGGATTAACCTGACCACTCAACCCGGCAGGACCACCCACCACCGTACGTTGCACCACGGTATATTCATTCTCATTTTTCAGGACGGCGCCAATACCTTCCAGCGAAAGCCGCATACTGATATCAAAATTTTCCGAAACCCTCGGAGACATGTAGGAGGTATGAGGCTCCAAGCTTAGGGTGTAAGAGTTAATGAAAATCTGAAATACATCATCCGATTCCATTTGTCGGGTACGGCGCTTAATACCTTTGTAGCGTTTCTCCAGTGTGGTACGTATTTCATCCAGCGGCTTATCTTTTAACTTCAGACTCAGGATGTCACTCTTGACTTTCTTGCGCCAAAGCTCATCCAGATCACGCTTACTGGTAACCCAAGGGCTTTTCTCGCGATTAAAACGATAGCTCTCATTAATGGTGAAATCATAATCCACTTTAAGTAGATTCAGTGCCATATCAATGCGTTCGTCTATACGCTGCCTGTATACCCGGAAGATATTAAATGCGGAATCAAGCCGAGCTTCCTTCAGATCATCATCCAAACGATCACTTACCACAGAAAACCGGTCGTAATCCGCCTGTGTAAAGAAGCTCTTATTCGGATCCAGCACTTCCAGGTACCGATCCAGCATTGCCTTTGACATCGCATCATCAAGTTGATGTTTCTTATAGTGATACTCATCGATCACCTTAAGAATAATCAGGGTCGCCTGTCGCTGAGAGCGTGTCGGCTGCAACTCATCAAGAGAAACCTCCCGCACACTGGCCAGTGCCAATGTAAAGCACTGGAGTAATAACAGAAGTAAAAGCAGTAGATATCTGAATTTCATAAGCTTGAGTAGTATCCCGTAATCAACCGTTGGACCTCAAAAGAATCCAGTAGGTTTCATCTCAATATGATTTCGAGTTTAGCACGCCCCTATTCGAGCGGGGGCAAAACCGGGTGCAACCCCGTGAGCAAGTTCATGTAATCAGGTTCGTCAGGCGTGATAAAACCGTATCGTATAAGGAAGTCGATAATCACCAGATTACAGTTTAATTTGAACTCATCCCCACCCTTTACCCGTTCCATGACCTCTTCAACCGGCCATAGATAAAATTCCTGGACTTCACCATCGGTACACTCAGGGCGAAAATCTTCTGGTAATTCAAGGTCATAACAAAACAGGGTATCGGATTTAAAGCCCATCCGGGTATCCATGTGATAACTGACAGCCCCAACCGGAATCGCCTGCCCGGCCAGTTCAACCGGAATTCCCGCCTCCTCCCAGCACTCCTTGGCAAGATTATTTTGTAGAGAAATCCCGTAAGGTAGGCCACCTGCGGCCAGATTATCCAAACACCCAGGGTAATGCCGCCGATCAGCCGCACGGCGTCCGATCCACATTTTCAATCCATCAGAACCGCGAACTATCGCATTAACGTGCTGACCGAACGCACGAATACCAAAACAGGGAGCCATGGCGCGGTCAATCAAGAGCAGTGGCTCTGCCATATCTTCGCCCCTGACGGCATATCGCTCTCCATGAAACGGAAGCAGGAAATCCTGATCAACCAGTTCGTTCAAAACCCAAGCCAATCTCTCTGTTCGATCATCTGCCGCTGGCGATGATTCCAAAAATTGAACAGCCGTATCAGTGATCTGGAAGATTTCAGGCCACGCCTTGAGCTGATCGGCAAACTCACGGTTAACTCTGCCAACCGCATGCCCAGCCACATCAAAAGAGATGAATCGTGTTACATCATGCCTATTGCACGCCGCAATATGATCGAAAAAACCCATACAACAACAATCCTTAACGGGCCGAAACGGTCAGCCTGTATTCCTTATAAACAGGGGAAAAAAGCATGTTAATGAACCTGCTGCTCACCCTCACTATTCATCAACCACTGCCCGTGTGACACGTACCGCCCAGCGACTCAAGGCTCTCGCATCCGGCAATCGAATATCACTCTTTAACACGGTACGCTGCGCTGACTTGAGTTTGCCCGGAACCTGATATTCAGCCCGCACCACAACGCGCCCATTGCTACTCCGCTCACCCAACTGTATCTGAATATTTCTGATAGAAACAGATGTCGAATTCTCCAATTGCACCAATAAGCGGCCAGCAGGATCAACAGCCAGCGCTGTCGCCAGATATTTTTGCGGGTGATCCTGAAGATCCAACCTGACCAAGGCCGTTGCTGCAGCCCGACCGCTGCCCGATGAAGAGGATGAAGCTGTTTGATAATGAGTCAATGCCCGTCGCCTGTCCCCTTCACGAAGAGCTAGTTCACCCAACAGATAGTGTGCATCAGCCGTTGGCAATAATTCCAGGCTTTTGTCGAGATCCTGTTTAGCACCCTGACGATCACCCAGCTCAGCCTTCAATGCCCCTCGCTTAAGAAAATGCCTGAAGAAATTACTGTCCAGCTGGACTGCTTCATTATAAGCCGCCAAGGCATCAGAAGTTTTTCCCTGGAGTACCAGGGCATCGCCCTTAAGTCCATGAAAAATAGCCTCTTTAGGCTCCACCTTAATAGCCTTTTGCGCAAAAGCCAAAGCCTGACCAGGTGCTTTTTTGCTCATCGCCTCAACACCTTTTGCATGGGCCTCATAACCCGCTGCCGCTTGCCTCAGGGGGGCAATCTGCTGCTGATAGCGCTCTCGGCCCAACTCTCCCCCTGTCGCCAGGCGCCTGGCCGTCTCTCGGTTCTTCTCGACGCGCTCATTTGAGGGCGGGTGGCTGGCGAACAGACCAGACAGCCAGTTCTGTTTACGATCCTTTGAAAGACGCACAAAGGTCTCTTGTAACCCAACGGCTGCCATTGGGTCATAACCCGCGCGAACCATATAGGTCATGCCATAGAGATCGGCTTCCAGTTCAGCATCCCGGGAATAACCCTGATTAAGAAGGTTCGCCCCCAATGCCGCTGCACCCACCGCCAGTTGAGAGTAATCACTGTCTCGTGCAGCAACCCCGGCCGCTATCAACACGCCTTTAAGGACAATACCTCGTTCTATGCCCTGAGCCCCATGCCGCGCTGCGGCGTGCACAATTTCGTGCCCCAGCACAGCAGCAAGTTCAGCCTCATTATCCAGCTCCATGAGCAGACCACGATTGACCGCAATCTTGCCACCTGGCAATGCCCATGCATTTGGTGTGGAGTCATTCAGTACAACAAATTCATAGGGAAGTTTTCTGTCACTGACGGCCACTAATCGCTGTCCGACACTCTGTACATAGCGAATAAGCCCCGGATCCAACTGATAATCTCCACCCTGCATTTGTCGGCTCGGCTGATACTGCGCCTTACCTATTGCGAGTTCACTCTCTTCTGAGACCAGTGCCAGCTCGTTTTCACCGGTCACCGGATTCGTCGCACAGCCTGTGACGCTCACTACCAGCGTGATACCAATGAACGACCCTAAAATTCTTCTCCAACACGAGTATTTGCTCATCGCTCGTTTTCCTTTTGCTTGACCAACGACCACTTCTTCTCCATCTCTTCAAGGTCTACTTGCTGTAAAGTTTTTCCCTCTGCAGTTAGCATCTCTTCAATAGTGTTAAAGCGTGTCTCAAATTTATCATTTGCCTCTCGCAGGCTTGTTTCGGCATGCAATCCCAGATGACGACTCAGATTGACACAGCTAAATAACAGGTCTCCCATCTCCTCTGCCACTTTGCGCGGTACCTCTGTAACAGTGCCGATCTCAGCTTCCAGTTCTGACAGCTCTTCCTTCACCTTTGCCAGTACATCCCTTCTGTCTGACCAGTCAAAACCAACTTTTGCTGCACGCTTTTGTAATTTTTCTGCCCGAATGAGTGCGGGTAATGCCCGCGCAACACCATCAAGCTGCCGTGCAGGGTCAGCACCTGCCTTCGCCTGACGCTCTTCAGCCTTAAGCTGTTCCCAGCGTAGTGTCTGCTCCTTAGTATCCGCTACTTCAGCCTCGGCAAACACATGAGGATGCCGCCGTAACATTTTTTTACAAATGCCCTGAGTGACATCATGAATATCAAACTCACCACTTTCACTGGCAATTTGAGCATAAAAAACCACTTGAAAAAGCAGGTCTCCCAGCTCATCACACAGCTCGGCCATATCCCTATTCGCAATGCTGTCTGCGACTTCATACACCTCTTCTATAGTGTAGGGAACAATGGTCTCCAGCGTCTGCTCTTTATCCCAGGGACAGCCCCTTTCCGGGTCTCTCAGCTGGGCCATAATTTCTACCAGTTGCTGCATACTCATGCTGACACCTTAAAGTTTGACACGTAATCATTAAAAAGCCGTGTGGCACTGGATAACAAAATATGTCTTAACATTTTGATTGAAACTTAATTTGTGTTGTTGCTGTCTGTTAAGAAAGTGAATTTTTTAAAACATTCACGGCAAAGTTTCAAAACATAAACTAAGCTTCTCGTTAAAGCGTGACACGAAATCACCATAAAACAAGATAACCTGTTCGCTGATGCTGATAGCGTAATCCAAGCATACCAAATAGCGAACAGAGTGGGCGAGGAGAGAAGAGACACCATACTGCGTTAAATGCGGATGGCGGTACCGTATCAAACTATCAGGAGGGACGACTCCATGACCATTTTTGACCATTTCCAGGGCCGATATGA
>JAPHUE010000256.1 GCA_026196795.1 Sedimenticola sp.
AATAGACATGGCGGTAGCAACGAACACCACCTGGAAGAAGAAATCGGACATGCCGGAGTAGTAGTCCCCGTCATACCAGCCAGCGGCATCCTGCTTCAGCACAGCACCGGGGTCGTTATCACCACCCAGCATGAATGAGAAATCAAACGCTGGAATAACACCGTTTCCAGCCTCTGGATACATAATGCCGTAACCCATCAGCATGTACATGATGCAGGCAATGGCATAAAGCGAAATATTTTTTGTCAGAATTTCAGCTGTGTTCTTGGCGCGAACCAAACCCGCCTCAAGCATGGCGAACCCGGCCGCCATCCACATAACCAACGCACCGGATACCAGGAAGTAGAAGGTATCCAAGGCGTATCGAAGATTGAGTATCTCTTCCATCGTATTAAACCTCTTGTTAGCTCAAGAACAGGATCACAATGCCTCTGGACCCGTTTCACCGGTACGGATACGCACAACCTGCTGCAGCTCGGATACAAAGATCTTTCCGTCACCGATCTTGCCGGTTCTGGCTGCTTCGGTGATCGCCTCAATGACCTGATCGAGTTGATCAGCCGCAATGGCCACATCCACCCGGATCTTGGGTAGAAAATCGACCACGTATTCCGCACCACGATAGAGCTCTGTATGCCCTTTCTGACGACCGAAACCTTTGACTTCAACGACAGTGATACCGGATACGCCGATCTCGGACAGTGCCTCACGTACGTCATCCAGCTTGAAGGGCTTGATGATTGCAGAAACCAATTTCATTACATATTCTCCTGCTGTTTTGAGATGGTTAGACATTCTGGTTAATTAACCGGAACCAGAAGGTCCGGATTACCACCTCTTTTGCAGCTCCCGTGCCAACATCAATATAGTGTTAATTTTCAATGAATTAACTACCAATACTCGCAGCACGCACCAGAATAGACGCACCAATTGAATGCCTTGCCTTTGAGATGCACCAGGACAGTGCATACATCACCTGGTGATGGCTGTGGTAATTTGCAGATGAGGGACTGGACAACCGCGCCCGGCCCCGTTATCGTGCGCGGATGATTGATTCCAAACTACTTGATGATCTTGCCAAACGGGTGGCCGGCAGTGTTCCGGTCGGTCTGCAACTGCTGCAGGAAGACCTGCAGAAGAACCTCCGCTCAGCACTGGAAGCCGGCCTGAGTCATATGGAGCTGGTGACTCGTGAAGAGTTTGAAATTCAGCGGGCTGTGCTTTTGCGTACCCGAGAAAAACTGGAAGCCCTGGAGCAGCAGATCGCCCAGTTGGAAGAGAAAATCAAGTAACACCAGCATCAAAACAATAAACCCTGCCTGCTTATTGAACACAGGTCAGACACACACCACGGAAGGTGACCATGTCTCTCGCAACACTCCACAGCCGCGCCCGTAGCGGCATCAACGCGCCGCTCGTCACCATTGAAGTCCATCTGGCTAACGGCCTACCCGCGCTCTCAATTGTTGGCCTGCCAGAGATGGCTGTTAGAGAGAGTAAAGACCGCGTGCGCGGGGCTCTGATCAACTCCGGCTTTGAATTTCCTGCTCGCCGTATCACCATCAATCTGGCGCCGGCCGACCTGCCCAAAGAGGGGGGACGGTTTGATCTACCCATTGCACTCGGCATCCTTGCCGCTTCAGGACAGATCCCTGCCCAAGCTCTGGGAAGTCACGAATTTATTGGTGAGTTGGCCCTGTCTGGCGCACTGCGACCGATCAAAGGGGTTCTACCTGTTGCACTGGCCGCCAGGGAAGCAGGGCGGGGACTCATCCTGCCTGAAGAGTGTGCCGATGAGGCCGCCCTGGTAAATGATCTCCCCATTCACCCGGCCAATCACCTGTTGGCGGTTTGCAAGCACTTGATAAGCGAGGAAGGAATTCCACCCTACTACCGGGAGAACAACCAAGAGTATGCTGTCAATCAACACCCCGATCTTTCCGAGGTGCGGGGACAGGCCCACGCCAAGCGCGCACTGGAAATTGCCGCCGCTGGCAATCACAGCCTTTTGATGATCGGTCCACCGGGTACAGGTAAATCGATGTTGGCCAGTCGTTTATCGGGCATCCTCCCCTCCATGACCCAACAAGAATCACTGGAAACGGCGGCCATCCGCTCCATTAGCAATCTGGGTTTCTCAGTCGCTGACTGGAAGCAACGGCCGTTCCGTTCACCGCACCACACCGCGTCAGGTGTCGCCTTGGTTGGGGGTGGCAGCAATCCACGTCCCGGTGAGATCTCACTGGCCCATAACGGCGTCCTGTTTTTGGATGAGCTACCGGAGTTCGACCGAAAGGTGCTGGAAGTCCTGCGCGAACCACTGGAGAGCGGTCAGGTAACCATCTCCCGCGCCGCACGACAGGAACAGTTCCCCGCCCGTTTTCAACTGATTGCGGCCATGAATCCCTGCCCCTGTGGTCACCTGGGTGATACCAGTGGAAGAAACTGTCGCTGTACCGGCGATCAGGTGGCACGCTACCGGGGGCGTATTTCAGGGCCGCTTCTGGATCGCATCGACATGACGATAGAGGTTCCTCGCCTGCCAACACAGGCACTTGGCCAACAATCAGAGCAACTGGAAACAAGCCAGGCGGTCCGTCACCGGGTTGAACAGAGTCGCCAGCGACAGCTCACACGCAGTGGCTGTCCTAATGCCCAATTAACCGGTCGGCTTTTAGAGAACAGCTGCCTGCTGACACCCCAATCTCGCAACCTGCTGGAACGGGCCATGGAAAAACTGGGGCTCTCTGCACGCGCTTACCACCGCATATTACGACTGGCACGCACCATTGCCGACATGGATGCATCAGAAGCCATTCTCTCCACCCATATTGGTGAAGCGATCAGTTACCGCTCGCTGGACCGTGAAACAGAAGGCGCCACCTAAGCTGTAACGTTTGTTTACACAATGTGCTGATTATCTGTCTACACTGATACCTAAGGTGTTGGAAAAAGAGAGATGTGGGGTGTGCCATGAACTATCGTATTTTACTGATTCTTGGGATTACGGGTGGTCTATTAACCACGTCCGGGTCAGCCCTTGCCGGCCATAAAGACTGCAACAACCCGTTCTCCCATAGCAGTGACTACACCCCGAAATTGATGCGGCAGGTCGCCGAAAACTGTGGCGAAACAGCCATTGCCAACCTCTTCTACAACCGTGCTTACCATGCCGAACTGCTGCAGAAATTTCAGCTGATCAATCGCCTGCAATCCCACAAACCCAATCATGACCTCACCCATTATCATACTCAGCGCATGTTTATTGCCCTCTCTGAGGCATTCGCCAAGCGCGCTTGGGAGCGGGGAGAGCAACAGGCCATCACTGAACTTAACAGAAACTATGACAGCTCCATTGAGATTGCTGAGTATCAACTCAAAGGCTATGACATCCTGGCCGCCCAGACAAATCGGTTACCGACCAAACCCTGAACGACAATCTTTGCAATAAACGGCATCAGAATCTCCCGTTCGGCCGGATAACGCGGTAGAATCCGCCGCCATGCTACGATTCGACAAACTCAGCCTACGGCGCGGCATTAAACCGCTGTTCACAGACGCCTCATTTATCGTCCACCCCGGACAGCGGGTAGGCGTGACCGGCGCCAATGGCACAGGGAAATCCAGCCTGTTTGCACTGATACGCGATCAACTGCATGCCGATACGGGGGATTTCTACTGCCCCAAGGACTGGGTGATTGCCCATGTGGCACAGGAGACACCGGCAGACCCTCGTAGCGCACTGGACTACGTACTGGACGGCGATGCAGAGCTACGCCAGATCGAGCAGGAACTGGCTGACGCCGAGGCCGCCCACCAGGGTGAACGGGTAGCGGAGCTGCATAACAAGCTGGATATTATTGGTGGCTATACGGCCCAGTCACGTGCCGCCCGCTTGATCCACGGCCTCGGCTTCAAACCGCGGGAAGAGTTTAACGCCGTCAACAGTTTCTCTGGAGGCTGGCGCATGCGGCTCAACCTGGCCCGCGCACTGATGTGCCGTTCAGACCTGCTGCTGCTCGATGAGCCCACCAATCATCTGGATCTGGATGCGGTAATCTGGCTTGAGGAGTGGCTGAAGGGCTACGCCGGCACCCTGCTACTGATCTCCCATGATCGGGATTTTCTGGACGCCGTCACCAGCCATATCGCCCATATTGAACAAGAGCGGATGACCCTCTACACCGGCAACTATTCCGCTTTCGAAAAAATACGCGCAGAACAGCTGGCCAACCAGCAATCGGCATTCGAGAAGCAGCAGCGGGAGGTAGCCCACATTCGCAGCTATGTCGACCGCTTCCGCGCTCAGGCCACCAAGGCACGTCAGGCCCAGAGCCGACTCAAAGCCCTGGAACGGATGGAGCTGATCGCCCCGGCACATGTGGATTCACCGTTTCACTTCAGCTTTAAAAAACCTGACAAGACTCCCAATCCACTGCTGAAGCTACTGGAATCTTCAGCCGGCTATGCGGACAAGCAGATTCTGAACCGGGTGAATATGAACCTCTCCCCTGGGGAGCGCATCGGTCTTCTGGGGCCGAATGGTGCAGGAAAATCCACCCTGATAAAGCTGCTCGCTGGCGAACTGACTCCCAGTGGTGGAAAGCGTGAAACGGCGCAGGATATCAAGATCGGTTACTTCGCCCAGCATCAACTGGACCAGCTCAATCCTCAAGAGAGCGCCCTCGCTCATCTGCTACGACTGGATCCCAAAGCCACAGAGCAATCAATGCGCAACTTCATCGGTGGTTTTGGTTTTGCCGGTGAGCGGGCAGAGAGCCCTGTCGCCCCCTTCTCAGGTGGTGAAAAAGCCCGCCTGGTTTTGGCTCTTCTGGTCTACCAGCGCCCCAATCTGCTTTTGCTGGATGAACCCACCAATCACCTGGATCTAGAGATGCGTTACGCCCTGAGCCAGGCCCTACAGGATTTTGAAGGGGCCATGGTGGTAGTCTCCCATGACCGGCACCTGCTGCGCACAACCACCGATGAGCTGTTGCTGGTACATGACGGCAACGTGGATGAGTTTAAAGGCGATCTGGACGAATACCCCCGCTGGCTGTCAGATAATCGCAATGCTGACCTGCGTAAAGAGCGTAACAGCAGTGAGATTGAGCACAGTGCCATCGCACGTAAAGACAAAAAACGCCTGGAAGCTGAGCGCAGAAAACAGCTGCAGCCACTGCGCAAGCAGGTACAGCAACTGGAGAAAAAGCTCGATGAACTCAACAACCATTCCAGTAAGCTGGAAACCGCACTGGCCGATCCGGCTATCTACGACACCAGCCAGAAGGTGCAACTGAAAAAACTGCTGGATGATAAAACCCGTGTCACCCAAACCCTCAACGAGACTGAAGAAGAGTGGCTGCTGGCCTGTGAAACACTTGAAACCGCTGAAACTGAATAAAACAGTTTAGCCCTGACGTTTGCAAGCGAAGCCAGGCCTGTCTATTCCGACCCACACTGACACTGTCAGTCAAAAATAAAACGCTCTTTTGTCACCTACCAACGCTATAATATCCGCTACATCCTGTCATTTCGGTAAACTCATGAAACTTCTCGTACGCAACCTCCCCCGCACCACCTCTGAAGAGGAGCTACACGCCCTGTTCGAGCCCTATGGGACAATACAGTCCTGCACTATCGTCACTGACAAGGAGACCGGACTCTCCAAGGGCTTTGGTTTTGTTACCATGCCCAAACCCGGCGAAGCCAAGGCAGCAGCAAAAACCCTGAACGGCTACGATCTGGCCGGCAGTAAGATACGGGTTAAAAAGGCGGACACCTAGCCACTCCATTCCGTCACTTTCCAGGTTGTAACCCACTATGCTCAGCTATCGACACGCTTTCCATGCGGGTAATTTTGCCGATGTACTGAAACATCTTGTACTAGCAAAAACCATCCAGTACATGACGCAAAAACCGGTAGCGATACGTTATATCGATACCCATGCTGGCAGTGGCTGTTACCCGTTGAACAGTGCCATGAGCCAGAAGACCGGGGAATATGAGACCGGTGCCGGCGCACTAAAAAAACTGCTTCAAAAGGCGCCATTCGCACCCTATGGCTCTGTGTTAAAACAGCATCTGGCGGCAGGAAAATATCCCGGTTCACCGCAGATCGCCGTCGACCTGCTGAGAGCGCACGACCAGCTCTATTTACATGAGATGCATCCGACCGATTTTTCACTACTGGGAAAATGGGCAGGATCAGACCGACGCATCCGGGTCGCTCAGAGCGATGGCCACCAGGCACTGAAATCACTTCTGCCTGCCGTTAAGGGGAGAGCCCTGGTGCTGATGGATCCCTCATTTGAGATGAAACAGGAGTATCTGCAGGCGATAAGCTCACTGGAAGCGGGTTATAAACGCATGCCCAATGCCACCTTCCTGCTCTGGTACCCGGTGGTTCAGCGTAATCAGATTGATAAAATGATCTCGCGACTGCGCAGCACCCCGCTGCGTGATGTGTGGCAATTTGAGTTCTGCCGCACACCCGACACAAAAGACCATGGCATGACCGGCAGCGGCATCCTGGCCATAAATCCGCCCTGGACTCTGGCGGGTGAACTCTCAGATCTACTCCCTCAGATAAAAGCGTCTATCGCACCGGCAGAGGGTCACTGGCGCGTCGAAAACCTGATACCGGAATAACGGCACTACTCCAGAATCTCCACCGGCATCCCGACCCGTAACTCACCCACACCATCATGTAAAACATTCTGACCAAAGTAGACCTTATTCCCCTCACGTCGGTAGCTGTTCAACGTGCGCAACGGCTCAACACTCTTCTCTGCGGTCTCCGGATTGATGGTGGGAATGACACACCGTGAACAGGGCTTGCTCACCCGAAAGGTAACCTCACCTATACGAATACGTCGCCAGCTATCTTCTGCGTAGGGCTCACAACCCGACACCACCAGATTGGGACGAAAACGAATCATCGGCAGGGCTTGCTCAAGCCGGCTGTTGAGATCAGTCAGCGACGCCTCGGAGATGAGCAGAAACGGAAAGCCATCGGCAAAGCCAACCTGATCCTCTGGATTCGCGTAGTGTGGGTCGACATTCCGCTGGGTCAACTCGGGCAAAAAGACAAGCCCACAGTTCACACCAAGAAACTCACTCAGCCAAACCGATGCCGCCTCACCCGCACCCTGCGCAAGGCAATGATCACCCCACACTTGAACCGTCTGCTGGATGACCTCCTCAGGCTCAAAGGCAACATCAAGATCGGCCATATGCGGTGCAGATAAGCGTAACCCCATTGGCGTGAGCGCGGTGTGAATCAAGGCCATCTTCGGATACTGCCGCTGTGTAATAAAATCCCCACTGCCATCGACCACCATCCAATGGCGATCAAAATGAATACCCCGAGCATCCACCGGCGCGCGTTCAAGCGCGATGCCACGCAGTGATTTTACCGGGTAAAAATAGAGGTTACTGAGCGTAAAGGCACCCATGAAAAATCCTTGTCTGTTGTGTAATAGTGAGTCAAATTCCTGTCGGAAACGTTCCCCAATTGAGCCGGAGAAAAACTGCACAGCAGTCAGCTGTGAACTGGATCACACTTATTTTCCAATCCCACCCTTCATTCCTAGTGAAATCTGCCGCCTATAATGTGACAAGAATGAGTAATGGGCCAGACCCAGTCGGAGAAATATATTATGGAGATCATCCCTTACCTGAAGCTGATGGTTCAGAAAAACGGATCTGACCTGTTTTTCAGCACAGGTGCACCGCCGAACCTGAAGGCAGAAGGACGCACTATGCCCATTGGCGACACCCCTATGGGGCATGGTGCCGTTCGAAAACTTGCCTACTCGATCATGAGTGATGATCAGGTTAAAGAGTTCGAAGCCACCATGGAGTGTAATCTGGCCGTATCCATTGATGGTCTGGGGCGTTTTCGTGTCAACGTATTCAGGCAACGAGGCGATGTGGCGATGGTTATTCGTTACATCAAGGGCGATATTCCCAGCATCGAAGCCCTGAAACTGCCCCAGTCACTGAAAGAGTTGATCATGATGCCCCGCGGACTGATCCTGGTTGTAGGTTCAACCGGGTCTGGTAAATCCACCACACTGGCGTCCATGATTGACCATCGAAACAGAAATGCTACAGGGCATATCCTCACCATTGAGGATCCGGTTGAATTCCTGCATACCCACAAAAAATCAGTCGTCGACCAACGTGAGGTAGGACTGGATACACTCTCCTACGAAGTGGCGTTGAAGAACGCCATGCGCGAGGCACCCGATGTCATCCTGATTGGTGAGATTCGAGACCGGCAAACCATGTCTCACGCTATCGCTTATGCTGAAACAGGCCACCTCTGCCTATCAACCCTGCACGCCAACAATGCCAACCAGGCACTGGATCGTATCGTCAACTTCTTCCCGGATTCAGCGCATCATCAGCTTTATATGGACCTCTCCCTGAACCTGAAGTCGGTCATTTCTCAACGACTGGTCAAGAGTAAGGATGGCAAGCGTGTACCTGCCGTAGAGATCATGCTGCTGACCACCTTTGTAGCCGAGCTGATCCAGAAAGGTGATATCCATGCCGTCAAAGAGGCCATGGAGCAAGGCACAGAGCGCGGTATGCAGACCTTTGACCAGGCGCTCTATCAACTCTACAAAGATAATCAGATCACCCTGGAAGAGGCACTGGCTAATGCGGATTCCCGTAACAACCTCTCCTTGAAGATACGTCTCGCTGAAAGTGGCAAGGTTGAAGGCAAGGCTTCCATGTCCATTTCAGATGAGGACTTTTTCTAGATTGACTCCGACCTGGCCGTAAACGGCCAGGTCACTTACACTCAAGCATGCAAATCTGGTACGTCTATATCCTGCTGTGTCGCGACAGCACCCTCTACACGGGCATCACCACCGACCTTGAACGCCGCGTTCACGAACACAATCACACCCCGAAAGGGGCAAAATACACCCGAGCAAGACGACCACTCGAGCTGGTCTACCACGAACCGGCAGACTCCCGTTCCGCCGCTAGCCGACGAGAATGGGAGCTCAAACAATTGAGTGCAAACGCCAAGCGTCAGCTGATTTCTGCACAGCAGCACAAATCGGGTTAGAATAGCCTTTTTGCCCGATATCGTTGCCATGACCGAAACAGATAATGCGACAACCCACTGCTGGATCTACCGCAGCAGCAAGAAAGACGAAATGTACCTTTACCTCGCCAAAGAAGATAATTTTGACGAACTCCCTGAGGCGTTAATGACGCGCTTTGGCACCCCTGCACTGGTCATGGAGCTGGAGCTGCACCCGGATAGAAATCTGGCCAGAGAGGATGTTCACAAGGTCATCAGCAACCTTCAATCCATCGGCTATCACCTACAGATGCCACCCAACCTAATCCCCGAGATGAACGACGGAGAGACTATCTAGCTCATGCGCGAAATCATCCTGCTTAACGTCACAGGTAAAGATCACCCAGGCCTGACAGCGGCACTGACCGGGGTACTGGCGGATCATGCGGTCAATATCCTGGATGTCGGTCAGGCAGTCATCCATGATCACCTCTCGCTCGGCATGCTGCTGGAGATACCACCACAAGCCCAATCGGGCCCAGTAGTCAAAGACCTGTTATTTCAGGCGCACCAACTCGGCCTGCAGATCAACTTCACGCCTATCGATGAAGAGGCGTATGAACACTGGGTCGGCCTGCAGGGCAAGCAGCGCTATATCGTCACCTTGCTGGGTCGCAAACTGACCGCCTCTACCATTGCCCATGTAGCCCAAGTTGTGTCAAAGCACGACCTGAATATCGACAGCATTACCCGGTTGTCAGGGCGCTTCTCACTGCGTAGCGCCAACCCACATCGTCGCGCCTGTGTGGAATTTACCGTTCGTGGCGAGACAGAAAATCTTACCGCCCTGCGCCAGGATCTGCTGGAGATCAGCAGCCGCGATGAGGTGGATGTCGCCTTCCAGGCCGATGATCTCTATCGCCGCAATCGCCGGTTGATTGTGTTTGATATGGATTCCACACTGATCCAGGTCGAAGTGATCGACGAGCTGGCAAAAGCCGCCGGTGTAGGTGAAGCCGTTGCCGAAATCACCGAGGCCGCCATGCGCGGAGAGATCAATTTCAACGAAAGTTTCCGCCGCCGAATGGCGCTGTTAAAAGGCCTGGATGAATCAGTACTGGAAGGCATCGCACAGCGCTTGCCTATTACCGAAGGTGCTGAGCGCCTTATCTCCAACCTTAAACGCTTAGGTTATCAGGTCGGCATTCTATCTGGCGGCTTCAACTATTTTGCCAGCCATCTCCAGCAAAAACTCGGAGTGGATTTCTTCTCTGCTAACGCCCTGGATGTTAAGGACGGCAAACTCACTGGCGTAGTAACAGGTGAGATAGTGGATGGCGCCAAGAAGGCTGAACTGATGCAGGAGATGGCAACAAACCTAGGCATCAGCCTGGAACAGGTTATCGCTGTTGGTGACGGGGCTAACGATCTGCCCATGCTAAGTCTTGCCGGGCTGGGTGTCGCCTTTCATGCCAAACCACTGGTGCGTGAGAACGCCCGTCACGCCATCTCAACGCTCGGGCTTGATGGCATCCTCTACCTGCTCGGGGTCAGAGACAGAGAAGTAAGATAACCCTCGACTAAACGTCCTACTGGTAAATGATAATGCAACAGACCTTACGCTTTATTCTCGCAACACTCTTTATGATGATTGGCACACCGCTACTGGCGGGGGAAGCAATTACCGTCTACAAATCACCCACCTGTGGCTGTTGCAGCGCCTGGATTGACCATCTGAAGCAGAATGGCTTTGAAGTAACGGCGCATGATACGGCCAATATGAGCACTGTTAAAAATGCCCTGGGTGTTCAGCCAAAACACGCCTCCTGCCATACCGCAGAAGTCGCCGGCTATGTGATTGAGGGCCATGTACCTGCCAGTGAGATCAAGCGTCTCCTGCAAGAGAAACCGGAGATCAGCGGACTCGCCGTGCCCGGCATGCCGATGGGTTCACCTGGCATGGAAGGCAGCCGGAAAGACCCCTACCAGGTTCTTACCTTCGACAACAACGGCAATAGCACGGTATACGCTGACTACTAGCCGAACTAGATACCCCGGGCCTCTTTGACCTTCTCATAGGCCTGGCGGATCTCATGGGTCTTCTGGGCGGCCATCTTCATCATCTCCTCCGGCAGGCCTTTTGAGACCAGCTTATCGGGATGATGCTGACTAAGAAGACGCCTATAAGACTTTTTCACTTCCGCATCACTCACTTTGGGCGAAACATTCAGAATCGCATAGGCATCCGTCAGGGTCGGGCCGGAAGATCGGGGCTCAGCCCGTCGGCCACTGCCCGCCTGTCCCCCGTAATGCCGCTCTGCCTGGATCATCTTCTCTAAACGACGGAAGACAAACTCCGGGATACCGAGTCGCCCACATATATGCAGCAACAACTGCTCTTCTGCCCGATCCAGGGTGCCATCGGCATAGGCCGCCTGAAGCTGAATCTCAATAAACATCTGGATCAGCGTATTGCGCCGATGGCACTCGGTACGAAATTGATCCAAGACATCATCCAACGGAAAGTCAGCTGATTTGCCTTGATTGAAGAGATTAATGGCCGCCTGCCGCATTTCACTGCTGAGATCCATTTCAGCCATGACCGACTTAGCCAGCGCAATTTCGTCTGGCGATACACGCCCATCCGCCTTGGCAATAGCGCCCATGACAGTAAACGTAGTGGTAAAGAAGGCTGTCTGAACCCGCTCCTGATCACCCGGAGCAAACTGTTCATCGCTACCCAGACCCTTAAGTCCCTTATCCAGGTTGTGTCCCAGTACGGCACCCAGTATGGCCCCGATGGGTCCGCCTACCATAAAGCCGAATGCGCCACCGGCCAATTTTCCCCACCAGCTCACTGGAGCCTCCTGTTATTCATCTCTTTGCGGGAGTGTTTGAACATAGAATATAGGGGGATGACCATACAACAGCCAGGCGTGTGGAATCCAGTCATTCAGACTGTTTTTAACCATCTCGAATTATTATGTCGTGCTGGGAGCCGCTACTGGTAGCTGAATGATAAAGCAGCTACCGCCCTCTTTGCCGGGCTTAACTTCAATACTTCCGCGATGATTTTGAGTGATGATAAAGTAGGAAACCGAAAGCCCAAGACCTGTTCCCGAACCAACCTCTTTTGTAGTAAAAAATGGTTCGAATATTCTCCGCCGTACCGCCGGACTCATACCCGGGCCGTTATCTTCCACCTCAACACAAACCCAGCCGTTCTTGTTATAGATGCGCAGTATGAAGGTATCATTACGCCCCTCCTGCGGAGTTTGTGCTGCCGCTTCAAACATCGCCTGCGCACCATTTTTCAATAAATTCAGTAAGACCTGCTGTATCTGTCCACCTTCGCACCAGGCATCAGACAGGTCACCCGCGTAATCACGCTGAATAATGATCTTTCGAAAATCATAATTCTTTTCCAGACTGTAATCATTGGAAGCTATTTCCACCGTCTCATCCAGCAAGACACGAAGATCTCGCAACTCAAACTTCAGATCACTCTTTCTACTGAAACTGAGCATGCTACTGACAATCTTCGCCGCCCGCTTACCGGATTCCGATACCATCTCCATCAGTGCCGTGATACCGCGCTCATCCATGTAATCGGCAACAGCGTCTATTGATGTACCACACGCGGCGGCCACCTTGCGGTTTTTTTCCATCGTCCGGCCCAGGCGGGTATTCATCACCTGCACGCTTTGCACAATACCTGCCAACGGATTATTGATCTCGTGCGCCATGCCTGCAGCCAACCCACCCACTGACAACATCTTTTCAGACTGCACCATCATCTCTTCCATGCGTACAGTTTCTGTAACATCATCCAATCGAATCACAGCGCCACCAACTTCTTCACCCAACAGTGGATAGACGGTTACATCCATGTAACGCACCTCACCTCTCTCATTCTCCCAGCGTATATTACTCGCCTGATCGGGTGACAGCGTTTCAATAGCCTGTTGTATCTTTCGTAACACATCTGGAAACAGGTGGAACAACTGAGTAAGTGGTTGGCCAATAGCATCTGCAACCCGCAAGCCACTCATGCGCTCTGCCTCACGATTCCAATGCGTCACATGACCTTCCACATCAATACCAATCAATACAGAGGGCATTGAGTCAATAATATTACCCAGCAAATGGCGTAATTTTGTTAATTCCAGTTCTGCCTGCTTGGGTAGTGTAATATCGGTATAAGTGGTGACGACACTTCCTGTAGATAGTGGCGTTCTGCGTACCTCAATGATCATATTGTTTGGGCGCACTTTTTCAAACACCCGACGCTCTTGTTGAAATGCATCCTTTATATAGGAATCAACAAAGGCATCGCGATCAGCAATTTCACCATACTCACCTTTATCCAGGTTGTAGATACAGATATCGCGTAAGGTTACCCCCGCACGTAAAAACTGTTCAGGTATGTCATTGATCTCGACAAACCGCCTGTTCCAGGCCACCAGATTCATCTCCTTGTCGTACATGGAAATGCCCTGATCAATATTCTCAATCACTGATTTTAATACTTCACGACTCGCCTCGACCGCTGAAGAGGCTTCATCAATAATATCCAGCACATTATCAAGATTAATGTTGGACCTGCGCAGACTTGAATTTATCAACACATGTGCTGAAGCAGAACCGATAACGCCCGAGAGTAACTTTTCCACTTCCGTCAATAGATCTGTTGGCGCATCCATACCTGGAGAATAACCTGACTGACTACTGTCCCGGTATCGTGCAAACAGTTTTTTCACTTGCTCTGAGTCAACAAAGCGCGACACCGTTCGCTCCAAGTCAGCGATCTTTATATGACCTTCCCATGGGCGCGCTGAAAAATCATTTTTTTGACTGAAAACATCAACAAAGGCACGTGCCTGGGTTCGCTCAATCAGACTCTGCTGTGTAAACAGAGAGACAATCAAATACAACCCTATATTGAAAAACGCACTCCAAAATAGGCTGTGAATCAGCGGGCTACCCCAACTCACACCAAACAATGCTTGTGGCTTAAAAAGATAAAAACCGAACGGACCCTGCTCAATAAAGGAAATGGGCAGCCAGCCTGACTGGGCAAATGCAGGCAAAACCAACGTATAGCCCCAGACAAGGAAACCGGCACCAAGCCCAAACAACGCCCCTTTTATGGTGGCACCTTTCCAGAATATTCCCCCCACAATCAACGGGGCAAACTGCGCAGCAGCAGCAAACGACACCAAGCCAATTGTAACCAGGGCATAGGAGTCGCCAATGACCTTAAAATAACTGTATGAAAGGAAGAGGATACCGAGAATAGTGATGCGCCTCAGCGCCTTGAGCATGCCCGTTGCTGTCTTGGACTGCATACGACCAAAGTGCAGCAACCGATAGCGCATCATCACAGGTACAATTAAATCATTGCAAACCATGGTACTTAACGCCACTGCTGCAACAATCACCATACCACTGGCTGCAGATAAACCTCCGATATAGACCAACAAGGCCAATGCCGGCTGTTGTGCCGACATGGGCAAAGTAAGAACAAAGGTATCAGCATGTATTGAACCGTCAGGAAAAGTAACCAATCCTGCAATAGCGATGGGCAACACAAAAAAGTTTATTATCAGCAGATAGAGTGGGAACAGCCACATTGCCGTATCAAGGTGTGAGCGATGAGTATTCTCTACTACCGTGACTTGAAACTGACGCGGCAAACAGAAAGCCGCCACTGCCGATAACAACATTAAAAAGGTCCAACTGCCATTATCAAAGAGTGACGCACCTGCTATTAAATCGGCAAGTGCCGCATCATTTTCAACTCTGGAGAAAAGCGATTCAAAACCATTAAACATAAAAAAGGTAACGAATACACCCACTGCAATAAAGGCAAACAACTTCACCAGTGATTCAAAAGCAATTGCCACCATCAACCCTTCATGATGCTCAGACGCATCCAATCTACGTGTACCAAAAAAAATGGTGAACAGCGCCAATAATAGGGTGACGTATAACGCCTTGTCATTTAAAACGCCTGAAGAGTCTGGCAAGACGGCCGTGATTTCTGGATAACGGATCAGAATATCAAAACTACTTGATACCGCCTTCAACTGTAGCGCGATATAGGGCATGATTCCGATCACTGCAACTACTGTCACCAAGCCAGCCAACATCTGACTCTTTCCATAACGGGATGAGATAAAATCAGCAATGGAGGTGGTGCGTTGTGCTTGCGCAATCTTAAGTATTTTTCTCAAAAAAAAGGGCGCCACCATAAACAGTAACGTCGGTCCTAAATAGATCGGAAGAAAACCGATGCCATCCGTTGCGGCCCGCCCAACACTGCCATAAAAAGTCCAGGAGGTGCAGTAGACAGCGAGAGAGAGTGAATATACGTAAGGATTGGACCCAATACTACGACCTTGATCAGCACGTTTATCAGCATAGTGGGCTATCAGGAAGAGCAAGCCCAAATAAGCAAGTGAGATCAAAAAAACCCACCAGGCAAACTGCATCAATTCGCCCCTTCTTTAGGTTGCGGTTTAATCATGCGCCACAATCGTTTAATAACAAGGCCCAGCCTGGGCAGGACTACCATTAAAATCAATAGCCCCCAAATCATGTTGATATAAAACAGTATCAGAGAGGAACCAAAAAGACGCACAGAAGGATCAGCAGAAAATATCTCCAACACTGGAGGATTAAGTAATAGCGCACCAAGCAAGGCAGCAACCAGCATACGGGCACGCCCAATGCCTGGCATTTTCCTCTTTGTCTGTTCTTGTTCTTTTTCCATATGAACCTGCCGAGATGCACGCCTGAAAACTCAGGGCCCCACTGCTATCTGACAGTATAGATTACGAAATACAACAGGATAGGTTACTAACCACAAACTACATAAATAGATCCCTTCCCAGAACCTAACCTCTACCCGGTCTTTTCATTAAATTCACTCTAAAGAAATGTACCGGACGACCGCTAAGTATTATGAGATCGATAAATCCACCGGCTACTGGGGGTGCAAGATGATCCGTACTTATGACATGGCGAGTGGAGCTCTACTTAAAACAAGTAGCTCCGAGAAACGTCCCACAGCGGTCCCCAATCACGGACCAAACGACATATTGCATCCTACCCTGCAACTTCAAGAGATCCCGATCGTGCAAAATGGCAAGCCGGCCTCATTTACACCTGATCTCGCAACGAAACCTATCGATAGTTTCTTTGATTAACATCTATTGAAAAAGTGTTGCCCAGACCCCGGCTTGCTGCAGCGATCCGGGGTTTATTTTTGGGTTGTATAAATAAATATAACAGCAATATCAGCAAAGCTATTTAAACTATATCTCAACCGGTAGATCTTCCCCAGGACCCATCGGTTAACGAAGGTCCCGCGCCACCCTGAAACCAAGGACAAACAGTTTGGCATCGGCATCATGGCGGCCTCGCTTGGTCGAGCGCAGACTCTCACCCGGTTTATTAAATGCACCGCCACGGATAACGCGCTCACGACACCCACTCTCCTGCCAACTTGAGCCATCGGTAGGAGCACCCTCATAGGAGTTATGGTAGCAGTCATCCACCCACTCCATGACATTGCCGGCCGTATTATTCAAGCCGAAAGGATTAGACTCGAACCGACCAACAGGTGCAGTGGAAACACCGTCCCACTGACTTCCACAGTTAAAGCAGTTGGCCTTTCCATTACCTAAATCAAATCCCCACCAATAGGGGGTATCTGTACCAGCGGCAGCAGCATACTCCCACTCGGCCTCTGTTGGCAGTCGATAACGCTTTCCAGTCTGCTCTGACAACCAGTCGGTATAGGCCTTGGCGTCATTCCAGCTTACATTGATCACCGGACGCGGCCCTTGCCCCCAGCCCAGATCATCCGGTAGACGACGGTCAGTTGCTGCAGCGAATAACTCATACTCTCTGAAGGTCACCTCATTTTGACTGATACTGTAACTGGGTAAAGTCACCTCGTGCACCGGCAACTCTTCGTTCGCCAGATGGTTAATTCGACTACCCATGCTAAAGCTTCCGCCACGCACATAGAGCATCACGGGGCCGCTACCACCACCCGCTAATCGGTCCTGTATACGGCTGCCCGTTTCTGGTTCACTCGGTTTTGGCTTCGCTTTCACAACAGGCGGCCCAATGCGTTGACTAACAGGAGGGGGGGAAGAGATAGTTTTTGGCTTCTCTATAACTGGTTTCTTCGGAGCTTGTTCTTTTACCAGATCAATAGGCGTAGAAGGCGCCACTGCCGGCAACTCAGGCTCAACAACCGGTTCTGCCTCTCTCTTCTGACTGACTGTTTCAGGTTCCGCGGGGCGGCTTAAAACCACTGACTCGCCAGTATCCAGGAAACCACTGATAATCTCCCCTTTTCCACCAAGAATCGATAACGTCTCAGCACCTGCGAATGCAAGTACCGCACCCATTAATACACCCAGTAACCCGCGTTTTCGTCCATTTCCATGATCAACATCCAATCCAGAAGAGGCACTGACAACACGCTTATCGAGCAGGTCATCTCGGGGCCTTTCATTCTCAACCTGCTTCTGTAATTTATATAGTGCTTCTTCTACCTGCTTTCTGGACTCACTAGCTTCATCACGTTTAAAGAGAGCTTCATCTGCGTCAACCTGTGCGGCTTCCAGCGCCAGCTTCAGCCTATCGATTTCACTGTTACGCTCTTCGGTTTTCTCTTCCAGTACCAGGCTCTCTTTACGAGCACTCTCCAATTCAATGTTCCGCTCATCCAGTGAGCGTTTCAGCTTATCAATATCCTGGCGTAACACCTCACACTCAGCTGCATCGGCAGAGCTACTCAACTCCTTTTCCTTCAGGGAGAGTCGTGTTTCATCCAACTCCAGGCGCAGTGCTGAAAGCGCTTTGGCATCTACTTCAGTTGAGCGCTCATCAATACCCTTTTCAGCCGCCTCCAAGGCCTGCTGTAACTGCGCAACATCAGCCACACTCTGTTCACGTACCAGAGCCAATTCTGACTGCAGTGCTTCAAGTTCCCCTGTTAGTTTTTCAACCGCCAGCTCTTTTTCTTCATTTTCACGCTGACCTGCTTCATCACTATCGCCACTCGTTTCTGTTTGCAAACGAGCCAGCTCCTCCTGCAGTGCCAACTTCTCCTGATTAAGTTGCTCATAGGAGTGATCAGCTTCATCCAGTGCATCATTCAGGGTTGCCAGTTCTGCCTGCAGAACTTTAATGTCGGGACTTTCCGTATTAGCTGAACCGACTGACTCCTCTGCAAGCACGACAGCCTGTTCTGCCTTAGCTTTTGCAGCAGCCATCTCTTCAAGCTCTGCGCGCAGTGAAGATAACTCATCGGTCTCATTTTTATGATGAGACTCTGCCTCTGCCAGACCTGACTCAAGCTCACTGATTCGTTGTTGCGCGGTATTGAGCGCCTCTTCGATAGCCTTTTTTTCTTTTTCTAAATCGGCCAGTGCAACCGTAAGCCCTTGCTGTTTCTCAAGTGCACTTTCTGCCTCCTGTAACTGTTTACTGAGGCCTTCATCTTCGGCATTTTTATCTTCAATGGTTTGTTGAAGTGTGACCAGTGCCTGATCTTTCTCTTCAATGGCAGACTGCAAGCCAGATAACGACTCTTCGCTTTTCTGAAGTGCTTCCGCTAATCGTGTCTGCTCAGCCTGGCTTGCCAACAACGCTTCACTTGTCTCGTCAGATGCAGACCCACTCTGGTCTAACAGTCTATTTTCCTGCTCACCCAGCTGACGCTGAAGGTCAGCATGATGCCGTTTTAGCACCGCAAGCTCAGCCGTTAGGCGATCGCGCTCATCAGTAATGTTACGCAGCCCACTCTCAGCCTGCGTGCGGCCCTCTACCGCCTCAAATAGTGACTGCTTGAGCGTAGACTCTAACTCAGATTGATGCTCTTGATAGTGCTTCTCCGCCTCAGATCGCTCCAATTCCAGCTGAGCAATCTGCGCTGTTGCACCCTCCAGTTCACCCCGAAGCTGCTCAACTTCAGACTGGAGTAACAGTTGCTGCTTTTCCGCAACAGCTATTTTTTCAATCTGCTCACTTTCACTGGAATTAACACTGGACAGCTCAGCTTCCAGCTTTTCAATACGTGCTTCCGCAGTGGCAAGTGCGGTTAGCATGCTTTTTTCACTATCGCCCAGTTGTGACTTCTCTTTCTGCAGCTGGTCTACTGTTTTTTGTGTTGCGTTAAGGCTCTCTTCCAGCTGCGCAGTCTGTGCCTTGCTTTCCACTGCCTGGTCGTTCAGATCAGCCGTCAGCTTTTCAACTTCTGATCGAGCCTGATCGAGATCGGCCTGTAGGGTCTTGTGATCATTTTCCAATGCCGTTCGAGCTGACTCGACAGCCGCCATCTCTTCCCGCAATGCCTCAACTGTTTTCTGGTCCTGATCTAACTGTTTGAGCGATTTGCCCTGTACTTCAAGCTCCGTGTTCAGGCGATCTATTTCAGCGCGGGCTTCAACAAGAGTCTGTTGTTCAGTTTCAAGTGCGTCAACTGATTCTGTCTTCGCTTTCAACTCATCATTTAACTGGTCTATTTCGGCACGCGCTTGATCACGCTCACGCTCGGCCTGTTCTAGTGTCTCCTGCAGCTTCTTTTGTTCTTCCTGGTTCTTCTCTTGTTCATTTTCAAGGGTTTGCTGGTGTTGTTCCAACTTGGCAATGGCGCTGTCTCGGTCTTTTAGTTCACTGAGGCGACTTTCACTTTCCGCCCGAACATCATTCAGCGATTGCTGAAGTAATTGACCCTGTTCATCCGACTGCGCACGAGCTTTCTTCTCCTGATCTAGGTCAGTCTGGAGCGCCTCTAAAGCCTGCTTAATCTGTTTTTCGTCATCGGCCCTGCTCTCTTTTAGCGTTTTTTCACTTTGCTGAGCGGTTTCCAACCGCTTTTCAAGTTTGCCCACTTGTTGAGCCAGTGTCTTGAGCTCATCTTGTAGATGGTCCCGCTCGGACTTCAATTCTGCCAGCTGTTCGCTAACGGCCGATTGCTTATGTTTAAGCGCGCCATGTGCTTCGTCACGTTCACGCAAGCGATTTTGCAGACTCGTAACTTCGGCCTCCAAGCGCTCGCGCTCTTTTTCCTCACGCCCCCCGAATTCTTCCGCCTCAGCCAGTCGCCCTTTCAGCTTTTCCAGCATCAGTTTCATTTTACGCGCGCGCTGCAACTGCTCCTGAGCCTGTGCTTCCGTTTTTTGCAGGCGCTGTCGCAACAAACCGGCCTCATCATCGGGCGCACTATGGCTATCCGGTGGCTCTATAACGGCATCATCCAGCTCGGGTCTCAGGTTGATAATCTGTGCCCCATCCTGGGTTGGCTCTTTGTCAACCACATCATCAGGAACAGACTCAAGACCACGCTCCAGCACAAACCCATCCAGGTCGCGCTCCATCAACAGATAAACCGCTGTCGAACTGACCAGGCCATCCTGGCAATAAACCACGTACGGCTTACTGGAATCGAGCCCGGAAACTTTGGCGCGTAGTTCATTGAAGGGAATATTGATGCTCTTCGGTATATGTGACCGCTCATAATCCAGTGCCGAACGGACATCAAGCCAAACCGCGCCCTTAGAGACCTTGTCCTGAGCCACTTCATAGCTGATCGCATTGGCCAGGGGCAATTTGATATATTCAAGAAAATCTTTCTTACCCAAACGGAACAGAACACCATCGGTCAGCATACTGACCGTGCTGCCCCGTTTTTGACCAGACAGCAGTGACTCCTCACCTACGGAATCACCCGGACCCAGTCGGGCAATTTCAGTGATATCCCCATCATCACGCTCTTTGGTAATCGCACACTGCCCACGATTGACAAGATAGAAAAAATCGCCTTCATCTCCCTGCCTGATTATCACCTCGCCAGCAGCAACAGGCATCTCCTCCATACGCATCATGATGTTCTGGATATTGGCCGCAGGAATGCGTTGAAAAATGGGTGATTGCAATAACTGGCTCATCCAGTCATCTTCAGAATCCGTATTGAGTTCTTCCACCTGATACAGCGCATTTCCACCCCGGGAAAGAAGATCACTCAGCAAGCGATTCCCGATCCGCACCACTTCAGCGCGGCTCTTGGCCTGAACAGTAAACTTACGGGGAATATGGTGCGCAACCGGGTAACGGGCCATGTTTGACCCTGCCGTTACGGTATCAATCTCTTTGCCTGCCTCAAGAAGGCCTACTTTTCCAGACAGCAGATAGATGCGTTCCGGATTCGTGTCACCCTCACGGAACAAAAAATCGCCTTTGGCGACCTTTTCAAACTCAACAGAATCCATTAGCTCAGCCAGAGTGTCCTCTGTGAGCGTATTAAGCGGAACCAGCTTCCGCAGAATATCCAACCCGTTCTGTTTGGGTACTACGGCCATACAGCAACTCCCTCTTACCCTAACCCGGCAACCGGGTAATTCCCTTTTATCTACCCGCAATAGCTCTGAGCAGCACGCTTATTACTGGGACTATATTTATCCCAGCCGCCGCCGATTCCATTCAAGCCTCAACAACAGATAACCTAAAGCATATATCAAACCCGTCTCTTAGTTCAGGCAAGGTCAGCATAAATATCCCAAAATATTTATGACATACTGTAAGCCGTCCGAGAAGGAAATACTTATATTTACCTTTGGAAATTGCCAGTTTATCGGCATTATTAGACCAATACTTGAACTGATGCCACAGAATTACGCTGAGAATGGGGATAATGAAACAATCTACCGGGGTCGTGGCGGCAGGCCATGAAGTAACCGCAAATGCCGCCAGAGAGATCCTACTGGCCGGTGGAAATGCGTTTGATGCAGCTTTAGCCGCACTATTTGCCAGCTGTATCGCAGAGCCTGTACTCGCCTCTCTCGGAGGTGGCGGCTTCTTAATGGCTCAAACCGCTGGCGAAAAACCATCGCTCTATGATTTCTTCGTACAGACTCCGCACGGCCGACCTGCAGCTGATGATGTCGACTTCTATCCGATCGTGGCTGACTTTGGCACGGTACAGCAAGAGTTTCATATCGGCATGGGCTCCATCGCCACCCCCGGGGCAATTAAAGGCATCTTCAGCATCCACAAAGATCTCTGCAAACTGCCACTGAAGGAGATCATACAGCCCGCCCGGGAGGCGGCCCTAAAAGGCGTTCGAGTTAATAGCTTTCAACACCATATCGCCGATCTGGTCTCCCCGATTATTAAATCCAGCCCGGGAGCGCTTCGCCTGCACGCAACCGCACAACAACCGGACAAGATTGCGCTAACAGATGAAATAATCACCCATCCTGAAATGGCAGACACTTTTGAGATTCTGGCACATGAAGGGGAAGCCCTGTTTTATCAGGGTGAGATGGGGCGACTACTGACAGATACATGTCGCGACCATGGTGGCTGTCTCACTGCCACCGACCTTGAAGCCTATTCAGTAGCACGCAGACAGCCACTGACACTCAACTACCATAACAACCGACTGTTCACGAACCCACCGCCCTCCGTTGGCGGCATTCTGATTGCATTCGCACTCTCCCTGCTAGAGAAAGAAGATCTCGGGCGCACCCCCCCGAACGGCATCGATCATCTACAACGCGTTGCTCATGCCATGCGACTGACCCATGAACTTCGCAATAAACGCCCTATAGGATCAAATCCAGACCTGGAGGTCGACCTGGAGATACTCAGCAGCGAATTCCTCAGCAGTTACCGTGAAGTAATGAGTAATCATAAGACTTTCTCAAGGGGCACCACACAGATCAGCATTGCAGATGGTTCTGGCAACATAGCGAGCATGACACTATCGAACGGTGAAGGCTCTGGCTACGTCTTACCCGGCTGCGGCATTATGCTGAATAATATGCTGGGTGAGGAAGATATCAATCCGCTAGGGTTTCATCAGTGGCCTTTTAACAGGCGCATCGCATCCATGATGTCGCCCTCTCTGGTTGTTGCGGATAATGGTGATGTGATTGCCACTGGCTCTGGAGGCTCAAACCGAATCCGCAGCGCCATCATGCAGGTATTGATCAATCTAATCGACTTCAGCATGCCCATTGAAGAAGCGGTGGAACAGCCCCGTATGCATTATGAGAATGATCTGTTGAATATAGAAACGGGTCTTAGCGAAGCCGTTATTGCGGCCCTTCGACCACAGTTCCCCCAACTCAATGAGTGGTCGAACAAGAGCCTGTTTTTCGGTGGCGCTCACTCTGTAATGCGCAGAAAAAATGGCCGCCTGAGTGGTGCGGGTGATAGTAGAAGGGGCGGCGTTTGCCTAACTGTATAGCAACTAAAATGCCTCTTAATGATCGTTCATCATCCATTCAAATCAGGCGCTACCCGGTAAATAGACAAAAAGACTGAGAGCCCGTTTTTTACTGGGAAAAGCCGTTTTTTTTGATCAACCACACAAAGAAATGTAAAAAAAGCCCCGTTTTTAGCTATTTTCAAGCCTTAACTACTTGGAAATCTTTAAATCTATGCTATGTTTAGCGCGCACACTTCAGGTCTAACTTAGGAGTTATCCATGGCCGTTAAGAAAAAAGCTGCAAAAAAAACTGCTGCAAAGAAA
>JAPHUE010000190.1 GCA_026196795.1 Sedimenticola sp.
CACTATCCTCACTCATGATCACTGTATCGGCGGTGATCCCCCGTTTAATTTCAGCATTTCCTTTTCGAGCACCTCACCCAAATGTCCAAGGCTTTGATACATATCCTCAGTTTGAGCGCGCAATAGCTCAGGTATCTCTATCACTTCAATCTGAAATGCAATACGTTCCTCTTCACTGTTGTAATGATCAACCAGCCAGACACCTGAAAAACGCGTCTCTTTAACGGTTGTTTTTCCCAATGCATCCAAACTGGCGTTTACCTCGCCTTCGCCCAGCAGTGTCAGTAATCTTGTCTCATCGCCAGGGCCAAAAGGAATGGCCCGGAGATCGATGATTGTCGACTCGCCTGTTCTAAGCAGGCGTTTAAGCGCATGACTCACTTCATTCAAGAGTGGCAAGGTGTTATGTGTCATGCCAGCCCCCACCTGGCCATTGATGGCAGGTGATTCAGAAGTTTTATTATCTAATACGCTCATATGCTTATATATCCTTTAAGCTAAGACTATCGCCGATTTGATTAAACGTTGATGACACAGATCATGTTCCCTATTTCTTTCTTGAAGTTTTCTTCACCGTCATCGATTCAGAGGACTTTCTCAGCTGTTATTTGAAGTTTCAGCCCACTGAGCAATTAGTTTGATAGCGATTCCGGCGGCCTTGGGTATGGCGGCCCCCACAGCATCTGTTGGCTCTTCACCCCACTCCATATTTTCCGGCTCGATACCGATCAGCGCCCGGTTTTCGGGGTAATGATCACTTAACCGGGCAATGTCCAGGAGATCGGTAAGCCCCACTTCATGCACACTTTGACGATTACCCGTAAGATAACGATCCATCTGATCACCCTCAAAACAGACAACACTGCCTGCTGCACCTCCGGTCCTTGCCGCATCAACGACAATTAACTGATCATGTTCAGCTAACAAACCCGCAAGAGAAAAACTCAGCGTACCGCCATCAATAAACGAAACATCGTCCTGTTCTGGATAGTTCTTTTCCAGATACTCAATGACATGAATACCGATGCCCTCATCGCGTAAAATTGTATTGCCGATGCCAAGCACCAGTGTTTTCTTCTTTGCATTACCCATTGGGTTTCCTGATAAATATTTTCTACCCATATATTAACTTATTATTTATTACTTATTATATGATCTGCGTCAATGGGCGTTTGGCGTTGTGCAATTATTCTAAAACTGCGCATTTGCGCATGACTATTCCTAAGACCGGAGGGATGACATGAATAAAACTCGCACATTATTTACCGCTGCACTCATAGCCACCTCTGCGGCTATGGCTCCTTTGTCGGCTGATGCATTTTGGGGCTGGAGCCCTTGGAATAACTGGGGAGGTCCCTGGTCCGGAGGTCCTTGGGGCGGTTACCCCTATTATGGCGGCTATCCCGGTTATGGCTATGGCTACCCGGCCTATGGCTATCCCGGCTATGGTTATGGCTATGCACCCTACTACGGGACACCCTACTTACCCGCTCTCCCGCAAACGCCTGCACCAGCAAAAAAAGAGGAAGCCAAGTAGTCTCCTGACACCTATTTGCCGTTAAATACCTGCTCCACATGTCCTATGTGTGAGCAGGTATTTACCATCCAGCATTCTCTAGTCGAATTTGGGTCTTTCTGTTGTTAACGGCTATCAGTTGTGACCTGATCTAAAGAAAAACACAATATCTTGTGTTTTGTGATTTTCCCTTTTTTTTCCGATACTTATGCGAAATTCACTTGAACAATGCCGACCTATCTCATTGTTTTTATTATTTATTATCGTTCCCTTATGAACATATTCAATGCTTGACACACGCCCCCATCTCACCATAATCTTCGCCCATCGAAACACAACATATAGTGTTTTTCAGGCAGCAACGGAAAGCCAAGCTACAATATATAGGAATAGAGTCGACATATTTTGAGCGGAATCCAGCCCTGGCAACCGTTTTATAGCCCGAAACCATACTGATTTAGAGTTTTTGCAACGACGTACCCCGTTTCTCTGCGTACAGCATTCACCTGCTGAACCAATGCGTAAAGAACAACATCATA
>JAPHUE010000259.1 GCA_026196795.1 Sedimenticola sp.
ATGAGCACTTGGCTGAGTATTACGCGCCGAAAAACTTTAACTTCTGGTACTTCTTTGGCTCCTTGGCCATGCTGGTACTGGTTAATCAGATCCTCACGGGTGTTTGGCTGGCCATGAGCTACAAGCCAGATGCAGAGCTGGCCTTCGGGTCAGTTGAATACATCATGCGTGATGTGGAGTGGGGCTGGCTGATTCGTTACCTGCACTCTACAGGGGCCTCGGCCTTCTTTATCGTGATCTATCTGCACATGTTCCGCGGTCTGATCTACGGTTCTTACCGGGCACCGCGTGAACTGCTCTGGATTATCGGCATGGTGCTTTATGTGCTGATGATGGCCACCGCCTTCATGGGCTATCTGTTGCCTTGGGGGCAGATGTCCTACTGGGGTGCGCAGGTGATCATCAACCTGTTCTCCGCCGTACCGGTGGTGGGGCCTGAGCTGGGGGTCTGGATTCGTGGTGACTATGTTATCTCTGATGCGACCTTGAACCGCTTCTTTGCGTTGCACTTCCTGCTGCCCTTCCTGTTGGCTGCTGTTGTGTTTATACATATCGTTGCGCTGCATAAAGTGGGCTCCAACAATCCGGACGGTATCGAAATCAAGAAGAACAAGGATGAGAACGGTATCCCGAAAGACGGCATTCCATTCCATCCCTACTACTCGGTGAAAGATATCGCGGGTGTGGCGGGCTTCCTGTTCTTCTTTGCGGCAGCGGTGTTCTTTGCCCCGGAGATGGGCGGCTACTTCATTGAGCCACCCAACTTTGACCCTGCTAACCCGCTGAAGACACCTGAGCATATTGCACCGGTCTGGTACTTTACGCCTTACTACGCCATCCTGCGTGCCGTACCGTCGATTGCCGGTTCTGCATTCCCAGGTGTTATCGCAATGGGTGCAGCGATTGTTATCATGTTCTTCCTGCCCTGGCTGGATCGCAGCCCGGTCAAGTCGATTCGATACAAAGGCAACATCGTAAAGGGTGCCATCGCACTATTCGTTGTCGTGTTTATCCTGCTCGGATGGTTGGGTACACAGCCTGCAACAACTGGCTTGACCCTGCTGGCACAGATCTGCTCTGTGCTCTACTTCGCCTTCTTCCTGTTAATGCCTATCTACAGCAAGATGGATAAGACCAAGCCTGTTCCTGAGAGGGTGACCAAATGAAAAAGCTGATTGTTGCACTGTTATTAGCTGCGGTACCCCTGCTTGGTATGGCTGCCGGCGGTGGTGTACACCTGGATGACGCCGATGTTGATGTCTCTGATCAGGCCTCTCTGCAACGTGGCGCCAAATACTTCGTTAATTACTGTCTGAGTTGTCATTCAGCCAAGTTCCAGCGCTATAACCGTATGGCCAAAGATCTGGGTCTGACTGAGGACGAAGTCAAAGAGAACCTGATGTTCACCACCGACAAGATTGGTGACACGATGGAGATCGCCATGAGTCCAGAGAATGCGGAGGCCTGGTTTGGTACGGCACCACCGGATCTCTCACTTATCGCTCGTTCTCGTGGTGTTGACTGGCTCTACACCTATCTGCGCAGCTTCTATGTCGACGAGAGTCGCCCGTTTGGCGTCAATAACGTGGTCTTCCCTGATGTTGGTATGCCCCATGTAATGTGGGAGCTGCAGGGTATGCAGAAGGCAGTATTCCACGAAGTAGACGGACAACAGGTTGTTGAGAAGTTGGTGCCTGTTGAAGGTGCGGCGGGTAAAGGCAAACTGAGTGCAGAAGCGTTTGATGGCGCCATGCGTGATCTGACGGCTTTCCTGAGCTATGTTGGCGAGCCAATCCAGCTTGAGCGCAAACGGATCGGTAAGTGGGTGCTGCTGTTCATCGGTATCTTCTTTGTGCTGGCCTATCTGTTGAAGAAAGAGTACTGGAAGGATATTCACTAAACTAAAAGTAGTGGATCGGTAACCCGGGGGCGTACAGTTTAATGTATACTGTACGCCCCCGATGCTTTTTAGCACCGGATTTTTTCGTTGATTGATCCTGATACTATTGTGGAGTGGTTTGTATGGCCGTTGTTGCGAACAAAAGATCTGTGATGAC
>JAPHUE010000275.1 GCA_026196795.1 Sedimenticola sp.
TCTCATGGCAGCGTCCGCACACCTCGGGGTTTTTCAGGCGCTTTTCGGCGCGTTGAATACTGCCCAGTTCACCGACGTTATGGGCGTCATGACAGTCGTAGCAGGTGGCATTGGTTTGTGATTGATCGACTTTGCTGGGCTGGGCATGGATCGACTGCATGTAGCTGTCGATCTGTTCATTAACTATCTTGAGTCGTTCGTGTTTGCCATCCGGGTCGGACTTGTACTCATCCCAGGTCTCTTTATGACAGTCAACACAGCCAACGATGACCGCGGGTGCCTTACGGTGGGGTACCCGTTCGATGGTGGTGTGACAACTGCTGCAGCGCTGCTCACCATGTACGCTCGCCTCTATCTCTTCACGATGGACAAAGATCTTTACCGGGCTGCCATCATCCCGCACATCGGTCTGCTGCTTTTCGTCGCCGTGACAGGTCAGGCAGCGTTCATTGGGAATGATGCGTTTACCTGTCTCTGGATCAAAGCCATGAGGAATCTCTTCTCCCAGCAGGGTGGGAACAGCGGTGTTAGCCGCGAACAAGGGCGGTACAGTGACAAGCAATAATAGGAAGGCGAACCAGGCCGAGGTTTTATGACTGATCTTTGACATCATGTAATCCTTGCGGGTTGAGTGAGGCAACCGCTACAACGAGGCAAAAAGCACTGGAACACTCCTGACCACCATGAAAGGTGAGGGAACATTTCAAGCATTATTAAGTCAGAGATCAGAGAGAGGATTTTTGCCCGCACTCAGAGCGACTCCACAATAAAGATCTCCCAATAGTAGAAAGTAACAAGATGTGTGGGGTTATCAATTGATCAACGTCAATGGTTTGCCGTGGTTGTTTCTATGGGGGTATACGCATTTTTTTATTTAATGCGTTTTAACTTTTGTACGGTGATATTGATATCAGCTTTGGTTGCGATTAGCGGTATGCAGGGGCGGCTTTATAACGAGCGAGAAGAGAAAATAATAACACTGATGTTAAGACGGAAGGGGCTGATATCTGGCTGAAGCTTTCCCTCATAAGCCTATTTATACTTATGCGTCACATTACATCCAACCGGATAAATGGGAAACTGCATAGAACGAAAAACCCCGTCAGGAAATCATAACGGGGTCAGTCTTTACAGCATTAATTCTGGCTACTTAACTTTTGTTTGCCTTTCTGGCGAAGCCGATTCCTGCGATGCCTATTCCAAAGAGTGTGAGTGTAATGGGTTCTGGAACAGAGATAGAGGGAGAGGCAGTAAAGTCTACATTGTTAACCCCTAACCATTGATGGGTTCGACCAAGGCCATAGGTATTTCTACCTCCAACAAAATCAAACTCCATTCGAAATACTCCAGTGCGAACGGTAGTTATACTATGCCAATCGTTGTTAACTGGGGAGTCTATTGTTTCGCTTCCTATCAGTGACAGGGTATCGTCATAAAAACGAATGATCATGCTGCTGAGATCATCAAAATACCGACTCATTATGTCAAAGCTGTTTAACGTCACCTCGTTCTCGAATTCAAAATATTCGTTGTGCTCACCAAACCAATTGCTAACACCACCTCCTGCTCTGTACCATCCGTCGGGGTTTTCAGCATAAAGATTATGGCTTAGGTTTAATCTGTAACCATCAGAAGAGGTCGCGTGGCTCAACTGATGCCCATCACCACCTGCTAGTACAGTGACATTGTCGAAAATAATTATGGATGCATTTGCTATGGGAACAGACAGCAATGTAATTAACAGTCCACCCAGAATTTTCTTCAGCATTTTGTTTTCCTACTTTATTTTTAATAGTTATTATTAATATACGCAAATAACATACCATGCTCTGTAATACACGGATTTACTTGGATAAATACCTAGTGTGCATAATGTAATCTGAGTTAGATGTAAAAAAAGCCGACATTGTATGTGCTGATGCTAGTGGTGGATAAGAGTCCGTCATGAACGCCACCCATCGGGTTCAAATGATTGTTATTAGCTAGTACCTGGAAGACGCCCGACTGAGTTCAACTTCAACAATGGTCATTGGCACCGTGTGACACACGGGTGGCATCGGTAGCTCATCGCGTTCGATAGCCTGTAGGTACTCCAGGCCTGATGCACTTTTGATATTCATATGCCTATCACTCGTGATTGTATTAACTATCTATTGGGTGTTACACACATTCACTGGCATATGCGCCGTGCGATTTTTTTATGATGTAATCCTTATTCTAGTCTTTCTCCGCCCACTCGCGTATTTTTCGTTTTAATTTGGCCTCGACTTTTTCGCATACATCATCCCAATCTTTGTCTTGCGTGGTGGTATCCTCATCTTTAGACCACTCTTTCAATTTGCGCATGACTTTTATCTCGACCTTATCGCCAATCTCTTCCCACTCCTGTTCATCTTTTCTTTTAACAGCGCTTTTGCAACTGACATGGGAACTGCCACCCCAGACGAAAATAACACCAAGTAAGAAACCAAAGTCGTACCAGCCACCGGTATTGCTAACCTCATAGACGGCAACGTTTTCATTGAATAGATGGATGATCAGGCTGATAAAGGCAATGACACCATGCCAGAGGCCGTACCAGAAACCGGCAGGGGAATCCTGAGTGAACTGGGGATCGCCGGCAGTGCAGGCCGTTAATAGAAATAGTAAAGCGATTATGATGAATGGTTTAGATAACCGGAAGCGTAGCGGATACATTGGTGACTCCTTATAGCATCGGTCTGGTTCGAGAATAGTTTGTGATTGGTATTTTACAGCCAGGTGTTTCTAGTGTGGAAGTTTGGCTTTGCTATTTGAGCAAATAACTATGAAAACAAGGTTCAGAGTCAGGTTTCAGGCAGAAATAGCTGATCAAAAAAAGAGTGTCTGTGTCAGAGGGGGTAGGGGATAACGAGGATTTTCTTGCTCATTGCTGTGAGTGAGCAATATAAGTAGTGAAATGCTGACTATAAGGATTCCGTGATGTGACAGGGGGGCTGTTACATCAGTTTGGTCAGTCTTAGCTTGGTTGACCTGTTACCCTTTGCATACGGTCGCGCCATCTGGCACGACCGTATGTTAGAGCTTAAAGAGGGATAACTTTATTCGCGCAAGGGCCTTTTTGGCCTTGGCCCACTTCAAATTCTACGGCCTGACCGTCATTAAGTGTTGCGAAACCGCCGCCACTTTGAATTTCTGAGTGATGAACAAATAGATCTTTGCTGCCATCTTCAGGTGTAATGAAACCGTAGCCTTTATCGGCGTTGAACCACTTAACCGTACCTTTACTCATTTATTTATACTCATCATTATTGGTGAAAGATGAAAAATTATATTCGAATTCACCAGTTCGAATATAAAGCGATATCTATTGAACAATAGAGTGCAATCCCTTGTTTACGGTAGTTTTTCAGCTAAAACCGTGGACTGCTCTACATTATTCATCGTCAGTAGACATGTTTGCATGGGAAATCATAGCACGAATATAGCCTCAGTACCGTTTAGTTCTACATGCTAACGCCCTAAAATCCTTTGGTTTGTCTAAATAAGGTCGATATATTCAGGCTATATTACAATGTGCTTAATGATTTATCGGCATCAAAAGATCCAGAAATGGCAGAAAATAGAAACAAATGAGTCTGTTGGATGGTGCTATTTTGCAGGTGGTGCGTATTTTGCGAAAGTTTCCGCCTCAGTTAAGTTGGTTGTTTCATTCGCAAAACTATAGAACGATGGCTTCTTGTCGATGAAAATTTGCTCGTCAAACACGAACGATGGATCATTATCAAATAGCCCTGCTGGCAGTGAGTATCGTTGACTCTCTTTTAGTCTGTAAAACAGATGGCTGCCACATTTTTTACAAAATCCGCGTTCGGCCCAATCAGATGAGTTAAATACACTTATATTGTCCTGGCCCGTAAATGATACCTCAGTACCACAGTCAACAGCCAATAATGGCCCGCCACCCCATTTTCTACACATGCCGCAATGGCAGGCTTCCATTGTATTGCTAACATGCGTTGCGGTGAGATGCACAGCACCACAAAGGCAGCTTCCACAGAGGGTTTTGGGATCTGACATCGGTAATTAAACTCCAGCGCAGTAGAACGGCTAATTATAGTAGATATTGATGGGCTTATACCCATCCCGATTTCAGGTTAACTATAGAGGTGTCCGTTCAGATCTGCCATCCAATCAACCAATGATCACGCACCTGGGGTTTTTGAGCATGGTGTTGTGGATGGTGCAGGTGCGGCCCGCTTCCTGACTACACTAAAAGAGCTGCTTGAAGAACCGTTTCTCATCAGTGCAATTATTAAATCAGAATGCCCCCTATCATCTGATCCACTGTGGTATGAGGTATCTCTTTCTCAGTAAAAAATAGAGAGATGATTTGTGTTAGTTAACCTGTGGATTGGCCTAATCATATAATCTATAGCGCCTTAAAATAACTGACCATTTTCGCACGTTGTTTCTGGTTGGGTAGTACTCCTTTGCCGGCTTTCATATTATCCATCATATGCTTTGTTTTTGTGGTGGCGGGAATGGCGCAGGTCACGGCGGGGTGTGATACAGCATACTTCAGGAAGTATTGTCCCCAGCTGGTGCAGTCGAAATCATTGGCCCACTCCGGTAGTGCCTTACCTTTGACATGCCGGAACAGTGAGCCGCGTTGATAGGGTCGGTTGATGATAACCGCAATGCCCCGCTCCTGTGCAAGTGGTAACAGATTTGACTCTACGTCGCGCTCATTTATGTTGTAGGTGAGTTGTAGGAAGTCGAAGTCATGTTTTTTAAGTATGGTCATCAGTGCGTTATGCGAGCGTCCGTGTGACGTGGTGATGCCGGTATAACGGATCTTTCCATCGGCTTTCATCTGGTTCAGTGTTTCCAGGTGCGTTTGCCAATCGACAAGGTTGTGGATCTGCATTAGATCGAACTGCTTAATGCCCCATTGCTGACGTGATGTCTCCATCTGCTCTATTCCGGCCTGTTGTCCGTCAATCCATACTTTGGTCGCAGCAAAGAGTTGTTTATTGCCCTGTATGTTTGGCAGGAGCGTGCCGATGACTTGTTGTGCTGACCCGTACATAGGTGATGAGTCAATCATACCGCCACCCATCTCAAAAAAAGTTTGCATTACCTGTTGTAGCTGGGCAAGCAGTTCAGGGTCATTTCGTGCTTCAAAAGTGCGGGATGTGCCCATGCCGATCACCGGTAATTGTTCGCCACTCTTTGGAATGGTCTTATAGATCGGCTTGTCAGCTGCCAGCGTACAAGTTGGTAGAATAAGGCCTGTGGCCAGATAACTGCTTAGGCGGATGAATTGCCGGCGACTCATTGGCTTCTTGTTGGTCATACGCTTTGCCTCATTACTCTTGGTGATTAGTATCGGCTAACTCTTGTTGTTTAGCGCCGAGTTTGTAGGCGACCCATGCCCATAGCAGTGCCAGTGGTACCGCAATGAATGCGATCCCAGATATACTGATACCCAGTGCACGCATGCCACTGTAGATCCAGGCGCTGACAGCATCTCCTGCGCGGTATACAACGGTATCAATCACATTCTTGGCCTTGTACTTCTCCTGTTTACTGAGTACCACATAAAGCATTTCACGAGCGGGACGCATAATGGCGTAATTCCCAGCACGGCGTGTGACTTGGACGAAGATCAATATGGCTACAGAAGGAACCAGGCCCAATAGTATGAAACCTATGGCAAGCAAAACCGGAATAAGTGCCAGAACGATAGGTAAACCGAACCATTTGATCAGTCGACTGGTCAGGAACAGTTGAAGAACAAGTGTCAGTGCATTTACCGCCAGGTCTATGTTTGCGAACAGTGCGGTCCGTTGAACTGAATCTGAAAAAGCATCGCGAACAATTTGGGCCTGCATTAGATAAAGAAATGTTGCGAGTGTGGTGAACAGGATCATCAGTAAACAGATTCCCAGGAGATAGGGAGATCGTATGACCAGCCGAATACCATCCCAGATGCTGCCGCCTATCGGTAGCTCTTCTGTCTCTTTGATAGCGGCTGTCCTGGGTGTGGTTCCTGTGAATGACCAGCGTGACAGCTTGATGATGCCGAGTATGGCCCATGACAGGAAGAGAGCAGAGATTAATAGCAGGTTCCTGGGGCCGATGGGTTCTACCAGCAGTGAAGTGATGGCCGGACCAGTCAATGCGCCCAGTGTGCCACCTGCCGCAATAAACCCGAACAAACGCCGTGCCTGTGAATTACTGTAGATATCTGTCATGAAGCTCCAGAAAACAGATACGACAAACAGATTAAAGACACTGGCCCAGATGAAAAAAACACGTGCGATCGTGACGGATACCGTATGTTCATTCATCATGGCGTAAAACAACAGCAGTGTTCCGATGAAGAAGAGATAGACATAGGGCAGGAATTGCCGGCGTGGAAAGTGGGAGCTGACCCATCCAAACAGGGGTATCGCAGCAGTCATTGCCAGAAGCGTGCCCGTAAAAAGCCACTGCAGGTTTTCAACGCCACCAAGGATGCCCATCTCATCTCGCATCGGACGAACGATGTAATAACTGCACAGCAGGGCAAAGAAGTAGCTGAATGACCAGAGAAGGGCTTGCGCCTCTTCCGGTTTGACCTGGACACTCTTTTGCATCAGGCCAAGGATGGGTGTTTGGGTGTGCTTCATTGCGTGTCCATACCATCAATGTGCTGCAATAGATTAGGGCTCGATAGTACTACCTTTTACTGCAGCTATAGGGCCAGATCATTTTAGTGTCAGGAGGATAGAGTTGACCATTATTCAATAGATATGAGATCGAAACTTTCTTATCACTATCTGCTAAAGCCCGCATTGAAAATGAGTCGAACGGTGGTTGTTTTCGGTAGAGCGCAGTCGGATCCATCCAGTGGACCTCGAAGGGAATCAGGACAGTACCTGTGTCGTAATACTTTTTGTTTATGGAGTATAGAATATCAAAGTGTGTAACGGGTCTCCGGGGCCGCATGCACGGAATTCCCTTAAGTTCACAACCCTGAACGCCGCTGTTGCCTGTTTCGCCAATCACCTCGCCCATTTTAATACGCTGACCAATCGTTAGTTTCGGCATGCTGTCGAAGTGGGTATAACGAGAGTAAATATAGAGCGGTATGCCACTCTCTTCCGGGGTGTGGCGCAGTACGACTTCAATGCCCCGAGGGTTTTTCTTGCCTTCATATAGGGCGACCACTTCACCGTCCATGATAGCCAATACCGGTGTGCCAAAGGGTGCCGGTAGATCAATCCCGCCGTGATAGGACTCTTTGGGCCGTTTCGGCGAGTAGTCCTGTCCATACCATTCATCAATACCGCGACAACTGACATCATCAGGCCACGCAGGCTTCAGGCCCGTCTCAAACAGCCCGCGACTTTTTAGATGGGCGACATCATCATATTTGGCGCGGCGTATCGCCGCCATGGAAACAGGATCGGGAAGATCAACAGCATTGCCGGCCTCGGCTTCTTTCTCACCAAAACGCTGTTTCAGTTCATCCAATGACACAGAGCCATCTTTATCCAAGTCAACATCATTGAATATGTTCTTTTTCCGCCACTCCTTACGGCTGATTGTTCCGTCTCCGTCCTTATCCAGTTTTTCCATGACTGTAGCCGATCTCTTCTGAGCGTGGGCTACCGGCTGGTGAGTAAGAAAAATGCCTAGCAAGGCAATTAAAAGAAGGTGTGATGAGTGGGGTACTGTTAGTAAGTTGCGCATGCTGCTGCCCTATTATTGTTCTAGTTCATACAGTAGACCATTTTGCACAGGTTAGCAGCTGCCGTTCTGGCTGATTATTCAAAACCGTTGGCCAGCCGAAGTAATCCCTGGAGTAGGCAGTATGTGAACTGTTTTCGGGTGTTTATAAGACGTGTAGTGACAGAAAACAGTTTAGCGCGGTAGTTAAGCCGACTTATGTGCCAGATAGACCGTGCAGGATGATGTACCACCCATGTAGGGGTTTGGAAAGCTGATCACGTGTGCCTCGGCGAATTGAAACACTGATTCTAGCAACTGTATAAATTCATCAGCAGGTGGATCATTTGACCAGAGTCCAAAGACGCCGCCTGGATGCAATTTATCTGAGACGCTTTGTAAACTCGCTACCGTGTAAAAGCGGCTGTTCTCGGGATTAAGCCAGTGTGTGGGTGAGTGGTCAATATCCAACAATACGGCGTGCACACGTTGTGAAGGATCTGCCGTATTAAATCCACCTTCTGATGAGATCGCCAGAGCAAAAAAATCGGCATGAACCAATGTGCAGCGTGGATCATTGGACAGCTGCTCTCCCAGCGGGACAAGCCCCTTGCGATGCCACTCAATAACCGGTGCCATCACATCTATCACCCTAAGTGATTTTACGGCGCTCTCTTCCAGTACTGTCACGGCTGTATAACCAAGCCCGAGTCCACCGACCACGACATCCAGCTCTTCACCTGTCTGCGTGGCAAGGCCAAGTTTCGCCAGCTGTATCTCTGATTCAGTAAACAGGCTGGACATGAGGAATTCGTCGCCGAGTTTTACTTCATAGAGAATCATTCCATTGAGACGGGGCTCGGCGCGTCTTCGCAGACTGATGTTACCCAAAGGTGTTTCCTGGTAGTCCAGTTCCTCAAAATCAAATGTCATAATCTCTATCCAGTAAGTAAAACGATAACAACTATTCCTGTTGATCTGACATGTTGTCGCTATTTAGACACCCAGTACCGGGTGGTGTTTAAGATGTGGCAGGCTAGTGCTAAAGAGATGCCGTGTTTTAGATAATTCGAGGGAAGCTCATTAACTTCATTGAACAGAATAGCGCGCTTTCCTTCAAACTTGAAGGTGTCGTTATAGGGGGGTAAAACTACCGGTCAGCCAACAGTAACTTTGTAACAGGGTAGCAGAGAGGAGCGCGTCTCTAAACCATTTTTGACAAGATGGATAGCGTGCTAGCCGGTCTTTTTCCAGACAGGCTCTTGGTTGCTGGTGAGGAGTAAGTGATCCAGCCATTTCAGACCATCACCCCACTCACCGAGGCCTGATTCATGGTTGATATGACCATAAGTACCGATCTCCTCTACCTGTGCGCCGAAACGTTGTGCAAACAGGCGTCCACGGGGCAATGCGGAGTAGGGGTCGTTGCTGCTTAACACGGCGATAGATGGGAAGGGGAGTGGTTTAAATTTTGGGTTGGAGAAACCCTGGATGGCAGCGGGTAGATCAGGGCGCTGCACATCAGGGATAGCGACCAGCAATGCTCCTAGTATCTTGTCAGAACGGTATTCAGCAGCCCATTCGGCTACCGTGATGGTTCCCAGACTGTGGGCAATCAGGATGACCGGGCCTGGTGCAGCGCTTATTTCCCTTTCCAGTGCGCCCACCCAGTCGTCATGCTCCGGATTATTCCAGCTACTGGGTTGCGTTCGACGGCTGTTGGGAAGGTGACTTTCCCACAGAGTTTGCCAATGTGTCTCACCGGAATTCTGAAAGCCGGGGACGATTATGTAGTGAATCGGGTCGCCTGTATTCATGTGTACCCCTTCTATTCCGGGTGTTTAGCTGAGCTTTGAGTATAGCGATGGGATGCTTTTCTGCATAAGAATCAAATGCTCTATGGCTAGTGCAATCCGTTATGTGCACTCAACTGGTTGCCCCTGATGAGCGGGTATAACATAATGGTCATATAAAGAAGGCTTATCGTTTATATAAAGAAACTTGCCGAGTATAAACTCGCTGGGTAATGAAGTTCCTATTCAGGAGAGACGGACGTTTTATACAGCGCTATCTGTAGGCTGTATGTCTGCTTTTTTGGTTAAGTTTGTATAAAGATATCAATCTGTTGCGATTCGGTTTGATCACGAAGCGCGAGGTGGTATTTTTTTCTGTTTTTTAACGATGAGTACTGACTGTAGCCTGATTTCCGCACTCTTTGCAGTGATTATGGCGCATCGTTTGAGATAACGGTGGGGTTCGGTGAAAGGAACACCGAAGGCCCAACTGGAATGAATACCTAAGACTTTTTTTAAAACTTTCCAGGAGAGAGAAGTGGATATGGCTACCAGTGACCTTGCGGCAAAA
>JAPHUE010000139.1 GCA_026196795.1 Sedimenticola sp.
GCCTTCGGCGCAATTTATGACAAACCGCATGTCCGGCAAACTCTATATCAAGACTTTTGGCTGCCAGATGAATGAGTATGACTCCGATAAAATGTCGGACCTGCTCAGGGAATCGCACGGCTACACACTCACGGATCGACCTGAAGAGGCTGACCTGTTGCTGCTTAATACCTGTTCAATCAGGGAAAAGGCTCAGGAGAAGGTATTCTCCCAATTGGGCCGTTGGCGTAACTGGAAGGCGGATCGGCCGGAACTGGTGATTGGCGTGGGTGGTTGTGTGGCCAGCCAGGAAGGAGATGCTATCCGGGAGCGGGCACCCTATGTGGATCTTATTTTTGGCCCACAGACCCTGCATAGACTCCCGGAGATGCTGGATGCCGCACGGCGTGATCATGCCCCCGTAGTCGACGTCTCTTTTCCGGAGATCGAGAAGTTCGATCGGCTGCCGGAACCACGGTCAGACGGCCCCAGTGCCTTTGTCTCCATCATGGAGGGATGCTCGAAATACTGCACCTTCTGTGTCGTGCCCTATACCCGGGGTGAAGAGATCAGTCGCCCCTTTGATGATGTGATCGCAGAGGTGGCCTCTCTGGCTGGCCAAGGTGTGCGTGAAGTTAATCTGCTGGGACAAAATGTGAATGCCTTTCGCGGGCTGATGGATGATGGCTCTGTTGCTGACCTGGCACTGCTGATTCAGTATGTGGCAGCGATTGAGGGGATTGATCGTATCCGCTTTACTACTTCGCACCCGATGGAGTTTTCTGACAGTTTGATTGCCGTTTATGGGGAAGTACCCGAACTGGTGAATCATCTGCATCTGCCGGTACAGAGCGGCTCTGATCGTGTGCTGGCGATGATGAAGCGCGGCCACACCGCTTATGATTACAAGGCCAAGATACGTCGGCTACGGGCCTTGCGACCCAACCTGAGCCTCTCGTCCGATTTTATCATCGGCTTTCCCGGTGAGACCGAACAGGATTTTGAACACACCATGAGTCTGATCGAAGAGATTGGTTTTGACCACTCATTCAGTTTCATCTACAGCGCACGTCCCGGTACACCGGCAGCGGATCTGCCCGACGATGTCCCCTTGGCTGTTAAGCAGGCTCGTCTTGAACGGCTGCAAAAACGAATTGTTGATATGACCCAGCAGATCAGTCGCCGCATGGTGGGGGAAGTGGAGCGGGTATTGGTGGAGCGTCACTCCAAGAAAGATGAGCAGGAGCTGGCGGGCAGAACCGAGAACAATCGCGTGGTTAATTTTGCCGGCTCGCCTGAACTGATAGGCGGTTTTGTGAATGTCCGTATTACTGAGGCGCGGCCCAACTCGTTACGTGGTGAATTGGTAGATAGTGCCTTGGCGGAATCTGCATGAGCAAACCGGCTACAAGGACGGCCCCTGTGTCTGACCATCCACAATCACTGGAACTGACCCTCACGCCTGAGGATAACCAGTTACTGGCCAATCTCTGCGGGCAACTGGACGAGCATCTGCGTCAAATTGAGCGGCGCTTGGGTATCGAGATTAATTACCGGGGCAATCACTTCAAGTTGCTGGGTGAGTCCTCCTCAATAGCCGCTGGTGGCGAGTTGTTGCAGGCTCTCTATGCCTTGGCTGAGAGTGAGATACTGACACCGGAATCGGTGCACCTTTATCTTCAGGAGTCCGGGATTGAAGCCCTGCTGGAAGACCAGGCCGAGAGTACTGTCCCTGAGGTAGTGATCAAGACCCGCCGAGGCATGATCCGCCCGCGGGGAGCCAATCAGCAGGAGTATCTGCATAAGGCGGTGACCCATGACCTCAATTTTGGTATTGGTCCGGCGGGTACGGGTAAGACCTATCTGGCGGTGGCCTGTGCGGTTGATGCCCTGGAGCGAGATCAGGTACGACGTATTCTGCTGGTCAGGCCGGCGGTAGAGGCAGGGGAGCGTCTGGGCTTCCTGCCGGGCGACCTTTCCCAGAAGATCGATCCCTATCTGCGGCCACTGTATGACGCGCTCTATGAAATGCTGGGTTTTGAGCGGGTGGCCAAGCTGATTGAACGAAACGTGATCGAAGTGGCACCATTGGCCTACATGCGGGGCCGAACCCTGAATGACTCCTTCATCATTCTGGATGAGGCGCAGAATACCACGCCGGAACAGATGAAGATGTTTCTGACCCGCATCGGCTTCAATTCGACCGCCATGATTACCGGGGATGTCACCCAGGTGGATCTGCCCCGGGGGCACACGTCGGGCCTCCGCCAGGCGATCGAAATCCTCAGCGAGGTTGAGGGGATCAGTTTCACCTTCTTCAATGCACGTGATGTGGTACGCCATCCACTGGTGCAGAAGGTTGTCGGTGCCTATGAGCACTATGATAAAAATAAGGAAAAGACGTGAATCTACAAATTGAGATTCAGCACATGGTTGAGGCCGATGGCGCACCCAATCCAATGCAGTTTCAGGCCTGGGCAGAAGCGGCGCTGAACAACCGCCTGGATCATGTTGAGTTGGTTATTCGAATTGTTGACCGGGAAGAGAGTCAGCAGCTGAATCGTGAGTACCGCAACAAAGACAAGCCTACCAATGTCCTTTCATTTCCGTTCGAAGCACCCGAGGTGGTTGAAAGCAACCATATTGGTGATTTGGTGATCTGTGCCCCTGTGGTGGTGGAGGAAGCGTTAGAGCAAGGTAAGTCACTGGAGGCCCATTGGGCACATCTTATTGTGCATGGGGTCTTGCATCTTCTCGGTTTTGATCATATTAATGATCAGCAAGCGGAAGAGATGGAAAATCTTGAAGTGGAGATTCTCACCAATCTGGGCTTCTCCAATCCATATTGATCTGAAAGGGAACTATGAGTACCGACGGCACTACCAGCGGTTCGATTTCAAAATCCTGGCTGAAAAAGATGTTACAGGCGTTTGGAA
>JAPHUE010000200.1 GCA_026196795.1 Sedimenticola sp.
CAACCATTGAGATGGAAGGTCATGAGGCGCGCGCCGCAATGGCGGCACTTGATAGTCGCGAATGGAATGGCGGACTGGTACGTGTGGGTCCTGATCGTCCCCGGCCTGGGCGCGGCGGAAAGCGTCGCTGATAACCGACCATTGCGGTGTTATCCCCATCTTTAGAGGGGAAACACCGAATGTGTTATTTTCTAGGGGAATCCTGTTTTGATTTCTCTCTTACCAGTTGATAACCTCGATCTCTGACTCCCTGCATTAATAACTCAACATTATCATCTGCTGCGCCAACCATCTTTAACGCTTCTGCGCCTAGCCGAAGGCTGGCTTCTACGGCCTCAGGAAATGCCTGGGTTGCGCCTGCTTTTAGCAGGTGGCCACAAGCTTCAAGATCCCGGGCGCGAGCGATAATCGGTAGTTGTGGATAGATGTTTCGCAAGTGCGAGACGGTTCGTAGAACTGTGCTGCTTTGATCGATGGTGAGTACAATCAATGAGGCTCGCTCAACATGGGCAGTAGCAAGTAGTTCAGGATCAGAGATATCACCATACTGTACGGCATGTCCAGAATCTCTGCCGCGTTTGATGTTGGCTGGATTAGTGTCAAATGCAACAAAGGGGATGTCGCTCGCTTCAAGTAACGTGGCGACTGTGTGGCCAACCCGTCCATAGCCACCAATGATTACACTGTGCTCTTTTATCTCTATGCTGCTGTTCGTGGCTTCATTCAGATGGTTATTTTTCGGGTCAACTCTCCGAGCGATTATATCTCCAAAACTGACCAACAAGGGAGTCATCAGCATGGTTAAGGAGATAACTGCAATAGCAATAATGAATGTGCTTTCGTCAATAACATTCAGTACCAACGCAGAACCAAACAGGACAAAACCAAACTCACCCGATTGAGCCAGCATAAATGTAATGCGTACCGAATTGCCCCGCGTGTAGCCAAATGCCAGTGCCAATGGAAAGAGTATGGCCAGTTTGATACCAATAAGTACCAGTGCGTGGCCAATAAACTCAAGTGGACGATCGGTCAGCTCACCCAGGTCGATTGACATGCCCACGGCCACAAAAAAGAGACTCATCAACAAACCCTTATAGGGCTCTACAAGCGAACGAATCTGCATGTTGTAGGTTGAATCTGACAGCAACATGCCCATAATAAAAGCGCCAAGAGCCATAGAGAGCCCGGCCTGATGCATGGCCCAGGCAGCCAGGAAGACCGCCAGCAGCACCACCATCAGGAACGCCTCACGATTATCATGACGCGCAAGCCACTCTAGTGCGGCTGGTACAACTCGCCGGCCAAAGATGAACAACACGGCAAACATGCCGGAAAGAATCAGCAACTGCTCCCAGAGTGGCTTTCCTGATGCGATAGCGGCTGTTTCAGAGAGCAGCGGGACAAGGGCGAGCAGGGGAACAACCGCAAGATCCTGCATCAGTAGAATGGCAAAGGTTCCCGTGCCGTGTTTACTGGCCAGTTCTCCCCGCTCTTGTAGTAATTGCATAACAAAGGCGGTGGAAGAGAGTGAGAGTGTCAGGCCAATCAGCAGGGCGGTTTTCCACGAATCTGTACCCAGTGCAACATATAGCGTAATAGCCAGACCGGTTAACAGGATCTGTAGAGAGCCCAGGCCGAACAGATAACGGCGCATGGACCAGAGACGGCTTGGTTTCATCTCCAGCCCGATAACAAACAGCAGGAGTACAACACCCAGCTCAGTGAAATGTCTTACATCATCCACATGTGCAGTGACATACGGGCCGGGAGAGTAGGGTCCAACAACAATGCCGGCTACCAGCAGACCCAGTACAGAACCCAGCCCGATATGACGAAACAGGGCAACGGCTACTGACGTTACTGCCAGAAGGAGCAATGCAGAAAATATAAAGCTATCAAGATGCACAGATTTTTCTACCTTGTAAATCCAGTATCTGATAATACCGGTCAGTGGCACTGTGTAGAAGGTATTTATTTTTCTGATGTATTTAAGGATTAATCCAGCGTGAGATGTTTAAAATTTCTCATGAACTAATCATGGAATATGAGATTCCTGGCAAGAGAGCCCTTAATGAGTTTTTTTGGAAGAAGTTTAACTGGCAGTTATAAATTGAATGATGAAGAAATAGCGACGCCTGACTCTGGTCAGGCGTCTAAAAAATGCCGGTTGGTTGCAAATCGAAGAGTGGTTTATTGATTAAAGAAACAGGTTCATTGCAATCATCATGACCACCAGGAACAGCACGGTCATAATGCCGCCTGCCCGAATGAAATCAGGAACGCGATAGCCCGCAGGCCCCATAATCAACGCATTAACCTGATGAGTGGGAATCAGGAATGAATTAGATGTGGCAATCGCTACTGTCAAGGCAAAGACCGCAGGATTGGCACCAGCACCGATGGCTATATTCACCGCGAGCGGAACCAGCAGTACGGTGGCTCCAACGTTGGACATGACCAGCGTGAAAAAGGTGGCCAGCATCGCTACCGCGGCTTGAATTACCCAGATCGGTTGTTCACCAACAACCGAGAGCGTCTGCTCCGCGATCCATTTTGCTGTGCCGGTGCTTTCAACGGCCAGTCCCAAGGGAATCAATGAGGCTAATAAAAAGACAGTCTTCCAGCTCACCGCTTCATAGGCCTCTTCAATCGAGATGACACCAGAGAGAATCATGCCCATGGCCCCGGTAAGGAGTGCGACGGATAAGCGGATATCGGTGAACAGCACCATGGATAGGGCAATCAAAAAGAAGAGGGCGGCCCAGCCCACTTTATTTGGGCGTAGTTCTTCACGGGGGTATTCCGTAGTGATCACAACAAAATTTCGATCCTGCTCCAGCCGAGCCAGTGCGTCCCAGGTGGTGTGCACAACAAGAGTGTCACCCGCTACAAAGGGGATGCTGCGGATATCATCGCCTTCACGCATGGTCTCGCCATTTCTATGCAGGGCGATCATGGCAATACCGTAGACTTTACGCATCCAGACGTCACGGGCGCTTTTGCCAATCAAGCTGGAGCCTGGCGGGATCAGGACTTCGGCAATACCCGCTTTTGTGGCAGCGAGCGATTCGGTAAACGAGCGCAATTCGTTGCGTTTTTTAAGTCCATAAGTCTCTACAAAGTGATCAATGTCCCGTGATTCGGCTATGACACCCAATACCATGCCATTCTCTATGGCCGTATTTCGTGCCAGTGTGCCTGGCCCTACCTGGCTATCACCCCCGGCCCGTTTATTGGCAATGACACGCACTTTATACAGTGTCTCTACATCATCCAGTTCTTTGCCGACCAAGTCACTGCCATCAGGGACGACCAATTCAAACAGGCTGAAGCTGACACCGTAAAGATCACGGAAATATTGCAGGGCACCCGCAGCGGAGGTGCTACTCTCACTCTTGGTGGTGGGCAGCACAAAGCGCCCGGCCACTACGAAATAGATCACACCAGTGGCGACAAGCATCAGTCCGATGGGTGTTACGGAGAACAGGCTCCAGGCATCCATTTTCATCTCTTCAGGCAGGGCGCTGTTAGAGGTGTGGATCAGGTCATTCAGCAAGATCAGTGGAGAAGAACCGACCATGGTTACCGTGCCGCCAAGAATGGCACAGAAGCCCATCGGCATCAGTAGCCGGGACATCGGCAGGTCAGCGCGGGCGGAGATTCGGGAAACCACGGGCAGGAAAAGCGCAGCGGCGCCCACGTTCTGCATGAAGGATGAGATGATGGCCACGGTGCTGGAGATGATCGGGATGATGCGCCCTTCCGTCTTACCGCCAACCTTGAGAATAAACGCGGCGACCTGACTCATGATGCCGGTACGATCCAGTCCTGCGCCGATAATCATCACGGCGATGATCGAAATCACCGCGTTGGAACTGAAGCCATCAAACAGATGCTGGGTATCAACCAGGCCTTC
>JAPHUE010000199.1 GCA_026196795.1 Sedimenticola sp.
CGTTACCTGGCACCCTGTCCATCGGAGCCCGGACTTTCCTCCACTTTTTGCAAAGCAGCGACCATCCGGCCGACTCCCGGCGTGGAGAGTAGTCCCATCTATCGGTTATGGCAAGCGTAATCCTCAACTGTAGGGCTTGCCTTCGAAACCCGATACTCATAGTATTGACGGTTTTCTTGGATATTTACGCCCTTATGGCGGTATATCCAGTTCCTGGTTTGGAGACTAAGGATAACTACCATGTCGAGTGCATTAATGGCCACCTACAAAAGGCTACCCGTCAGTTTCGAGCGGGGCGATGGCGTCTGGCTTTGGGATACCGAGGGCAAGCGCTATTTGGATGCGCTGTCGGGCATCGCCGTATGCGGACTTGGGCATGCCCACCCCGCCATCCAGAAAGCAATCTGCGATCAGGCCAGTAAATTACTGCATACCTCCAATCTGTATGGGATACCGCTTCAGGAACAACTGGGTGAAAAACTGGTTGAGCTTTCCGGTATGCAGCGGGTGTTCTTCTCAAATTCAGGGGCAGAAGCCAATGAGGCCGCGATAAAGATTGCCCGGATGTATGGCAATCAGAAAGGCATCAAGAACCCTGCCATTGTGGTCATGGATAAAAGCTTCCATGGACGTACACTTGCAACACTTTCCGCTACGGGAAATCGCAAGGTGCAGGCCGGATTTGAACCCCTGGTACAAGGCTTTGTGCGCATCCCCTTTGGAGATATCGACAGTCTTCAAAATGTTGCTGAGAACAGCCCCAATGTGGTGGCCGTATTGGTTGAGCCCATTCAGGGTGAAGGTGGAATAAACATTCCTGCCGATGACTATCTGACACAGATCCGCAAGATCTGCGATGAACAGCAATGGCTGATGATGCTGGATGAGATCCAGACCGGCATTGGACGTAGCGGTAAATTTTTCTCCCACCAGCACCAGGAGATCGTTCCTGACGTCATGACCCTGGCCAAGGCACTGGGTAACGGCATGCCGATTGGCGCTTGTCTGGCGGGCAGAAAAGCGGCCGATATATTAGGCCCTGGCAATCATGGCACCACTTTTGGCGGTAATCCCCTCGCCTGCCGGGTCGGCCTGACCGTACTCGAAACCGTTGAAAAACTGGATCTTGTCAGCCGGGCAGAAACGCTTGGCGCAAAGTTGCTGGCTGATTTTGCTGATGCACTCACCGATGTTGTCGGTGTAGAGGAGATTCGGGGCCAGGGGCTGCTGATTGGCATAGAGCTCAACCGGCCCTGTGGCGACCTGGTCACCCAGGCACTGGAGCAAGGCCTGTTAATTAATGTCACTGCCGATAGTGTCATCAGGTTACTTCCTCCACTGGTGATGAAAGATGAGCAGGCAGAACAGTTAGTCGCAACACTCTCAGGATTAATTAAAACGTTTTTGGACGATGACAGCGAGCAGGACCAATAGGCGCAAGGTACGATTATGGCAACTACAGATATCAAACCCGTCAGGCATTTTTTATCGCTACTGGATCTCTCATCCGACGAACTGCGCCAGCTGATAAAAAGGGCTACCGAGCTAAAGCAAATCCTGCGTTCAGGTGAGCTCTTTGAGCCACTCAAAAACCAGACCCTGGGCATGATCTTTGAAAAGTCGTCTACCCGCACACGGATCTCGTTTGAAGCCGGGATTACACAACTCGGAGGACATGCCCTGTTTCTCTCTTCCCGTGATACTCAATTGGGTCGCGGAGAGCCGATAGAGGACAGCGCCAGAGTAATCTCACGCATGGTCGACTGCGTAATGATCCGTACCTTTGAACACGAAAAGGTAGCGCTGTTTGCGGCACATTCCCAAGTACCGGTTATCAATGCCCTGACCGACCTACTCCACCCCTGCCAACTCCTGGCAGATATGCAGACCTATTTTGAACACCGGGGCGATATCGCAGGAAAAACTGTTACCTGGGTAGGCGATGGCAACAACATGTGTCACTCCTATATCAACGCTGCCCGACAGTTTGATTTTAAACTGAATATTGCCTGCCCCGTGGGTCACGAACCGAACAACGACATTCTGCAGGCCGCAGGAGATCGCTGTCAGATCATCCACAAACCCCTGGAAGCAGCCAGCGGTTCGGATCTGGTAGTGACCGATGTCTGGGCCAGCATGGGACAAGAGGAAGAGCAAAAGCAACGCGCCATTACGTTTGCCGATTATCAGGTCAACGATCAGGTCATGGCTGAAGCCAATCCTGACGCCCTATTTATGCACTGCCTGCCCGCGCATCGCGGTGAAGAGGTAACGGCCTCTGTTATGGATCGTGCAGACAGCGTGGTGTGGGATGAAGCGGAAAACAGAATGCACTCACAAAAGGCCCTGCTTGAGATGCTGCTCTGCTCCTGACACTAAGGTGCCATTCGCCAGTGCATTGAATCGATAATGCACTGGCGAAAAAACGCAGTTAATCTTCCAGTCGAAAACCCACCTTTATCACCACCTGCCAGTGCGCCACCTTGCCATCGGCAATATGCCCACGGGTTTCAATCACTTCAAACCAATCCATATTGCGGATACTTTTGGCAGCATGCTCTAACGCGTTCTCCACCGCCTTATCGGAACTTTCAGTGGATGAACCCACCAACTCAACCTTTTTATAAATATGCGAACCCATCTTTATCTCCTTCAGATTAGAAACTTCACCAGTAAAACATATAATCTCTACGGGTATACCCACCTTGCCCCATATTACCATCCATGGCAAAGTCCCGTTCCTGAAACAGGACTACAAAGTGAGCGACACCGGTGAAACTCTCCTATCAAGATCTCGGACACGGCATATTCTGTATTGATACCTTCTATTACCGACCCAACCTGGACGGCTGCTACCTGATTAGAGAGAGCGATGAGGCTGCACTGATCGATACCGGCACCTCGCATGTTGTACCTGCCGTCATGGAGTTACTGGCTTTACAAGGTCTACAACCTGAGCAAGTGAAATACATCATACCTACCCATGTGCATCTGGATCATGCCGGTGGTACGGGACAGCTCATGGCCGCACTACCGAATGCTCAGATGGTCATACACCCGCTCGGGGCCCAGCACATGATCCACCCGGAAAAGATCATTGCCGGCACCATTGCCGTCTATGGCGAGGCGGTTTTTGAAGAACGCTATGGCTCCATCGTACCCGTCCCAGAGGCACGTACGATCGAGGCCGAGGACGGATTTGAGCTTTCCCTTTCCGGCAGAAAACTAACATGCCTGCACACTCTGGGGCATGCACGCCACCATCTCTGCGTCTGGGATGAACAGAGCCGGGGGCTGTTTACCGGAGACACCTTTGGCATCTCTTATCGGGAACTGGACACAGATCAGGGCCCCTTCATGTTTTTGCCCTCAACGCCCATCGACTTCGATCCTGAAGCGTGGCATGAGACGCTTGACCGCCTGACCCGCTTAAATCCCGAGCAACTCTATTTGACTCACTTTTGCCGGGTAGATCAGCCTGCGCTTCGCGCCCAGACGCTACATGAAGAGATCGACGCCTATGCGGCGATTGCCAAAGGGGCTCCTCAGGGTGAACAGCGGGAACTGGAGATCAAACAGGGTCTGGATCGCTATTATCGAGCACAGCTGAAAGCGCATGGTTCAACCCTCTCCGACCAGGAGATTGACGAGGTGCTCGGAATGGATATTGCACTGTGCGCCCAGGGTCTTGAGGTGTGGTTAAAAAGACAGGAAAAGCAAAGGTAGCGCTTGATGGAGTTTTTTAGGCGGATCAATCAAGACAGTCACCCCGAACAGTTACAGACAATCTGCACTCTGCAACGGCTGCCAGAACTCTGCGATTCCATCGACAGCCTGCTCCACCAGCAAGGCGAGAGCGGTGAGATCTATTGCCTGTGGGGCAGTTTCAAGGTCAATCGTGAACCGATAAAACAGGGCGTCCGCTTTTCACTGCCAGGCTGCCCGAATGCGCTGGCCTGGACCATAACAGCGGAACAGACAGACATCAGGATTCACTGCACCATCAACCGCACCGAGCATGATCCTGAGTTCATTGAATCGATTGATCAGTTTATTGATGACTGGCAGACAGGGTTAGCGCGGGCAATGGCCACAGGCAACTGAATTCAATTCAGCTTGGGGCTGTTCAATTCCCAACAGAATGTACAATCAAGCTCAGCCAGCACCTGCTCCAATCCCCCTTCGCCCTGCTCCAGTATCAATGCCAACGGTTCTTGCCCAAGGCGACGATGTTTCTGACGCAGCCAACGCGCCCCCATGGTGGGATTGGTTGGATAACTGGTATGCAGCGCTTCGGCAATCCGCCGAACATAGGATGCGCGCCGTTGTATCTCGGGATCATCCGGAAGTGATTCATTCTGGCCCAATCGATTGAGTTTGCGCAGGCGCGTCTCTGGCAGACCCAATACAAAACAGACCTGCTCAACACCCAATCGCCAGCCCCGCAAGATCTCCATAGTCTGCTGGGTTTTGTATAACGTTTGATTCATGGATACCGCACTCATGAAACAACCTCCCGTCACCTTAATTACTTAGTTATTTAGTAGGTTATTAGTCTATCATCAAATCATTATGAATGCTCAGTTAAAGATCCGCCGCCACCAGCGACGGCGATTATTGGGTAGTACGCGGGTTGATGGGAGATCACAGGGGGCGATTTTACTGAGCACCCAACCAGGCAGTGGTGGATTATCACTAAATCCGCAAGAGACACCCAGGTTGTGGGGATCGTAAATCTTGATGAACCTGGGATGAGCCAAGTCATCCGCATAAACAATACCGCAGTACTCTTCATCATGTTCGCGACGAAGAAAACTATCCATTTCGTCTATAAAACGCTCAACATCGGCCGCTGACGAAGGCATTATTGGCGGTGTTTCACCAATTGCGTAGATAAACCAGTCATCCTGAGACTGTTCACGTAGGGCACTCCAGAGCTGATCAAGCTGAGGCCAGCGAAGGGCTGAATTAAAACTGCCATTAAAAGCAGATATAAATTCACCTGAATCCTGTAACATAAGACCAATACTCTCCCCGGAACCACCACTCTCCCTGCAGTTTCCCATAGCCATCTTCTTTTTTATAATCAAAATGTATTAATGGACTATAAGTAATGGCAGAACAGGGTATAATTCGCCTCTTTTCAGTCACCAAGTTTCACTACTACTATGAGCCAAGCTGACGCACTATTTGAAACAGAATTACCCCACCTAAAACTGCTGAGCCGCGGTAAGGTGCGCGACATTTTTGATATTGACGACGACCATATGCTGATCGTTGCCAGTGACCGCCTGTCGGCCTTCGATGTGGTTCTGCCACAGCCGATCCCGGGCAAAGGCGAGGTGTTGACCCGTGTAGCCAACTTCTGGTTCGGCCGCACTGGCAGTATTCTGCCAAACCACCTCTCTGATTTACCACTGGAACAAGTGGTACCTGATCCCGAACAGCGAGCCATGCTCGGTGATCGCGCGATTGTGGTTCGCAAACTCAAGCCACTCCCGGTGGAAGCGATAGTTCGCGGCTACATTATAGGATCAGGCTGGAAGGATTATCAGAAAACCGGGGAAGTCTGCGGCATCAAGCTCACTGAGGGACTTAGACAGGCCGACAAACTGCCTGAACCTATTTTCACTCCCTCGTCAAAGGCGGAAGTGGGCGATCATGATGAGAACATCAGCTTCCAGCAGATGATTGATCTGATCGGCCAGGACCTCGCCGAGCAGGTACGTGATGTCAGTCTGCGCATCTATACTGAGTGTGCCGATTTTGCGCTACAGAAAGGGATCATCATCGCTGACACCAAGTTTGAATTTGGTCTGGACAAAGATGGACAGCTCTATCTGATTGATGAAGTCTTAACGCCGGACTCTTCGCGCTTCTGGCCAGCCGACCAGTATCAACCAGGTATCAGCCCACCCAGCTTTGACAAGCAGTTTGTGCGTGACTACCTGGAGACTCTGGACTGGGATAAGACACCACCTGGCCCCAAGCTGCCTGATGAGGTTATCAACCGCACCTCTGAAAAATATCACGAAGCGGAAAGCATCTTGACTGGACGCTGAGCAGAGAACCACACGGATCCTGAATTCCGGGATCCGTGTTACGAATAGCACGCACACCCAAGCTATTCTCCTCCCGTAAGACGTGACGTGGATGCCAACATGAAAAAGAGACAGACACGGATCACCCTCTACACCTCTCGCAACTGCAGTCACTGCCGCCGGGCCAAGACCTATCTACAGCAAAACCACATCCCCTTTTCAGAGCAGGATGTAGAACGCAACAAACGGGCACAACTCGACTTCATGCGCGCCGGTGGGCGCGGAGTCCCATTCATTGTCATTGGCGACCAATCCGTTCAGGGTTTTGAACCCAAACAACTGCAAAAGGCACTGCGCCAGGCCGGCTTCGATGTCTGAACAAGACACACCTTATGCCAGCCTGACACCCGAAACCATTCTTCAAGCACTCGAATCCGTTGGTTACAGACCCAGCGGCGGTATGCTTGCTCTCAACAGTTATGAGAACCGGGTGTATCAGATAGGCATGGAAGATGCCGAACCACTCGTTGCCAAATTTTATCGACCAGAAAGATGGTCCAGCGAGTCGATTCTTGAAGAACACCAGTTCAGTCTGGCATTAGCAGATGATGAGATACCCGTTATTGCCCCACTGGTCGATGCAAAAGGGGCGACACTGCATGAATATCAAAACTACCGATTTGCACTATTCCCTAGGCGAGGCGGTCGCTGGCCTGAACTGGATAACCCGGATAACCTCGAATGGATCGGCCGATTTATTGCGCGCATCCATCAAATGGGATCAACAGAAACCTTCCAGTATCGCCCCGCTATCGATCCAGAAAAAATGGGGCGTGCATCATCTGAATACCTGCTCTCAGGACAGTTCATACCATTGGAACTGGAATCAGCTTATCGACGGACAACCGACACGCTTCAGAAGATAATTGACGAGACATTCGCTTCAACACAGTACACGAAAATCCGGCTTCACGGTGATTGCCACCCGGGCAATATCCTCTGGACAGACCGTGGCCCCCATTTTGTGGATATGGATGACTGTCAGACTGGGCCAGCTATACAGGATCTCTGGATGCTGCTCTCTGGTGACCATCAAGAGATGGCGCTACAACTGAGTTACATACGGGAAGGCTATGACACATTCAGGTCACTGGATACCCGTGAGATAGCACTGATTGAACCGCTCCGCACACTGCGTATGATTCATTATGCGGCCTGGCTAGCCAAACGCTGGTCTGATCCTGCATTCCCAAACGCCTTTCCCTGGTTCAATACCCATCAGTATTGGCAAGAACATCTACTGCAATTGGAACAGCAAATCCATTCACTGGAAGCGCCACCACTACCCATCTACTAATCAGCAGGCGCGGCTCTTACAGGTGGCTTCACCCATTTTACTGATGTCATGAGACAAGCGAGTTGAAATTCAGCCCATAAAAAAACCGGCCCTTCAGCCGGTTTTTTTATGGGCGTGGGTAGCTGATCATCCTATACGATTAGCATCTTCTTCTACTTTATCCAACATCTCGAACACTTTTTTACTGTTCTCTTCCATCACACCAAATGCCTGCATCAATGCAGGATAGTTGCGCTGCTCTTCGCTCAATAACTCAAAAACCCCTTTTGTTCCCTGATGCACGACAGAGTGGGGATGCTCAATGCCATGATAATGACTGGAGTGAGAGAAATAATCCTTACCTTCACCTTCATAGTACCATTTACCCAATCGGCAATTATGATGGTCGACAAAATCAAAAGCGGGCTCATTCATATTCACAGAGAGATAAGTATTCACCTTCCAGAGTACATGATCCAGCTTTGCCAGACTCATGAAGACACTATCGGTCATAACAGTGACATCACCGAAATAGGATTTCACTCCCTCACCCATCTCGGATAGATTATTCTTAAAACCGGTCACGGCCACTGACACTTTCCCGACCTTCTCGATCACTTGCGTCGAAGCCGCTGATACCGATTTCACATTATCCTGCATGGCCTGAATAACATCATTGATCTCGGTAATAGCTGACTGAGTTTTATCAGCAAGACCACGTACCTCATCGGCAACAACCGCAAAGCCCCTGCCTTGCTCACCGGCTCGGGCCGCTTCAATTGCGGCATTCAATGCCAGGAGATTAGTCTGTTCCGCAATGCCTTTGATCAGAGCCAGAATAGAGCTGATCTCTCCTGCCCGGGAGGACATACCCTCCACCGACTCACCGGATTTTCCTGACACTTCAGAAAGCCCATCCAGATCAGTCATAATCTGCCCAATACTACTTGAGAGCGTACTGAATTCACTATTCAGCTCACCAAACCCACTCAGTGAGTGCTTGGCCGCTGTGACAGATTCAGCCAGGTTACCCTGAATATCTACCAGACCCGCCTTTACATTTTCATTCTCAAAGCGCATTAGGATATCTAACTGGGACTCCTTATCCTGAGAGCCCTGTAGTCGCTGCAGCTCATCGCTCTGCGCGGCCATTTCGCTTTTCAACTGAGCTATCTCATCCGTAAGGCGTGCATTCTCCTGCTCTACCTCCGCCAAACGTTTTTTCTGTTCGCCATTGCCAAAAAAAGCCATTACTACCCCCTATATCACTCTCTCTGGCTTGATAAAAAAAATGCCAGTTACAGGATGTATAGCGTCAGATAGAGTACAAACTGTAGTGAAATTACTGTATACCGCTAAAGCGCCCCCGATGCCTTCACCATCAGATAGCCATTAACCAGAGCGACCGGTAGCTGAGGCGCCTCAAGATCAAGGGTAATTGCACCCTGATGCTTCAGGTGATCAAGGCTCTTCCGGCGACTCTCAAGGTAATCATTGACCGCGTGAAACTGCAACGCACTATCAAGGTCTGTGACCGGTCGAGCCAAAACCTCATCAAGAATTTGTTCCCGCAAATTCGCTACAACAACGAGGTGACGCCTTTTGAGTTGCTGAACAGCAGATATCAAATCTTCGTGATCTTCATCCCGGGTATTGGTCAGAATAATAACCAGCGCCCGCCTTCGTTGTAACGACATCACCTGTTTCGCCGCTACCAGAAAATCGGCGGCATCATGGGTCGCTGTCAGATCATATAGACGTGAGAGCAGCGCCTTAACCGCCCCCGCCCCTTTTCGGGGAGGTAACCATCGCTGCGATCCACCAAAGGAGAGCATACCCACTGCATCGCCTTGCTGCGAGGCAACATGTGCCAGCAACAGCATGGCATTGAGGGCTTGGTCGAGATGAATCCGGCCGGCCTCCTCATGCCGCATACGCCGACCACTGTCCAGTAAAAACAGCACTTGCTGATCCCGTTCATCTTGGTACTCTTTGGAAATCAGCTTCTGATAACGCGATGTCGCCTTCCAGTCAATCTGTCGCAGCGAGTCACCTGCCCGATATTCACGCAGCTGATGAAAATCATTACCTTCGCCACGACGCTGACGTCGCTTTACACCCATCTGGCTCAATCGATGATCAGTTGCCAGCAAGGCATAACGCCCAATGGCCTGAAAATTGGGGAACACCTTGACTTGATCGCGTAACTGATAGTGATGCTTTTTCTGCCACATACCTAAAGGTGAAATTACGGTAACATCCACCCCGTTAAACGCCGCATCACCCCGCTGAGAGGGCTTTACCCGATAGGTTATTTTCGCCGTGCGCCCGGCAGGCAGAATCAAGGCATTAGGCATGGCCTCAACGGCAAACCCGCCGGGGTAGTGATCATGCACTTGTAGATTGAGAGAGTGACGCCCCTTATGAGTCAGTTCCAGCATGACTTTCGACCAGACCTCCACCGGTATACTGTGGCGAAGTGAACGCGTAATGGTAAGCGGTGGCAGCTGTCGAACCAACAGGGCATCCAGTAGTACCACACCCAACAACACACAGGCTACAGCCCACCATGCCGCTCCCAATTGCGGCCAAAAAGCAACCGGCAAAGCTGACAGACACAGCACCAAACCAGCGGCTAGTAGCGCCCGGGCTGGGGTCATATGCGGGGCGCTTCAACGTTAATCAGAATATCGGCCAGCACATCATCTGGCTTGTAGCCTTCTATCTCAAGATCAGTTGTCAATTTCATACGATGCCTTAATACGGATGGTGTTACGGCCTTTATGTCATCCGGGGTAACGAAATGATTACCTGATAACAAGGCATGTGCACGCCCTGCGCGTAACAGGGCAATACTACCCCTGGGACCAGGGCCGACTTCAACGCCACTCCAGTCACGCGCGGTTCGTACAATACGTACGGCATAGGCAACAATCTGATCATCCACGCGAAGGCTTGCTGCATACTGCTGCAGTTGTACAATCTGTTCAGGATTGAGTAACTGTTTTATTGCAGAAATATCCAGTTGATCACCTACACCCCGTGTCACATGCTGGACCAGCGCCTGCTCTTCTTCCTGAGCCGGATAATCGATAAAGATTTTTAGCAGAAAACGATCCAACTGCGCCTGGGGGAGTGGATAAGTACCCTCTTGCTCAATGGGATTCTGAGTCGCCAAGACCAGAAACGGTCGCTCCAGTTTGTAGGCGTTTCCTTCGATAGTCACCTGTTGTTCCTGCATCACTTCAAGCAAGGCAGATTGGGTTTTAGCAGGTGCCCGGTTAATTTCATCTGCCAGGAGAAAGTTACAGAACACCGGTCCCTTGCGCACTCGAAAAGCATCCCGCTTCATATCGAACATGACATGGCCGCTGATATCACTGGGCATGAGGTCAGGTGTAAATTGAACCCGACTAAAGCGCCCTCCAACAGCAGCAGCCAGAGCGCGCACTAACAATGTTTTACCCAGCCCCGGGACACCTTCCACTAACACATGCCCGGCGGCAAGCAGACCGACGATCACCTCACGGATAACGCTGGTCTGGCCAATAACAGCCTTCTGGATTTCACGTTCCAGCCCTTTTAGATGATCTATTATCTCAGCGGGTACTTCTGTTGCGATTCCTGTTTCCTCACGCTCTGTCACGCTCATCTCTCCCCTTGTGCGCTTAAACCTTGCTGATTATAAAGCTGGGCGATCAGTTTCTGCTGTATTGCAGACACCTTTATAAATTCATGTTCACCTTGAATGCTGCCATAAAGAGCCCACTCAACCGCTTCCGGCGTCAACCCGACATGGCCAGCTATCCACTGGCAACGCTCATCCTGCGGCATACCATTAAGGAGCGGATGACGACCCACCCAGCGCTGCTCCAATGCGACTTGAGACCGCCCAAAGGTCTTTTCCGCCTGATCAGTCCGCCAGATATAATGTCCGACCGCCGCCAGATGCTCCATCAGGTTTCGTCTTTGAAGATGAGCAAGCCCCCGTATAGGACCACTTCGCTGAGTCAGGAACCATACCAACATCAACAGCAGCAACAACAGGGATACCACCAACTCGGTGGCATACCGCCAGAGTAACTGCAACAACGATGGCATATCGCTGCTGTAGAGCAACCAGGTACGCGGCGAATCAGCCGCCAATCGAGCCAGAAACAGGGCATGATCATGCTCCCCGATACGCTCATTGGAGAAAAAGTCCTGATCACCAAGTACGGTAATTATTCCACGCCCCATTTCAAACTGCAGTAGATGTGCCCCTTCATCAGATTCAACCTGCCAATCAGCATGCCCCAGGCTATCAAACAGCGCCAGCCGATCCGTAAATGACACCGTCACCTCTCCGTCAAAAGCCGGCATTTCAAATACTATTGGTGATAGCTTTACTTGTTGATCTATTTCCGAAATGTCTGCTGACTCAGATGCTTCTTCCTCATTATCAGGCCCGTTCTGCTGATAAACTTCGACACCAAGAAAATCTAACAAACTGTTATTCTGCCCCGCCTCTTCAGTCCAGCCACTTGGTGGTGAGAAAATCAGATGACTCCCTCGACGCACCCAATCCAACAGCGCCTCCTGGCGTTCTGCAGGAAGGCTTCCTCCTATACGGTTAACCACTAACAGACCCTTTTCCTCGGGTGGGTTCAGCAGAAAATCCCGTCCACTGACACTCTCGCTCTGTCGGCCTATACGCTGCAGAAAAAGATCAGCAGCCAGTAGCGGATTTCGCTTCGCCAAGGGGGAGACATCTGTTTTTATCTCACGGGTTTTCTGTTCATGGTTAGCATAGAACCACTGAACCCACCAGCCTATCAGAAGCAACAGCAAGACCCCGATGATGGATAAAATCACTTTAGTCCGCATCACTATCCGCCCGCCCAAACAGCGCATCCCACTGCTGACAAAAGAGTGAAATCTGCGCCTCCGTTGGACGCTGATGGTCGTAGGCAAGTCGTATCCAGACTGGGGTCATACCTGCAAAAAAATCTGCCAACGGGCCTGGACAGGTCGAATGCACCAGCGCCAGACACTCCTGTTCAGTGGCACTACCGGGTACTTCAAGCTGATCCTGTTCGAGCAGTGCCAGGAGTGTGCCTCGATAAAGCAGACTCAAGGCCGATCGCATATCACCACGTTTTATCAGGCGGCGACATTCACCAGGAATATCGGACGGAAGTGTGTGAGCATTAAGCGCTAGACCAAACAGTGTTTCAGGTCGTGCAACACGTTTAGGCCCAGTTCGGCCACCAGGCACCCACAATTGTCGATTAACTATTGCCTTATAGATCAGCCAGGCAAGCACCACGCCAGCCAGCATCAGCAAGACACCCTTTCCAAATACGGCAAAACCGTGGGTAAATCCTTCCAGGACTGAGAGTATCCACTCCAGCAACCAGCCCAGATCAGAATCACTCTGCTCTTGCTCTAACGCACTCCAGTAATTGACTGTCTTGGTCTTACCGAACAACTCATTGTCCAGGACGGCTTCAACTTGACTCTTAGCCTCTGCTTTTGTCAGCGTATCGGCCTCTAGATCTGTGGTAAAAAACAGGCCTGAATAGAGAACCGCACTACAGAGGGCTACTATGGCCACCTTTGCAACTGGTGCATCTGTAGTTTTTCTCCGCTCCATCAACCGGCGAAAGTTGAGTTCAATATCCCACGCCTCCAGCTCTGTTCGCCGGGTCAGGTAGAGTGCAAATCCAGCGGCCACATAGAACGGCGCGATGAGTGACATGGCAAGAATATCGCCCACATGTTGCAACCACTGTTCAAGATTACCTGGATTAAACAGGAAGGCATCGATATCAAGCCACTGAAGCTCCTCTGGCAACATCATCACAATCAGGATAATAGCGGCTACTTCCAGGATCATTTCAAAATGGATACCCACGATGGTCAGCCATGTACCCCCTTGCTGACCACGACCCAAAATGCGAATCCGCGATCGTCGAGCCTTTCCCTTCAAACCTTCCAGTACTGAAACTGGCATCGTAAATGAGCGATTGGGATTAAATCGTCGCCAAGTGATATTACTCAGTAGCTGAGGCCAGACCACGCCCCACCCTCTCTTGAGCACGGCCGGCAGACTAACTCTATCGTCAAACAATGCCCTACTCATCCAGAACAGAAGCATCGGTTCGTACAGCGGCTTTAGCCACCAGACTATTATAATCACCCACACCGGCTCATCCGGTAACAGTAAAACCACCAACAGATAGACGGGCAATGCCACAACCATCCAGAGTAACCACAGTGGCACGAACCAGGCACGCGCCATGGTAAAACCCAGATCAATGGCTTCCCATGGCGTTCGCGGGCGAACGGTGACTGCGATCTTATCCAGGTCCATGCGAACGCCTTCCGGCCAACCCAAGATAGAGCGCAACAAACAGCCAGAGGAGGGCTGCCACAACATATTTGATCTCTACAGCTATTGAGCTGGAAGACCAGAAGGCTTCAATAAAGGCCGCCACCAACAACATAGCAGCCGCACCCATGACCAGTTTCAATGCATCGGCCGCCCGCCATTTCAAAGAGTCAATGCGGGTGCGCTGTCCCGGCGCTATCAGCGCATGTCCAAGCATCAATCCAGAGGCACCACAGATTACAATAGCCGTTAATTCAAATGAGCCATGCCCCGAGACAAAAGACCAGAACGTCTCTTCATAGCCCATGCGGGTCAGGTGCCCCGCAACCGCACCAATAAAAACACCGTTGAATATCAACAGTAGCACCGAGCCAATCCCAAACAGCATGCCGCCCGCAAAGGTCCTGAACCCGATCCCTATATTGTTTGAGATGTAGTGACCGAACATCATCATGTCGGTTTCGGCACTGCGCTCCAGTGATCTGCCCGGCTTTCGATTCGCCGGATCATACATCGACTCCATTTGCGCAACCTGCGTGTCATCCATCACGCTATAGATCAACTCAGACTGGGAAAAACAGTACCCCCCCACCAGCAACCCAGGGACTATAAAAAGAAAGGTGGCCACCCAGAAGTAAGCAATCTGTTTTCTAAACACTTGAGGGAAGCCTCGACTGATAAAGATAAGCAGACGCCATAGCTGAGCACTACGCCCGGCATAAAGGTGTCGGTGACCGCGTACAATCATCTCGTGCAGCTCCCGTTCCAGCTCAGGGCTGTAGTGGCGACTCCGAGCCAATGCATAGTGATTGCAAGCGGTCCGATATAAAAAAGGGAGTGCTTCAGCTTCAGCGGTGGATAACTGGCGTTTTCTCTTCGGGCGATCAAGGTTATCCAGCAGATGCCGTAACTGCAGCCATAACTCCCTGTGCTGTTGCTCAAAAGCGAGTTGACGCATGCTAACGACCCTGGGATAGCCAGTTAGCATAGGCATGCAGTTCCGTTACCGCATCATCACCCTGCTTACCCGTCAACCCAGTCAGAATCTCAGCCAATTCAACACGCCTGTCAGATGATAGCACCGGTGACCGCTCTGCAAATGCCAACAGTGTCCGCCCCTCATCGCTGGAGATAGCAGAAGGTGGCTGCTGTGGTTTCACATCCGGCAACTCAGGCCGAACCGTTACCTTATCGCGATAAACAACCAATGATCCCGCCGCGAGATCGCCCAAGCGCTTGAAATTATTATTCAACAGGATGGAGATCAACCCTGTTGCATATAAGAAAGGCAAGAAATCAGCCGTTCGAAGTAAATTTCTAATCAATGAAGCAGACCAGCCGATGGGGGTGCCATCATCATGAATCACCTCCAACCCCATGGCCTTTTTACCCGGCGTCGCACCTTGCTTAAGCTCAAAAAAAACCGGGTAAAACCACTCAATCAAAAAGAAAAATATTAGCGTAACCCCCATTCCCAACCCCCCCATAAAGGAGA
>JAPHUE010000009.1 GCA_026196795.1 Sedimenticola sp.
CACACGGCCTTCGGCCTTAGCGAGGTACTTTTGTGACCAAAAGTACCCAAAAGTCTCTCCCCGCCAGCCTGCCCTTCGGGTCCTCTGCGCTTCTCGGTGTGAGCGGCGCGCTAATAAACTCGCCGCTAAAGCGGCTCAGACAAATTAGCGCTTGTTTCCGCTCCCCCCTGCGATGCTCGACAGGCCGGAAGGGGATAAGGTCGAGGGTGGTATCACAGTTAGTTAACTGTACCAGTAAGGTGTCGGAGTCGGCTTAGCCGACTCCGATACCTGTAGAAAAGAGAACAGTACGAGATGCCCCGCCGCTGTGCGACTTCCACACCACCGAGTATCGCAGCCGGGTACGGATCAAGGCGCGTATCTGTTTGAGCCGCCAGAGCGGCGAGTTATACGCGCCCCGTATCTGGCGAGAAACGCAGGGAACCCCGAAGGGGTGGGGTGGTGGAGCGAGGGTTTTGGTTACTTTTGCCCGTAAAAGTAACCCGGCAATGGGGGCCGGGACCCCCATTAAAATAACATCGCGTAGCGATACAAAAATTTGATTGTGAATCGACAAGAACGCCATAAACAAAAAAGTGGAGTAGGCACTAAAAAGGTGAATGTGGAAAAAATAAACGCAGCAACATCAAGTCTACATTCAACTATCGCTGACACTTCCCGCAATAAAAGCTCGACCGCTGACCAATTCGTTTCTGCTTCAATGGTTCACCACAACCAGGACAGGGCTCACCGGCCTTGCCATAGACCAGTAGTTCCTGGGCAAAATAGCCGGGCTTACCGTCTTCCTGTTGAAAATCCCGTAGTGTTGTACCGCCTCGCTTAATAGCCGCCGCCAATACCTGCTTTATCTCTTCTGCCAGCTGGCTGTAACGATCCGCAGAAATGCGATTGGCGGCGCGTGAAGGGTTTATGCCGCTGCGAAACAGGGCCTCATTGGCATAGATGTTACCGACACCTACCACGACTTTTCCATCCATAATCAGATTCTTGACGGCGACGCTCCGACCCTGTGCCTGTTTATGCAGATAGTCACCAGTGAATTCTGGTGACAAGGGTTCTGGTCCCAGGTGTTTGATGAGTTTGTGGTCGGCAACAGGTTCTGTTGTCCAGAGTATCGCACCAAAACGACGGGGATCATGAAAGCGTAAACAGAGTGTTTTGAACAGGAGATCGAAGTGATCATGTTTGCCTGGTTCAGTTGAGCGGGGGAGTATACGCAGGCTGCCTGACATGCCGAGGTGGATGATCAATGTACCCTGAGTGAGCTTAATCAACAGGTATTTTGCTCGTCGCTCTACAGCGCGTATCTTGCGGCCTTTCAGGTGTTGTTCCAGATCGTTTGGTATGGGCCAGCGCAGTTGAGATTGCCGGATGACCGTGCCCGTTATTTGTTGACCAGTAATGTGAGGAGCAATACCACTGCGGGTGGTTTCGACTTCGGGTAGCTCGGGCATATCAGTCAGTGTTGCCGGGTGGAAGAAGCAGATTATCTGAAGTAAGACGATAGGCGAGGCCTAACTCCTTATGTATCAGAAAGGTCTGCTTTTTCAGCTTTACAATGTCGAAGTTAATAGGCGCCTGATTATTTTTGAGTGTGATGGAGATGCTGCCTGTCGGTCCGGTTTTGGGTGCCTTGGTCACCTTGGATACCCAGGTATGCAGCCAGGTGTCTATCTTGCTTTGCAACAGTTCGGCTGTAATGTTGCTGGTCAGGGGAGTGAGTAGCCATTGGCCGTCCTGTTCTTCGATCTGCCAGTCTGGTGTGGTGATTTGACTGATCTGTGCGTTCGCGGGCAGCAGGGCGTGACTGATAAAATCCTCTGCCTGGGCCAGTACGTGATGAGGAAAAATATCGTTGATCAAGTAGAGCTGGTCTTTAATGCTGACATAACGACGATAGTTGTAGGGGTGTGTCCCACCAAAAGTGATAAGCGTATTATCGAATTTCACTTTGGCCAGGGGCTTGTCCAGGCCAAATTCCGCCAGCCGATCAGCAGGCAGAGGGATTGCTTCTACCTGGGGCGTGGAGAGCAGGTCCATAAGAATATCGATGCGCGGACCGTTGGCCTGTACGGAATAGGGCTCTGTCATGTTCCATTTGTCTGCTTCACGTTGCAGTACAAAACCAGGACCGTTGTTGTTGCGAATTTCGATGCGCTTTATATCGGCTGAATGTAATGAGGTTAAAGGCCCTAATGAGTGTTGCTCCTCTTTTTCTGGACTCATCCAGACGAAAAGCCCCAGCACTAGCACAATCAGCAGCAGGAAAATGTTTATCAGACTTTGTCTTCGCATGCAGGTTTTCCTTAGGCGTTACGTCGGCGCCACCAGATCAACAGACCTGAGCTGATAAGTAGCATGGGCAGAATAAACAGGAAACCCAGCCCGATTGCCGCTCCGATAGTTGGGGAGAGATTCAGCTCAATATCTGAAGCGGTTTTGACGGGGATGTCTAGTAGGTTGTCATCTTCAGCCAGCCAGCGAATCAAATTTAGCCCGAGGTTCATGTTGCCAGCGTTACCCAGGTAACTATTTGATAAGAAGTCTCCGTCACCAATAACCATGAGTCGTTGCGATTGATTGTTGTGCGTACGATTGAAGGCGATACCGATGGTTAAGGGGCCGGCTATTTCCCCCTGTGCGTCATCCCGCTTTATTTCACCCGTTAGCGGGCCTGTCTCATTCCAGCTGCCGGCTTGGGTCTGAAGCAGGGGTATTGCTTGCCAGATATCTGAGGCGGCCCCCGTCAGCGCAGCGGCAAAAGGATAGAGTGTCACCAGATTAAAATTAGCCGTAGCCGGGTGGTCAGTAAAACGGCTTGCCACGGCAATGGCTGGACTATCCAACCCAAGTTGTGCGGCATTGGCATCAACAATGGTGCCGGGCAGAATCTCCAGGCCGGTCTGGTTGAACAGGCTGAGGATATTGTGTTGCTCACCCGGATCGGTTAACCACACGAGGTTGCCGCCCTGGTTGATGTAGTCGCGTATCAGTTTCAGTTCGCCGGGTAAGTAGTCAGTCTGTGGGCTGGCAACCACCAGTAAAGAGGTATTCCTTGGAATCATCGGTTGCTGGGTCAGCTCAAGGCTCTGGAGGCGATAGCCTTTCTGTACTAGCGTTGACCCAAAACTACCCAAGTCATGGTTGGCTTGGCCGGTCAGTTTTCGTTCGCCGTGACCTTCAATACTTACGATCCATCGTTCACCCTGTTGTATGAGTCGTTGGATGGTATTGCTGATGGCTTGTTCATTCAGAATACCGAGGTTTTCACTGCGTCCCTGGTAACTGAGCTGCAGCTCACCGGAAAGACGGATGCCCGCTTCACGGGTTAATTGAGGCTGGCTGGCCGGATCAATGAATGTGAGTCTGATATCTGAGCGGATCTGTTGATAGGGCTCGATCACGGCCTTGATGCGTGCCCGCAACTCTGGATTGCGCGGGGCGAATGAGCGTATCTCCAGTGGACCATCCAGTCGCGTCAGTAGTTGTTGGCTGGACGGGGAGAGTGTGTTTCTGGATTGACTGCTCCAGTCAAAATGAGTGTCATAGCGTTGGGTCAACCAGCCTGTCAGCCCTACAGCAGTAGCCAGGAGCAGATAAAAAAGTGCACCTTCAAGGCGTCGTTGAATTTGAGCAGGAAGCTGGAGATTCATCTGTTCCCCACGCCCTGTCGTTGCACCAGTTGATGCATGCTCATCAGCAGGGATGCGCCGATGATCAAGATAAAATAGCTGATGTCACCTGTGTTGACTACGCCGGACAGGAATGGGCGATAGTGATTGGCGAGGGAGAGCCATCCGAACAGTTCACTTTGATTGGAGAGATTGATGATCCACAGGAATAGCAGTACACCATAGGTACCGACAGCGGCGACGGCCGGTTGCTCTGTCAAGCTGGAGAGCAGCAGCCCAATAGCACCATAACTGCTGATCAGCAGGGCAAGTCCAAGTAGTGAAGCGAAGACTCTGCCGGTATCAACGTCTGCGCCGAAAAGCAGGGAAAAGGGTAGCAGGGCCGTCAGCAGTAGTGCGCAGGCGAGCATGCCCAGGAGGGCAAGGTACTTACCCAATATGATCTGGCGGGTCGATAGTGTTGATGAGAGGAGTAGTTGTATCGTCCCGGTACGATACTCTTCACTCAGCAGTCGCATGGTCAACAGTGGCGTGATAAGTAAGAAAATCATTGCACTGGAGTCGAACAGGGGGGTAATGATCAGGTCGGTGACACCCTGCTCAGAACTGCGTGAAATCAGGTTGGGTTCTATTTTTAGATAGGTTTCTATCTGCACCAGAAAAAGCCAGGCTAGAACAAGGGTCAATACAGCCAGCAGTGTCCAGGCCAGGGGTGACTGGAACAGCGATCGCAATTCTCGGGCAGAGAGGTTGATAATCATTGGTTGCGATCTTCCAGTGTCAGTCGACTGAAGGTCTGCTCAAGACTGCTGTGGTCGGCTCGCAGTTCATGCAGTCTATCACCATGAGTGATAATGGCATGCGCGATATCGGCCGCGATGGTGGTGTCGGATAGCTGGATTCTGAACTGCTGCTTATTGACCTGCTCAACAAGGCAAACGCCAGCCAGTTCCGACAGGTAGTCGCAGTTGCTGCCCCCATCAAGCGTGACCAGTAGGGTGTGCTGGTCGTCTGGCGTGATAGCTCCCCTATAGACGATATCACCCTGGTGCAGAATCAGTACCCGGGTACAGATGGACTGAACCTCAGACAGAATATGGGTGGATATCAGGATGCCGCACTGGCTGGCCAGTGACTTTATCAGGTTCCGGATCTCCTGGATCTGGTTGGGATCGAGTCCGCTGGTTGGTTCATCCAGGATTATCACACGGGGGTTGTGAATGATTGCCTGGGCGATACCCACACGCTGCTTATACCCTTTGGATAGATTGGCGATAAGTCGTTTTCCCACACTTTCCAGGCCACACCGCTGTTTAACCTGGGTTATGGCCTGTGGGATTTTGTTAGGGGTGATCTTTCGCAGGCGAGCACAGAAAGCAAGATACTCATCTACCCGCATTTCACTATAGAGGGGAGGGGTTTCTGGCAGATAACCAATATGGCTTTTGGCTGTAACCGGATCATTCTGCAGATTGGCGCCATTGATCGTGACCTCGCCACTGCTGGGTGCAAGCGTCCCGCAGATGATCTGCATAGTGGTGGATTTTCCTGCCCCGTTTGTTCCGAGAAACCCCAACACTTCGCCTGGCTGAAGGTCGAAACTAATACCATCCAGGACGCAGCGGTCACCGTAGGTGCGCGTAAGCTTATCGATATGTATGAGTGCAGCCATTGTGGCAGCAAGTTACAGGAGATTGGGGCGTAAGATCAAGGCGTGTGGCCCCAGTCTGCCGATGACTAGACGAACTGCCGCTATTTTACCGGTGGTCTGCAACCCAGGGTTGATCCCAGGAGTAAAAATAGTGTCATGGCACCAAGTCCTGCCGTTATTAGTGCAAGACCTACTTCGGAACCCAAGAGGCTAAACAGCACGCCTAATCCCACACAGAGCAGAGTAAGGAAAAGTATCGGTTTCCCCGATACACGGAAGGCCTTTATAAGGCATTGCAGTCTCATGTTGCCACTCCACAGTGTCCGCTCAGGGGAGCCTGGACTCGAGTTTGCTTGGTTGGCAGCTGCAATGGGCCGTCCAGCGGGCAAAGGTATGCTCAGACGGTGGCTTTACCCCGATATAGTCGGCAGAGAGGCTAATGAATTCGGCTATTCGTTGTCGGTTTAGTTGATTGCTATTGTGCTGTTTCATCGGCTTTTCCTGACGCATTGTTAAGTCTTCATAATAACTTACTAAAATGGTCGGATATTATCAAGCATAGAGATTGCAGTGGTATTTCGATTTGGTTAACGGGGGATGAACGGTGTCAGATTATCTTTGCGAGGGATGCTGTATTGCTTCAATAAGGCAATAAACTTTTTGGCGGGGACGGGCTTGCTGATGAAGTAGCCCTGGATCTCGTTACAGCCACATTTTTTTAAGAAATCCAACTGTTCCTGGGTCTCTACTCCCTCTGCTATCACGGTCAGGTTAAGGCTCTTGGCCATGGCACCTATGGTCATGGCAATGGCGGCATCATCGGGTGATTCAGTGATATTACGGATAAAGGCGCGATCAATCTTCAGTTTATCAAACGGGAACCGCTGCAGATAGGAAAGGGACGAGTGTCCCGTACCAAAGTCATCCAGGGCTAACCGGATACCCAGTTCCTTGAGTTCACTAAGGGACTCAATCATCCGGTCAGGGTCTTCCATCATGACACTTTCAGTAATCTCCACCTCCAGTGATGAGGCGCTAATGCCGTGCTGCTCCAGCAGTTGTTGCAAGGTCTTTGTCATATCCTGGCCTTCCAGCTGTCGAACCGAGACATTGACCGCGACCATTAACTCTTCGAATCCCTGTTGTTGGAACTGTTTGACTTGTTGGCAGGCCTGTTCCAGTACCCAGTCACCGATCGGCAGAATCAGCCCGGTCTCTTCTGCCAGGGGGATGAACCGATCCGGCGGGATCATTCCATGTTTTGGATGGTGCCAGCGTATCAGCGCCTCCATGCCGGTGATGGTGTGTGTGGTTAAGTCTAGTTGGGGTTGGTAATAAAGCTCCAGTTCGCCGCGAGTAATCGCTTCTCGCAGATCATTTTCCATATCCATCCGTTGCTGAACCTGG
>JAPHUE010000244.1 GCA_026196795.1 Sedimenticola sp.
AAAAGAAAGTTGCAAAGAAAAAGGTAGCGAAAAAGAAGGCTAATTTAAGACCACGTAAGGTTCGTCCTCGCAAAAAGGTCGCAAAAAAAGCCGGTTAATAAGCAGCCAGCAATAAAGGCCCGATTAATCGGGCCTTTATTGCTTTTATCGCCCGATATTTGCTCCAATTCATTGAGCGGAGATTCTGTCCAGCCACTCAAGCTAGCCGTTTGGACACTCACCACCACAGGCAAACAACCTGTATGCCAGGTTTTCTGTTTCCTCTTCCCAGGCAAACCCAAGCTCCCTCAGGAAGCGGATAAATTGCCGCTTTTCACCTGAATCGATTTGAACCCCAAGCAAAACACGCCCATAGGCAGCACCGTGATTGCGATAATGAAAAAGGGATATATTCCATCGCTTGCCCATTTCTGTCAGAAAATCAAGCAGTGCACCAGGCCTTTCTGGAAATTCAAACCGGAACAACGATTCATTATGAACACCGGGCGCATGGCCACCTACCATATAGCGGATATGCAACTTCGCCGTTTCATTCTCAGTCATATCAAAGACACGGTAATCCTGCGACCTTAATCGGCTAATCACCTGCTCGCGCTCAGTCCCTGCGTCCGTCAACTCAATACCCACAAACACATGAGCACGCCGTGAATCCGAAAAACGATAATTGAACTCCGTGACACTTCTTTTGCCAAGCACACGACAGAAATTGAGGAAACTGCCGGGCTCTTCCGGTATTTCAACAGCAAGTAATGCCTCTCGCTGCTCACCCAGTTCAGCACGCTCAGCCACATGCCGCAAACGGTCAAAGTTAATATTGGCACCACTCTCAATGGCCACCAGACTCAGATCAACCGCCGATACGCGGGCAGCATATTTCTTAAGCCCGGCAACAGCTAATGCCCCAGCAGGTTCAGCTACCGTTCGCGTATCATCAAAAATATCCTTAATGGCAGCACATATCTCATCCGTATTCACCAAAATAACTTCATCAACCACTTCTTTTGCCAATCGAAAGGTCTCTTTACCTATCTTTTTTACCGCAACACCATCAGCAAAAATACCCACATGCTTGAGGTTAACACGACGCCCTTTCGCCAGAGAGCTATGCAGCGTGGGTGCATCCTCAGGTTCTACACCGATCACCTTGACCTGCGGATAGACATATTTCACATAGGCTCCAATACCACCGATCAGTCCACCACCACCTACGGGGACAAATATGGCATCAGGCGGACCTGCATGCTGGCGCAACAGCTCCATAGCAATAGTACCCTGACCAGCAATTACCTCTGGGTCATCAAACGGGTGCACAAAGGTCATTCCCTCCTGATCGGCCAGCTCAAGCGCATGATCACACGCCTCATCATAGGAATCACCCCAGAGGACGATTTTGGCCCCCAGCGCTTTAACCGACTGGACTTTAATTGTTGGGGTTGTTTTTGGCATAACAATCAACGCACGTATACCCAAATGCCTCGCCGAAAGCGCAACACCCTGTGCATGATTTCCAGCTGAAGCCGCAATCACACCCTGGCTTCGCTCGTTATCTGATAGCGACCGAATACGATTGAATGCACCCCGCAGCTTGAACGAAAAAACCGGCTGCAAATCCTCTCGCTTGAGATAAACCTGATTTTTGAGTCGATGCGACAAGCGCTCGGCTTTATCCAAGGGTGTCTCACGTACGAGATCATAGACCTGCGCACGCAAAATCCGTTCTATATATTTCTGTGGCATAGATTCTTACTATTCTGATAGTGCTGTAAAACGCTGCAATCTACCTTACAGAGAATAACAACCCATATGTATCAATCTTCCTTATCCATAGGTACAAAAATCCTTCTATTCCAAGGCTCAGCACCAAGCCAGAGGAGTGTTATTATTAAGGCATCCAAATAGATATTATCATAGCCAGATCCGCTGGCCTGAGGAAGCAACATGAACCAAGACGAACTAAAACGGATGGCCGCCCAGTCAGCGATTGAGCATGTAAAGGGTGGCATTATAGGTGTTGGCACTGGCTCAACCGTTAATCACTTCATTGACTTATTGGCTGATATAAAACACACCATTGAGGGAGCCGTTTCCAGCTCTGAAGTCTCAACAGAAAGAATGAAATCGCACGGCATTCCGGTCTTTGATCTCAATGCTACAGGCGAGCTTGATCTTTATGTAGACGGCGCGGATGAATCAACAAAGCACCTGCATCTCATCAAGGGTGGCGGTGGCGCACTCACACGAGAGAAGATTGTAGCCGGTGCCAGCAAGCGCTTTATCTGTATAGCCGATGAAAGCAAGCTGGTTGATGTCCTGGGAGAGTTCCCCTTACCCGTTGAGGTCATTCCAATGGCCCGCAGCCATGTCGCCAGACAACTGGTCAAACTGGGCGGCACGCCAGTATGGCGTGATGATTTTGTCACCGATAACGGCAACATCATACTGGATGTTCACAACCTGAGAATTATGGACCCGGTAAAAACCGAGCAGGCTATTAACAATATTGCAGGGGTTGTGACTACGGGGATATTTGCGCTCAGGCCGGCTGATTTGCTGATACTGGGATCGCCAAGTGGCGTAACAATAATTGAATAATGCTGTTAGCTGCATAGAACAAAGCGTGTGTTCCACACCTTAACCGCACCAATAAGTAAGGTTTTCATAATAATTCTCCTAAACCATAGACCTCAGATGGCCCTTGTCATATGAGACCCACAGGTAGAGAACTTTCTTTCAAGCAGTAGTTAAGATACTGAACACTTAGCCAACAATGACTTTCCTTCAGACAATAAAAAACGGGGCCATTAAGGCCCCGCTTTAATCACATCTTAAACCTGATAAATCAGATTAGAAGTCGTGACGCAGACCGAAGCCGAAACGATCGGTATCAGCACCACCGACTTCTTGAGCTTCGTACTCAACCCAAGCGCGGGTGCGTTTGCTGAAAGAGTGACGCAGTCCGATGTTGAATTCTTCAGTCTCAGTAGCACCAACTTCCATCTCACCATAGCCGATGGAGACAGTGTTGTTACCGAAGTACGCCTGAGCAACAAGATCCCAAGAATCCATGTCGGTACCATTGGTCTCGCCATCTTCATAGGCAGCACCAATCATGAAGTTACCGAAGTTGTACTTACCAGAAGCACCCCAAACGTCAGAATCGTTAATGGCGTCGTCAGCTGGGTTGATATAACCCAAGCCTAAGCTCAGCGGGCCGTTGTTGTACTGACCAGCCAGAGCGAAGTTGTCGTTCGCATCATCACCTAGGTCGTCAGAGAACTGAACCATACCACCAACGGTAAAGCCATTCATGTTGGGTGAGTTGTAGGTGATTGCATCACCAACACGATAACCACCTAGTGCCGCACCAAAATGTGCAAGATAGGTGCTGTGAGTGCCGCCCATATCAAAGATATTGGTTTTGCCAACTGCGAAGTAGTAAGGATTCCATTGACGACCGATAGCAACGGTACCCCAGCTGCTTGAAAGACCAACAAAGGCCAAACGTGCATTCAGGCCAGCACCTGCTGTAGTGTTGATGCCATTACCAAAATCATCATTGGTAGACCACTCGTACTGGAAAACAGCCTTCATGCCATTACCCAGATCTTCTGAACCTTTAACGCCGAAACGTGAAGAACCGTTCTGGTCGCCGATATCCCAAGAGTCATTACCAACGTCAGGGTCGGTGTTTACCAGACCAAGATCAACGATACCGTATACGGTGGTGTCAGCCATTACAGCCATAGGAGCTGCAACAACTGCAGCGATGGCGATAGAAAGAAGTTTTTTCATTATAGATTCCCGCTAAAAAATTAAATTTACGAAAAATGCTGTGCAGGGGAGATACTAGTACTCTGTTCAGGGGTTTGCAACACTTTTTTCAAAAAAAACCACAAATAATCACTTCGTTGCAAAAAAACAACATACGTAACCCTGAAAAACCTCAATATCATGCCAATCCAGTCACTTAACAAGCCATAGCTAGAAATAATCTCAAGAGTCAGCTGGCAATCCGGAAGAAAACAATAAAAATGATAAAGGCTCTCAAAAGCCAACAATCAATTTTTATACAACAGCACTGCTGCTTTTCCATTATCACCCTATATATATGCTATGAACAAAATCCCAGCACCAACTATCGCCATCCAGCCGTCCCTTTTCTCCTATCCATAAAAAACCCGCCTGCGCGGGTTGATTCAATTTGGCTGGGGATGGAGGATTATTCGGCCTGCGGCCTCACCCTTCGGGCTCGTCGCTGCGCTCCTCGTGGCGCTTTGCGCCGAA
>JAPHUE010000018.1 GCA_026196795.1 Sedimenticola sp.
CAACTAGCCAACGCCAACTTGCGCGTGGCCGTTGTTTCCAAAGTTTTTCCTACCCGCTCACATACGGTTGCCGCCCAGGGCGGTGTAAACGCGGCCCTTGCCAATGTCTTTGAAGACAACTGGCACTGGCATATGTTTGATACTGTTAAGGGTTCCGATTATCTGGGCGACCAGGATGCTATCGAGTTTATGTGCCGGGAAGCAATTCCCACCGTATATGAGCTTGAGCATAACGGTGTCCCATTCTCCCGCTTAGATAACGGTCGTATTTACCAGCGTGCATTTGGTGGTCAGAGCCAGAATTTTGGTGGTGCACAGGCTGCCCGTACCTGTGCGGCGGCAGACCGAACCGGTCATGCCATTCTCCACACGCTGTATCAGCAAAACATTCGCGCTCGTACTCACTTCTTTGATGAGTATTTTGGCGTTGATCTGATTCGTGATGAAGAGGGCGCTGTTCTCGGTGCGCTGACCCTGGAAATTGAAACCGGTGAGCCACTGCTAATTGAAGCGAAAACCACGCTGCTGGCAACCGGTGGTTGCGGTCAGGTGTTCCGTACCACTTCAAATGCCCATATCAATACCGGTGACGGTATGGCGATGGCCCTGCGTGCTGGCGTACCTCTGATGGATATGGAGTTCTTCCAGTTCCATCCCACGGGTATTTCCGGTCGCGGCATGCTGATCACGGAAGGTGTTCGTGGTGAGGGTGGCTATCTGGTCAATAAGGATGGCGAACGCTTCATGGAGCGCTATGCGCCAAACGCAAAAGATCTGGCCAGCCGTGATGTGGTTGCCCGGGCTATTGTGACCGAGGTGAAAGAGGGACGTGGCTGCGGACCGAATGCAGATCATGTCCTGCTGAAAGTTGATCATCTGGGTGAAGACATCATTGCCAAGCGTCTGCCCGGCATTCGCGAGAGTTCACAGATTTTTGCCGGCGTTGACCCGGCAGTTGAGCCAATCCCTGTCTTCCCAACCGCGCACTATGTGATGGGAGGCATCCCGACGGATCGTCTTGGCCATGTGGTGATCCCTTCCAGTGATGGGTCTGAAGAGATTGTTTCGGGTCTTTACGCTGCTGGTGAGTGTGCTTGTGTCTCCGTACACGGTGCCAATCGCCTGGGTGGTAACTCACTGCTGGATATTCTGGTGTTTGGGCGTGCTGCAGGTCAGCAGATCATCGATCATCTGAAAGACAGTCCAGAGCATCGCCCGATGTCCGATGAGATTGTCGATAGTGCTGTTGCACGCCTGACCCGCTGGGAGCAGGAAGGTGAAGGTATCTCTGTTCGTGAACTGCGTGATGAGTTCCGTAAGGTGATGGAAGATCACGCCGGTGTATTCCGTACAGACGAGATTATGTCTGAAGGTGTTGAGAAGGTTAAGGCTGTTCGTGAGAAGTTGAAAGATGTTCGACTGGGCGATCAGAGTAAGATCTTCAATACAGCGCGTATAGAGGCGCTTGAGCTGGAAAATCTGATTGATATTGGTATGTCGATTGTACTTTCAGCGCTTGAGCGTAAAGAGAGTCGTGGCGCACATTCCCGTCCTGACTATACCGAGCGTGATGATGTGAATTGGCTGAAACACTCTGTTTATTTCAGAGAGGGTGATCGACTCGACTATAAGCCGGTTCAAACCAAGCCGCTTACTGTTGAAACCTTCCCGCCGAAGCCACGTGTCTATTGAGGATTGTTGAATGAAATTTTTTGTTTATCGTTATAATCCCGACGTCGACACCGCGCCACATATGCAGGAATACGATGTTGAAGTCACTCGGGGCATGATGCTTCGCGACGCACTGATGGAAATTCAGCGCCAGGATGAGTCTTTTGCTTTCCGTCACTCTTGTGGTGAGGGTGTGTGTGGCTCTGATGCGGTCAATGCCAATGGCAAAAACATGCTCGGTTGCACAACGCCCGTAACTGATTTGAAAGAGCCTGTAAATGTACGGCCGCTGCCAGGACGCCCGGTTATTCGCGACCTGGTCGTGGATATGTCTCAGTTCTATCAGCAGTATCGTGCGGTTAAACCTTATCTGATCCACAAAGATCCACTGCCAGAGCAGGAGATTCTTCAGTCACCTGAAGATCGGGATAAACTGGATGGCCTCTATGAGTGCATTATGTGTGGCTGTTGCTCCACGTCGTGTCCTTCATTCTGGTGGAACCCTGAAAAATTCCATGGTCCACAAGCACTGCTTCAGGCATGGCGTTTCCTGGCTGACAGCCGTGATCAGGCCACTGAAGAGCGTTTGGATGCACTGGAAGGTCCTTATAAACTGTTCCGCTGCCACACTATTATGAATTGTGTGGAGTCTTGTCCGAAATCGCTAAATCCAACCAAGGCGATTGGCAAGATCAAGGAACTGATGCTGAAACACTCGATCTAGTATGGTTGAGGTTGTTCAGGGATCCGATATCCCTCCACTTGGGCAACTACGCTGGCAATGTCGGCGTGGTATGCTCGAGCTGGACTATATACTTGTCGGATTCCTGGATCAGCACTTTGCTGAGCTTGGTCAGGAAGATCAACAGCTGTTTGTCCGGATGTTGGACTTTGAAGACCAGTTGTTGCTCGACTGGGTAATGGGGAATGTCGTCCCGTCTGATCCCCAGATAAGACGATTAGTCAGTTTGATGCAGAAAGAGTTAAAACTGAACTAGCCTCACTGCAAAACCACAAAATGTGATTCACAAGGAGCGTGATGAACAAAACACCCATTACCCTGCACTTGCGCTTGAGGCAATCTCAGCTTTTAATCCGTTACCAGCATCTTACTCATGCCGCAATTTTAGCCTACTGTCTTGCGGCTACCTCTTCGTTACCGATTATGATTTTGCCTCTCTTGATTGTAGTGCTCTCCTGGCTCCGGTTTTGGGTGCAGTCATTTCAGTCTGTAGGTTTTAATCAGACAATTACCTGGCGTTCGAGTGGGGCTTGGGAAATTCACGAGGAAGGGGAGAAGGTGCCACTGCGTTTTTCTTCTCTGGATCACTATTACAGCAGCCGCTGGCTGACGCTTTTAGGATTTAAAAAGGGCCTCTTTCGGTGCCACTATCTGCTAATTTTGTCAGATAATAGCGAGTCAGAAGCCTGGCGACGTTTACGCGTAAGGCTAAAACAGGCTTTTAATCAGTAATGTCATCATGTACCTGATAATTATTTGGGATTAGTACCGTAGGCGTTTTCTGAAAGTGATCATCTACCTTTGGGAAATCGATATTGAAGTGGAGTCCGCGGCTCTCTTTTCGATTTTGGGCCGAGTGAATGATGAGATAGGCAACTTCTACCAGGTTTCGCAGTTCTAGCAAGTCATTGGTAACCCGGAAGTTGCTGTAGTATTCCTTTATTTCATGTCGTAATAGATTGATGCGCCGTTTTGCGCGTTCCAGCCTTTTATTACTCCGAACTATACCGACATAATCCCACATGAAATGGCGCAACTCATTCCAGTTGTGTGAAACCACAACCTCCTCATCCGAATCTGTTACACGACTTTCATCCCAGGGCGAAACATCGGGTAGGGCGGGTGAACTGGATAGTTTAGCGGTGATCTCCTGGGCGGCTTGCTGGGCATAAACCAGACACTCAAGCAGAGAGTTACTGGCCATACGATTTGCACCGTGCAGACCTGTATATGAAGTCTCGCCTATTGCAAATAGATTGGGGACATCTGTTCTTGCTTTGAGATCAGTGATGACTCCACCGCAGGTATAGTGGGCCGCCGGAACAACAGGGATCGGGTCTTTGGTGATGTCGATGCCAAACTCTAGGCATTTTGCATAGATATTGGGAAAGTGCTCTTTAATAAAGTTAGCGGGCTTGTGACTGATGTTAAGGTACAGACAATCGGCACCTATTCGCTTCATCTCATGGTCGATAGCCCTAGCCACAATGTCACGAGGCGCCAACTCGGCGCGTTCATCAAAATCAGGCATGAAACGGCTGCCATCAGGTAACAAAAGCTGTCCGCCTTCCCCACGTAGCGCTTCAGTAATCAGGAATGACTTGGCATGGGGGTGATACAGGCAGGTTGGATGGAATTGGATGAACTCCATGTTGGCAACCCGGCAGCCGGCGCGCCAAGCCATGGCGATACCATCTCCGGTTGATACGTCTGGGTTGCTTGTATAGAGATAAACCTTGCTTGCGCCTCCCGTTGCCAGGACAGTGAACTTGGCCACGAAGGTAGTCACTGAGTTGGTCTGTTTGTTTAGGACATAGGCTCCAAGACAAGGGTTTTCGGGTAGACCATGTTTGCTGCCCATGATTAAATCGATGGCATTGTGGTTCTCAAAAAGGTGAATGTTCTTGCGTGATTTAACCTGGCTTTCCAGACGACTCTCAACCTCTTGGCCAGTTGCATCGGCGGCATGGATCACCCTGCGGTGAGAATGTCCCCCTTCGCGGGTCAGGTGATAACCACTACCGGAAGGTGTATCACGGGTGAAATCTACCCCCTCATCCAAAAGCCATTGGATATTCTCCGGACCTTTTTCTACCACCAGTCGGACTGTCTCTTCATCACATAAACCGGCACCGGCAATCAGTGTGTCTTTGACATGTGAATCTACAGAATCCTCAACATCAAGGACGGCTGATATACCGCCTTGGGCATAGTAAGTGTTACCCTCACTGAGCTCACGCTTTGCGATAACGGCAATTTGCACCGTATCGGGTAATCTCAGTGCCAGACTTAAGCCTGCCGCGCCACTGCCGATAATCAGTACATCAAATTGTTTGAGCGTGTTGTGCGTCATGGGGTTTACCCGCGTCATGGCTTAGGGTCATAATCAAAGCTGAGAAGGCCGGGTCTGTCAGTGACAGAGGCTGTTAGGGAATCCTATCGTAATTCATCGATTACGAGAACCAGATATTGAGAACTAATTACACAGCATGTTGTCAATCACAATGAGTATGTTGAGGAGCTTGCCACAATCAGAGGATAAGCCCTGATGGGTGAGCGTCAAATAGACCAGGAATTGGTCGAGCGTGTTCAGCGTGGAGACAA
>JAPHUE010000045.1 GCA_026196795.1 Sedimenticola sp.
TCTGTATTTCCAATAGAGAGCTATTCCGGAAATGCAGTGCTTGAATACGTAAGTTATCGTCTTGGCACGCCTGTTTTTGATGTGCGCGAGTGTCAACTGCGTGGTGCTACCTATGCGGCACCCCTGCGTGTTTTGGTGCGTCTGGTAATCTACGATAAAGAGGCGCCCGCCAAATCAAAGGTCGTCAAAGATATTCGTGAGCAAGAAGTCTACATGGGCGAAATGCCCTTGATGACAGATAACGGCACCTTTGTCATTAATGGCACGGAACGTGTCATTGTTTCTCAGTTGCATCGTTCACCAGGCGTCTTCTTCGATCATGACAAGGGTAAGACTCATAGCTCAGGAAAGCTGCTGTTTTCTGCTCGCGTGATTCCTTATCGTGGCTCTTGGCTGGATTTTGAATTTGATCCCAAAGACAACGTTTTTGTTCGAATCGATCGACGTCGGAAGTTGCCGGCCACGGTACTGCTTCGTGCACTGGGCTTCGGTACAGAAGAAATGCTCGCGATGTTCTTTGATACAGACAAGATCGCGCTGAGCAAAAAATCTGCAAAATTAACCTTGGTTCCAGAGCGCTTACGTGGTGAGACAGCCACCTTTGATATCAAGGTCGGTAAGGACATTATTGTTGAGTCCGGGCGCCGCGTAACGGCTCGCCATATCCGTGAGCTTGAAAAGGCGGGCGCCAAAAGTCTAGAGGTTCCGTTTGATTTCCTCCATGGAAAAACTTTAGCGCACGATATCGTTGATGAAGAGACGGGTGAGCTGCTGGCTTCTGCCAATGATGAAATAACAGATGAAGCGTTAGAAAATCTTATTGAAAACGGTATCAAAAAGATTGAGACCCTATTCACCAATGACCTGGATGTGGGCCCGTATCTTTCTACTACACTGCGTATTGATTCAACAGCCAATGCCCTTGAAGCGCAGGTAGAGATCTACCGTATGATGCGTCCGGGTGAGCCACCCACCAAAGAGGCGGCTGAAAAGCTGTTCAACAGTCTATTCTTCAGTTCTGAAAGATATGATCTCTCTGCTGTGGGGCGGATGAAGTTCAACAAACGCCTGGGTCGTGATGAAGTCACGGGTGAGGGCGTACTCTCCAATGACGATATTACTGAAGTTCTTAGAGAGCTTATTAATATCCGCAATGGTCATGGCATTGTTGATGACATCGATCACTTGGGTAATCGTCGAATCCGCTCAGTGGGTGAGATGGCAGAAAATCAGTTCCGTGTTGGCCTGGTTCGTGTCGAGCGTGCGGTTAGAGAGCGCCTGACGCTGGCTGAGTCTGAAGGCTTAATGCCACAGGAGATGATCAACGCCAAGCCGGTCTCTGCTGCTATCAAAGAGTTCTTTGGTTCCAGTCAGCTATCTCAGTTTATGGATCAAAATAATCCGCTCTCTGAGGTAACACACAAACGCCGTGTTTCGGCCCTGGGCCCGGGCGGTCTGGCGCGTGAGCGTGCCGGTTTCGAGGTGCGTGACGTGCATCCGACCCACTATGGTCGTGTCTGTCCAATTGAGACACCTGAGGGACCAAATATTGGTCTGATCAACTCTCTGGCTGTGTACGCCAGAACCAATGATTATGGCTTCCTTGAAACACCCTACCGGGTGGTAAAGGATGGTCTGGTCACGGATGAGATCGATTATCTCTCAGCAATTGAAGAGGGACGTTTTGTTATTGCTCAGGCCAGTGCGGCGGTTGACGACAAAGGGATGCTTTTTGAAGAGCTGATTCCCTGCCGTTTCCAGAATGAAACCATGCTGACCAGTCCTGATCAGATTCAATATATGGATGTTTCGCCCAAACAGATCGTTTCGGTTGCGGCCTCTATGATTCCGTTTCTGGAACATGACGATGCCAACCGCGCATTGATGGGCTCCAATATGCAGCGTCAGGCTGTACCAACATTGCGTGCTGACAAGCCCTTGGTTGGAACGGGTATGGAGCGTGCCGTTGCTACCGATTCAGGTGTGACCGTTGTTGCCAAGCGTGGCGGATCAGTTGAAGAGGTTGATGCCGCGCGTATCGTAGTACGTGTGAATGACGATGAGACTGTAGCGGGTGAGCCGGGTGTGGATATTTATAACCTCACCAAGTACACCCGTTCTAATCAGAATACCTGTATCAACCAGCGTCCACTGGTTAAGCCAGGTGACAGCATCACCCGTGGTGATGTTATGGCTGATGGCCCATCCACCGATCTGGGTGAATTGGCGCTTGGTCAGAACATGCGTGTTGCCTTCATGCCGTGGAATGGCTACAACTTCGAGGATTCCATATTGGTATCCGAGCGGGTTGTTCAGGAAGATCGTTTTACCACCATTCATATCGAAGAACTTACCTGTATGGCTCGGGATACCAAACTGGGTTCCGAAGAGATTACCGGTGATATTCCTAATGTGGGTGAGGCCGCACTGGCAAAGCTTGATGAATCAGGCATTGTCTATGTGGGTGCTGAGGTAAAAGAGGGTGACATCCTGGTTGGCAAGGTAACGCCAAAGGGTGAGACTCAGCTTACACCTGAGGAAAAACTGCTCCGTGCTATCTTTGGTGAAAAGGCGGCGGATGTGAAGGATACCTCACTGCGAGTTTCATCGGGCCGTGTCGGTACCGTGATCGATGTGCAGGTGTTCACTCGCGATGGCGTGGACAAAGATGCGCGAGCACTTCAGATCGAAAATGCTGAGCTGGATCGAGTCAAAAAAGATTTGAATGATCAGCTGCGCATCATGGAAGAAGATACCTTCCAGCGTGTTGAGAAAATGCTGACAGGCAAGGTGGCTGATGGTGGTCCAAATCAACTGAAATCAGGGTCAAAAATCACCAAGGCTTATCTTGCAGAGCTTGAGCAGGATCGGTGGTTGGAGATTCGCCTGCATAATGAAGAGGCGGCAGCACAGCTTGAGGCGATTGCGGAGCAGGTCAGGGCGCAGCGCGAAGAGTTCCGAGAGAAGTTTGAAGAGAAGAAGCGCAAGCTGACAACCAGCGATGATCTTGCCCCTGGCGTCCTGAAGATGGTTAAGGTCTATGTGGCCGTTAAACGCCGTATTCAGCCTGGCGATAAAATGGCCGGGCGTCATGGAAACAAGGGTGTTATCTCCATGATCCAGCCGGTGGAAGACATGCCGTTTGATGAGCATGGACAGCCTGTAGATATCGTGCTTAATCCGCTGGGTGTTCCGTCGCGAATGAACGTTGGGCAGATCCTTGAGACGCACCTTGGTTGGGCTGCAAAGGGTGTTGGTGAAAAGATTGGCAAGATGCTCGAGGCTAAGAACAAGGTTGCCGAGCTGCGCAAGTATCTTGAAAAAGTCTACAACACGAGCGGAAAGTCAGAAGACCTGGATAGCTTCAGTGATGACGAGATTCTAGAGTTGTCTGCCAATCTTAAGCGTGGCGTACCTATGGCAACGCCGGTTTTTGATGGTGCTTCTGAGAACGAGATTAGACAGCTTCTCAAGCTTGCTGATCTTCCTGAAAGTGGCCAAACCACGCTGTTTGATGGGCGTACCGGTGAAGCGTTCGATCGTCAGGTCACCGTTGGCTACATGTACGTGCTCAAGCTCAACCATCTGGTTGATGACAAGATGCATGCCCGCTCCACCGGGCCTTACAGCTTGGTTACCCAGCAGCCGTTGGGTGGTAAAGCGCAGTTTGGTGGACAGCGATTTGGAGAGATGGAAGTCTGGGCGCTGGAGGCGTATGGCGCAGCCTACACCCTACAGGAAATGCTCACCGTTAAGTCGGATGATGTGACAGGGCGTACGCGGATGTATAAAAACATCGTGGACGGGAATCACCAGATGGAAGCCGGTATGCCGGAGTCCTTCAACGTCCTGGTCAAAGAGATACGCTCTCTGGGCATCAA
>JAPHUE010000216.1 GCA_026196795.1 Sedimenticola sp.
CGAACCGGAAAACAGAGAACAACTGATCGAGCTGCTCAGGGACGCCAAGCAGCGCGCCTTACTGGATACCGAAGCGCTCTCCATGATGGAGGGGGTGCTGCAGGTATCCGAGCTGCGGGTAAGGGATATCATGATTCCCCGAGCCCACATGGTGGTCATCGAAAAGGATGCACCGCTGGAAGAGATTCTTCCTGTGGTTATTGATTCCGCCCACTCCCGTTTCCCGGTGATCGGTGATGACAAGAGCGAGGTGGAAGGTATTCTCCTGGCCAAGGATCTATTGGCCTATTTCGGCGAACAGAAGCGCCGCTTTGATATTCGCGATGTCTTGCGGGCAGCGGTGTTTGTACCGGCCAGTAAACGCCTTAACGTTCTGCTCAATGAGTTTCGCTCGAGCCGGAGCCATATGGCCATTGTGGTCGATGAGTATGGCGCAGCGGATGGGCTGGTGACCATTGAAGATGTGCTGGAGCAGATCGTCGGTGAAATCGAGGATGAGCACGACTTCGATGAAGGCACCACCATCCTCAAACGTCGGGAAAATGAATATACCGCCAAGGCCGGCACGCCGATAGACGAGTTCAACGACTATTTTGGCAGTGACTTCTCGGATGAGGAGTTTGAAACCATTGCCGGACTGGTCACGCAATCGATGGGGCACTTGCCCAAACGGGGCGAAGTGGCTGAGATCGATCGATTCCGTTTTGAGGTGCTGAGGGCGGACAGTCGGCGTATTCACCTGTTGGATATTCGCCTGCTTGAACAGCCAGAGGATTCTGAGGATTAGTTCGACCTCCTGGCTAAAACATCTCTCTCCGTGGCGGTTTCTGACGGCCTTTGCGGCGGGTGCCCTGTCGGTGCTCGCCTTCGCCCCCTTCTCTTTTTACCTGTTTGCCCTGATCGGCCCGCTGATGTTACTCGGGCTATTGTGGCACTCCTCCACCAAAGCGGCTTTTTGGACCGGCTGGGCCTACGGACTGGGACTACTCGGTTTTGGCGTTTTCTGGTTGCATATCAGTATCGATCAGTTTGGCAATATGGGCACCTTGGCCGCCATGGTCCTTACCCTATTGTTTGTTCTGATACTGGCACTTTTTTATGGTGTGGTCGGCTGGGCTGTCAGTCGATGTGGTGCTGCCGGTATGCTGCCCTTTCAGCTACTTTGGGTCTTTCCCTCCATCTGGGTGTTGGGGGAGTGGCTGCGAGGCTGGCTGCTAACAGGCTTTCCCTGGCTCACTCTGGGCTATTCACAGATTGATTCTCCGCTGGGGGGCTTTGCACCCTTATTCGGTGTCTACGGGATCAGTTGGATGCTGTTGTTCTGTGCGGCGCTGCTATATCGATTATTACAACCGGGTACTACCGGTCGTCTCTGGCTGGCAGGTGGTCTGTTGCTGGTCATGGGCGGTGGACTACTGCTTCAAAAGGTTAGCTGGACTCAGCCAGCAGGTGAGGCCTTCAGGGTCAGTATGATTCAGGCCAATATTGCCCAGGAGGCAAAGTGGAAGCGGGACATGCTCACCCCCACCCTGGAGCTTTATACCCGGTTAACCCGCAATGAGTGGCAGAGCCGGCTGATTATCTGGCCAGAGACGGCAGTGCCGGCCTTTGCGCACCAAGTGGAAGCGTCTCTCCTGCAGCCGCTGGCTGCTGAGGCGGCGGCCCATCAGAGTGAACTGCTGGTGGGGATACCGGTGTGGGATGGGGATACGGGGGCCTACTACAACAGCCTGATGACACTGGGGGTGGCGCGCGGGCACTATGCCAAGCGTCATCTGGTGCCGTTCGGTGAGTTTATGCCGCTGAAGCGGTGGTTGCGGCCACTGATTGAATGGCTGCAGATTCCCATGTCGGACTTTACCCCTGGGCGTGCAGAGCGGCCTCTGCTTAAGGTGGCGGGTTATTCCGCCGGGCTCTCGGTCTGCTACGAAGATGCCTTTGGTGAGGAGGTGGCCGAGGCGCTACCTGATGCGGCCTTTCTGATTAACGCCAGTAATGATGCCTGGTTCGGTGATTCACTGGCCCCACACCAGCACCTGGAGATTGCCCGCATGCGGGCGCTGGAGACGGGTCGCTATATGCTGCGCTCGACCAATACCGGCATCTCGGCACTGATTAATCCCAAAGGGAAGATAGAGGGCTTCTCCCCGGCCTTCCAGACCCATGTGTTGAGCGGTGAGGTGATCCCCATGCAGGGGGCGACGCCTTATGTGAGGGTGGGAAATTGGGCCGTCATTCTGGGTTCAATTTTCGCTCTGTTCCTGAGTCTCTGGTGGGGGCGGCGCTGACTGCTTCGGGTCCGTTTCCGGCGGGTTGAGTAACGCCTGCTTCAGTCGCTCCTCCTCATCGATATAACGAATCACCTCTCGGGTCTGGTGCATCACCTCGGTCTGGATATCCAGCTGTTTTTGCAGCGGATCAACCTTGGGTGGTGGCGCCGGTTCACTGCAGGCTGAAACCACACCTGTGAGGATCAGCAGCGACAGGATTCGGCTGGCACGGAAC
>JAPHUE010000183.1 GCA_026196795.1 Sedimenticola sp.
CGATTGCTAGATTACGTCTTTTCTCAGGGCATCACGATGGAAACGGTGCCCTGTAATAACTAACGACACATCTCACGGGATATCAATTTCGCAATGTTCAGACGCATACGCGGGCTTTTCTCCAATGACCTCTCAATTGATCTTGGAACAGCCAACACCCTGATTTATGCACGCGGCAAAGGCATCGTGCTCAATGAACCCTCCGTAGTCGCCATTCGTACAGACAGGGGGCCGGGCGGCGGTAAATCCGTTGCAGCCGTAGGTGAAGAAGCCAAGCGGATGTTAGGACGTACACCTAACAACATTACGGCCATCCGCCCGATGAAGGATGGCGTCATTGCCGACTTCACCGTCACGGAGAAGATGCTGCAGCACTTTATACATAAAGTGCATGAAGCCAAACTGATTCGCCCCAGCCCACGAGTACTGGTCTGTGTGCCTTGCGGCTCAACTCAGGTTGAACGACGAGCCATCAGAGAATCAGCCGCTGGTGCCGGCGCTCGCGAGGTCTATTTGATTGAAGAGCCCATGTCAGCAGCTATTGGCGCCGGCCTTCCGGTAAATGAAGCACGAGGCTCCATGGTACTGGATATCGGTGGCGGTACTTCTGAGGTCGCCATTATCTCCCTCAACGGTATTGTCTACTCCAACTCTGTCCGTGTCGGTGGCGACCGTTTTGATGAGGCCATCATCAACTATGTTCGCCGCAACTACGGTACGCTGATCGGCGAGGCAACCGCCGAGCGGGTCAAAAAAGAGATCGGCTCTGCCTTCCCGGGCAACGAAGTTAAAGAGATGGAGATTAAGGGTCGCAATCTGGCCGAAGGTATCCCCAGGAGCTTCACCCTGAGCAGTAACGAAATTCTAGAGGCGATGCAAGAACCTCTCTCCGGTATCGTCGGTGCGGTTAAGGCCGCACTGGAGCAGACCCCGCCTGAGCTCGGTGCTGACGTGGCGGAGTGCGGCATTGTGCTTACAGGCGGTGGCGCACTACTACGGGACATCGATCGACTACTGGAAGAGGAGACCGGACTGCCGGTGCTCATCGCCGAAGACCCGCTCACCTGTGTGGCGCGTGGTGGCGGCCGGGCACTGGAGATGCTGGACGAGCGTGGCGGTGAACTGCTGTTCGCATTGGAGTAATTGCCGTAAGGCGCCGATCACGATAGCAAAGAGGCTGATCCCCCATTAAGCCGATCTTTACACAAGGTCCGTCGATTACTTTCCGTGTCATTATTGCTGCGGTGTTTTCACTCGGCCTGATGATTGTCGATCACCGACAACACCACCTGGAGTCGGTCAGGTCAGTACTCTCAACCGTGACCTACCCGTTACAGTATGCCGCCAACCTTCCGCTCTCCATCGGCCACTGGGCTTCTGAGACGTTTGCGACCCGCTCACGACTGCAAAACGAAAATCGGAGTCTGCACAAAGAGAATCTACTCCTCCAGGGTCGCCAGCAGAAACTGGCAGCCCTAGAGGCAGAAAATATGCGCCTTCGGGATCTGCTGGACTCCTCTTTTAAGATCGGAGACCGGGTGCTGATAGCCGAATTGATCGCTGTGGATATGGACCCCTACAGACAGTTGGTTTTGCTGAACAAGGGATCGAGCTCGGGGATCTTCAAGGGGCAGCCCGTTCTCCATGCCAACGCCGTAATGGGCCAGGTTATCCATGTGAACCGCTTTACCTCATCGGTACTGATGATTACCGATGCTAGCCATGCGCTGCCCATTCAGGTTAATCGTAACGGTCTGCGCACCGTGGCCATTGGCAGCGGCCGAATCAATGAATTGGAGTTGCCCAATCTCCCCAATAATGCGGATATCGAAATTGGCGACCTACTTGTCACCTCAGGACTGGGCGGGCGCTTCCCTTCTGGCTATCCCGTCGCCACTGTGACATCGATTGCGCGCGAACCGGGAGAACCTTTTGCCCGTATCAAGGCGCAGCCGAGCGCCCATCTGGACCGCGCCAGGGAGGCCCTGCTGGTCTGGACCCTGACTCCCCCTGAGCAGATCGATACCTCAGCTGAACAGGAAACGGAGCCAGAGACCCAAGCAGACACTGCAACTGAGCCTGCGACGGAGGATGCGCAATGACGCTTTCCCCCAGACAAGGCACCCTGGTCGTTGTCAGCACCTTCTGTGTTGCGCTGCTACTGACCATACTCCCGCTGCCCGACTGGGCCCAGATGCTGCGACCCCAGTGGTATACACTGGTACTGATCTACTGGGTGCTGGCCCTTCCGCAACGTGTTGGAGTCGCTGTTGGCTGGATCACAGGAATCCTTGTGGATGTTCTGTCCGGCACGCTGCTGGGACAACACGCTCTCTCGCTGGCTCTGATTGCCTATATTGTTTTCGAGATGCATTTGCGTATTCGACTCTTCCCCCTGTGGCAGCAATCGCTCACCATCCTGATTCTTCTGCTCCTGGAAAAGCTGATATCCCTGTGGGTTATTGGGGCGGTAGCCCAACCCGCGCCGCCGCTGACCTATTGGGTACCTCCCTTGGTCGGGATGCTGTTATGGCCCTGGATCTATATTGTCCTGCGTGATCTGCGGCGCAAATTCCAAGTAAGCTGACGGCATGTACCAGAGCACGCTTAAAGATTATCTGCGCGAGAGTCGATTATTTCGATCACGCGCCATTATCGCCGCCCTCATTGTACTGCTCCTGTTGCTGCTGCTTGCGCTACACCTGTCTAAACTGCAGATCGTCGACCACACCCATTTCACAACCCTCTCAAGAGATAATCGGGTAAAAGTTGAGCCGCTCCCTCCCACCAGAGGCTTGATATACGATCGCAACGGCGTCATTTTGGCGCAAAACCTACCGACACACAGCCTGGAAATCACACCCGAGCGGGTTAAGGATTTGGAAAAGACGCTGCAGGAACTCAGCCAGCTAATCCCGATCAGTGAAAACGACATTAAGCGCTTCAGGCGCCTCAAAAGCCATCAGCGCCGTTTTGAAAGCATTCCCATCCGTGTTCAGCTGACGGATGAAGAAGTGGCCCGGTTTGCCGTAAACCGACACCTGTTTCCTGGCGTGGACATCCATGCCAAGCTGTTGCGCGACTATCCGAAAAAAGACGTAACCGCACACATTCTTGGCTATGTCGGCCGTATTAATAAAAAAGAGCTGCAGAGTATCGATAACTCAAGCTACTCCGGCACCACCCATATCGGGAAAAACGGCGTAGAAAAATACTACGAAACGGAACTGCATGGCGAGGTAGGACTACAGCAGGTAGAGGTCAATGCATTGGGCCGCGTCATCCGGGTGCTGGAAAACAAGCCACCGATACCCGGTAAAGATCTCCACTTGACCATCGATGCCTCACTGCAGGGCGTGGCCATGCGTGCCTTTGGAGAAGACAACGGAGCCGCCGTCGCAATTAACCCTGAAAATGGCGATATTTTAGCCATGGTAAGCAAGCCGGGCTTTGATCCCAATCTGTTTGTTGAAGGGATCTCATCAGCCGATTACAACGCATTGAAATCCTCTGAAGACAATCCCCTATTCAACCGCGCCATTAGGGGACAATACCCACCGGGATCAACTATCAAGCCATTTATAGGCCTGGCCGGACTGGAGAGCGGGGTCATCAGCGCCACCCAGAAAAAATTCTGCCCTGGGTTTTTTCAACTCCCTAATCACAGCCATAAATACCGGGACTGGAAGAAGGCAGGCCACGGTGCCGTTGACCTTTATGATGCAATCACCCAATCCTGTGATGTCTACTATTATGACCTTGCCCTGCAGATGGGCATCGACAAACTGACAGAATACCTGGCGCCCTTCGGATTCGGCGAGAAAACTGGCGTGGATATTACAGGAGAGCTCGGCGGCTTGCTCCCTTCTCGCGAGTGGAAGAAGAAAGCCAGAAAGCAGCCATGGTATCCAGGTGAAACCCTGATCACTGGCATTGGCCAAGGCTATTTCCTGACAACACCACTGCAACTGGCCAGCTCCACAGCCACTCTGGCTGCTCGAGGAAACCACCTGAAACCCAGGATCGTAAAGGCCATTCAGCACAATGGTGAAGCTGCACCTACTGAACAACCTGTTGTCCAAAAAGACAAGGTCGATATAAAGACTGAATCCAACTGGGATAATATGCTTAACGCCATGCTTCAAGTAACAGAGGGGCTACGTGGAACGGCACGACGCATCCGTAATGAGCACTATCGCATAGCAGGAAAAACAGGAACTGCCCAGGTTTTCACCGTGAAGCAGGAGGAGAAGTATGATGAAGATAAAATCGACAAAAAGATGCGGGATCACGCCCTGTTTATGGCATTTGCACCGGCCGAAAACCCTAAAATTGCAGTCGCGGTAATTGTTGAAAACGGCGGCCACGGCGGGTCCGTTGCAGCGCCCATTGCAAAGGCGATCATGGATCACCACCTGATTCAGGATAAGCATTAATGGCACACTACAAACCCAGCGGCCTGCCCGAATCAAACCCAACCCGTGCCGAAGGAATCCTGGCTGACCTGCACCTGGATCTACCATTACTAACCGGCCTGCTTCTGCTTTGCAGTTTCGGCCTACTGATTCTTTACAGCGCCAGCGGACAGGACATGGCGGTTATCGAACGTCAGCTAGTACGCCTCGGCATTGCCTTTGTTGTGATGATAGCCGTGGCTCAGGTTCGGCCCTCAACCCTGCGGCGCTGGGCACCCTGGCTATTCGGTGTCGGCATATTGATGTTGATCGCAGTGCTACTGGCAGGGCAAGTCGGAAAAGGCGCTCAACGCTGGCTCAATCTGGGGCTTTTCCGTTTCCAACCCTCCGAACTGGTCAAGCTGGCTGTCCCGATGATGATTGCCTGGTTTCTTGCTGAAAAATCCCTCCCACCGCGATGGAGCCGACTCGCGATCGCCGGCATCATGATTCTCATCCCGGTCTTACTAATTGCGCGCCAGCCTGATCTGGGCACCTCTCTGCTGGTAGCAAGTGCCGGGATCTTTGTTCTGTTCATGGCAGGGCTCAGCTGGCGTTTTATCGGGGGCATGATTCTGACCGCCATTCCCGTCGCCTGGGTATTGTGGGAATGGGGCATGCGGGAGTACCAACGTAACAGGGTACTTACCTTTCTCAATCCAGAGCGTGACCCGCTCGGTACCGGCTATCATATCATTCAGTCTAAAATTGCTATCGGTTCTGGGGGTGTCTACGGTAAAGGCTGGCTAAATGGCACCCAATCCTATCTGGAGTTTTTACCCGAGGGCACAACCGATTTCATTTTTGCCGTCTTGGCTGAGGAGTTCGGTTTTACCGGCATTTTGGCACTGCTGGTCATCTATATATTTATAATAATGCGCGGACTCTATATCGCAGCACAAGCTCAAGACACCTTCAGTCGACTCCTCGGCGGCGCAATCACCATGGTATTTTTTGTCTACCTGTTTGTTAATACAGGAATGGTCAGTGGCATTCTTCCCGTCGTTGGGGTACCACTACCATTGGTCAGTTATGGCGGGACTTCACTGGTGACCATCATGGCGGGTTTCGGTATCCTGATGTCGATACACACTCACCGAAAACTACTGCCCACGTAAATGATCCAGCCGTCATGACAAACTGGGACTGGCACTACACAAGGAAAACAGGCATGCAACGCACCTTTTCAATCATCGGACTACTTATCATCTTGCTGTCCGTCGCCACCATCACTGAATTCGCCCATGCCGGAACGGAGAGCGATGAGCTAATCCAGGAGCTGGCAGCAGAAAAAGGGTATTCAGCTGAAGACCTGCGACAGATTCTCAGCACGGCCAAACGTAGTCAGCTGGTGATTGACAGTCTCAACCGTCCGGCTGAAACGGTTCATACCTGGAAAACCTATCGCCCCATCTTTCTGAAACCCTCGCGAATTGAGCAGGGCGTAGCCTATTGGAAAAAACATCAAAAGACTTTGGAAAAAGCAGCTGAAACCTACGGCGTAGCGCCCGAAATCATTGTCGCCATCATCGGCGTAGAGACATTCTATGGCAAACGCCCCGGTACTATTGCCATCCTGGATGCCCTCTATACCCAGGCCTATCATTACCCCAAGCGCGCGAAATTCGGCCGGTCACAACTCAAGGCCTTCTTACAGATATTAATGGAAGAGCAGATAGAACCCGCCATGGCAGTAGGCTCCTATGCTGGCGCCATGGGTACACCCCAATTCATCCCGACCAGTTTTCTCAGTTTCGCAGTGGATTTCGATGGTGATAACAAACGTGATATCTGGGGTAATGATGCCGATGTCATTGGCAGTGTGGCCAACTATTTCAGCAAGCACCAATGGCGCAAGGGTGAAGCCGTTGCAGTAAAAACCAAACCTCTGGATCAGCGTCATCCACTCTATGTGGATTCCGCACAACGGGCCGCTAAACCCGACATAACAGTCAGCCGCATCAAGCAGGCTGAAATTCCTGCCGATGGATTAGGCAATGACAATGCGTTGATAAAAGTAATCCACCTGAAAGGTGCTGAGGGTTCTGAGTTCTGGTTAGGCCTGCATAATTTCTACGTGATCACCCGCTATAACCACAGCAATCTCTACGCCATGGCCGTCTTCCAGCTGAGCCAGGAAATTCTCACCCTGAAAAACCAGATGGATAAGCAGTGAGTTACTTACCTCTCATCAAAACCGTCCTTCTAGGTTCAGCCTGCGCTACCTTATTGAATGCCTGCTCAATCAGGCCATCGACAATTCCAGGCTTTCCGGAATCTGAAGATAGCGCACCCGCCAGACGACTGGATCCCAATGCCATTGCAGACGCAACCCCTAAGCATGAACCTCGCAGTCGCCGCGGTAATCCGCGCTCTTATGTCGTTCGGGGCAAACGCTACCATACGCTCCAGAGCAGTAAAGATTACAGCGAAAGAGGCATTGCCTCCTGGTACGGAACCAAGTTCCACGGGCGCACAACCAGTAGTGGCGAGCCTTACGACATGTACGCTATGACCGCGGCACATAAAAGCCTGCCGCTCCCTACTTATGTCAAAGTTACAAACTTGCGTAACGGCCAGACAGCCATTGTGAAGGTCAATGACCGGGGGCCCTTCCACGAAAACCGGATAATTGACCTCTCCTATGCCGCCGCGACCAAACTGGGCATTCTTGGAAAAGGAACGGGACTGGTCGAAGTACAGGCAATCGAGCCAGGCAAACCCACTCAACCTTTCCGCTCAGCAGCCCAGGCCAGCGCACCGGTCGTGCCAACCAAGGCCGATGTCGAGCCGGGGCTGTTTATCCAGGTCGGCGCATTCAGTAGCCGACAGAACGCCAATCAATTAAGGCGCAAACTGACCCAATCACTTGGCGAAAAAGTTAGAATCCAGGAGATAGGCACACAGGGTCAGACCATCTTTCGGGTTCAGGTTGGCCCGTTAGCCAGTGTAGAGCAAGTGGATAACCTCAGCCTCAACCTGCCAAAGCTTGGTATTGTGGAGACCCACATAATTATCGACTAAGCCTGACAAGGTGATCTGAACAGCGTTTCAGGTTTAGCATCTCCAATAGGCCACGCAAGGGGCAGTTTTATTGTGACCTTTCAGGTTAGAATGGTCTAAGAAAAGACAGAAACGCACCTGCTTGGCGCTGCTTTCCGTGGCGTCAGGTTACAGCAGCACAAAGGATTACAATGTTCCAAAACCCCTGTAGATTACTATCCACCCTCACCCTATTCACGGTCTTGTTATGGCTGCCAATAGTGGCCAGCTCAGCTGCACCTGTTCCAGCCCCCCCAACAGTTGCGGGTACAGGCCATTTGCTTATCGATTTTGACAGTGACCGCATACTCTCATCTGAGAATGCCGATCAATCACTCGAACCGGCCAGCCTGACCAAAATCATGACGGCCTATGTGGTACTCAGAGAGATACACGAAGGGCACGTCACCCTGCAGGATCAAATCCTGGTCAGCAAGAAAGCCTGGCGCACTCCGGGCTCCCGTATGTTTATTGAAGTCGGCAAAAAAGTTAGCCTGGAAACCTTGCTAAAAGGCATGATCATCCAGTCGGGTAATGATGCCAGTGTCGCACTGGCCGAACATGTGGCCGGAAGCGAAGAGACCTTTGCCAACCTGATGAATGAGCACGCCCAGCGACTGGGCATGTTCAACACCCATTTCGCCAATAGTACGGGCCTACCCGCTGAAGGCCACCTCACCACGGCTCTGGATATCGCCCTTGTTACCAAAGCTACCATCAAAGAATTCCCCGACTTCTATGCTTGGTACTCAACCAAAGAGTTTACTTTTAACGACATCAAGCAGAAAAATCGCAATCGGCTGCTCTGGCGTGATGATGCCGTAGACGGCGTAAAGACCGGCCATACAGAAGCCGCCGGTTACTGCCTGGTCGCTTCAGCCAAAAAAGATGGCATGCGCCTGATCTCTGTCGTGATGGGCACCCAAAGCGAAGATGCCCGTGCCAAAGAGAGTCAGGCACTACTGAATTATGGATTCCGTTTTTTTGAGACGCATCGGCTTTATGGCGCTGGTGATAAACTGACCACCACCCGGGTCTGGAAAGGGAGCAAGGAGCAGTTGAGCCTCGGACTCAATCAGGATCTTTTCATCACAATTCCCAGACGCCAGTACAAAAACCTCCAGGCCAGCATGTCCATAGACCCCAAAATAATGGCTCCCGTTAACAAGGGAACCACCCTCGGTAAGGTCACGGTTGCACTAGAGGGCGAGACAATACTTGAAACAGATTTGGTAGCGCTTGAGGCCATATCAGAAGGTGGCATACTGCAAAATATCAAAGATACAGTTCTGCTCTTACTAGAATAGATTACACCACTTTGGTAGCGATACGTGACGACTAGACAACCAAATGTATATCTCAACGGCCAGTTTCTTCCACTAGAAGAGGCCAAGATTTCAGTTCTGGATCGGGGATTTTTATTTGGCGATGGCGTTTACGAAGTCATCCCCTGTTATGCGGGCCGACTGTTCAGACTGGAACACCACCTTCAGCGCCTGGAAAACAGCCTGCAGGCCATACGCATGTCCAATCCCAAGAGCACGGCAGAGTGGGGGGAAATACTGACCCAGTTGATCGCTCAGCTGCCTGGCGCTGATCAGTCGATTTATTTACAGATCACACGGGGATGCACGGGGAAACGTGATCACGCCATACCCACGCAAATAACCCCCACGCTGTTCGCCATGACCCAGCCCGCGAGTTATCCGGACGCAACCACACTGGCCACCGGCATCACAGCTATTACACTGCAGGATAACCGCTGGCAGCGTTGCAACATCAAGGCAACCACCCTCTTGGCGAATGTGCTGTTGCGCAGCGAAGCCATGGATCATGGGGCTGCAGAAGCAATCTTGATACGCGACGAACTGGCAACAGAAGGCGCAACAAGCAATCTATTTATTGTGCAGGAAGGTGTAATTATCACGCCACCAAAGAGTGACCATCTGCTCCCCGGGATAACCCGTGATCTCATACTGGAACTGGCCATTCATCACGGCATGGCGAACCAGGAAAGCACGATAAGCCGTGAGGCACTATTTGCAGCCGATGAGATATGGCTAACCAGCTCTACAAAAGAGGTGATGGCTGTCATTGAACTCGACGGGAAAAGGGTTGGAAACGGCCAACCCGGCCCCATTTATAGTCAAATGGCTAACTACTACCGTGACTACAAGGCTCAGCTTCAAGCGGGCACTAAAGTGAATTGAAGCAATGAATGAATCAAATGAGACACTACTCGAATTCCCTTGTGAATTCTCCGTCAAGGCGATGGGGTTGGCCAGCCATTCCGATTTCCAGGCCCTCGTTCTGGAGATCATCTCTGTGCATGTACCCGGATTAACCGAACAAGCCTGTCGTACCAAGCAGAGCAAAAACGGTAAATACCTCTCGGTCTCAGTCACATTTCAGGCCACCAGCAAACCCCAACTGGATGCCATTTACTACGCCCTTACAGATCATATTGATGTCGTAATGAGCCTCTAATGACTGTCAGGCCCGCTTCTCCCCTGGTAAGAACGCTAGGCCTTCAAGACTATGAAACGGTCTGGAGAAAGATGCAGGCGTTCACCAATGAGCGTAATGAATCCACTCAAGATGAGATCTGGTTTGTTGAGCACCACCCGGTATTTACCCTGGGCCAGGCCGGTAAACCGGAACACTTGCTCAACCCAGGTGATATTCCCACTATTCAAACCGATAGAGGGGGGCAGGTCACCTACCATGGTCCGGGGCAGCTTGTAGCCTATCTCATGCTGAACCTGCGCCGACATAAACTGGGCGTCAGACAACTGGTGACCCTGATTGAACAGAGCATTATAGATCTACTGCATGACTATGGGATCGATTCTGCCGCCCGCCTCGATGCCCCAGGCGTGTATATTGCTGACAAGAAAATTGCGGCACTGGGCCTGCGTGTCAGGCATGGTTGCAGCTTTCACGGCCTCAGCTTGAATGTGGATATGGATTTGGAACCATTCAGTCGCATCAATCCCTGTGGCTATCCAGATATGCAGGTCACACAGATGCGTGACCTGACGGAAATAATTTCGATAGCGGACGTAGCTAACGCGCTACATAGCCATATTTTATTGAGGCTCGGCTACAATCACCCTGAGGCCGCACCTCCCAGAGAACCCTTATGAGCAATCCTAAAGACATAAATGCCCCCTCTCGCGCTACACCTGAAACCCACCAGCGTGGTAGTGAAAAGCTGGCGAGAATCCCTATTAAGGTGGAGCAGACCCAGGTCATGCCGCGTAAGCCTGACTGGATTCGCGTAAAAATGCCCACAGGTGAACGGGTCAACGAAATAAAGAAGATCCTTCGCCAGAGCAAGCTTAGTTCAGTCTGCGAGGAAGCGGCCTGCCCCAACCTGGGTGAATGTTTCAGTCATGGAACCGCCACTTTCATGATCATGGGCGACATCTGTACACGGCGATGTCCCTTCTGCGATGTAGCGCATGGCAAACCACTGCCACTTGATCAGAGTGAACCGAAAGAACTGGCGGATGCTGTCAAGGCGATGCGACTGCGCTACGTGGTGATCACGTCAGTTGACCGGGATGACCTGCGCGATGGTGGCGCGGGACATTTTATCGCCTGTATTGAGGCTGTGCGGGAAATCAATCCAGAAACACAAATCGAGATCCTGGTACCCGACTTTAGAGGCCGCATCAGTGTAGCCGTCGATCTATTCGATCAGATACAGCCGGATGTATTCAATCATAACCTCGAAACCATCCCCAGACTCTATCGCCAGGCAAGACCCGGCGCTGACTATCAGGGTTCTTTAGACTTGTTGGCACAATTCAAACAACGCCACCCCCAGGTCATAACCAAATCGGGCCTCATGCTGGGTCTGGGTGAAACCAATGAGGAGGTGCTTGCAGTTATGCAGGACCTGCGCGACCATAACGTTAATATGTTAACCCTAGGGCAATACCTGCAACCCAGCCGGGACCACCTCCCAGTTGACCGTTTTGTCACACCAGAGGAATTTGACCAGCTTCGCCAGCAAGGTGAAGATATGGGCTTCTCCAATGTCGCCAGTGGGCCGATGGTCAGATCGTCCTATCATGCTGACCTGCAGGCCAATCCATCGCTGGGCACCAGCAAAAAGGAATAACACATGAATCAGGAGATTGTCTGGGTCCTTAAAACATTCATACTACCACCGGGTATTCTGGTGATACTTGGTTTTGCCGGTTTTATTCTCGGAAAACGCCTGATTGGAAAACTCCTCTTGCTGATCTCCCTTTCTGCGCTCTACCTCTTTTCAACACCCTATTTCTCAAAACAGTTAATGAGTGGACTAGAGATTATATCCGCCCTGACCGAGGACCAGATTCAGCGCACCGATGCACAAGCCATTGTCCTGCTGGGCGCTGGTCGACGAGAAGCCGCGCCAGAATACCATGATCAAGACACGGTAAACCCCATGCTGCTGGAACGCCTGCGTTATGCCGCCTGGCTGTCTCACAAGAGTGGCTTACCCATCATTCCCAGCGGCGGCTCCCCTCTGAGCAAAGGCCCCAGTGAAGCCGAGTTAAGTCGTGACATTCTGGTAAACGAGTTCGGCGCCAAGATTCTGTTCATTGAAGACCAAAGTCGAACCACCCGGGAAGAGGCACTTATACTCAAGGGGATGCTTAAAGAGCGCGGCATACAGAAAATCATGTTGGTCACCCATGCCTGGCATATGTTGCGATCACTGGATGTCTTTGTGCATGCCGGGATTAATGTGGTACCCGCCCCTATGGGCTTCACCGTCAGACCCTCATCGATCGATGATCGTCCCTATAGCCCCTGGCTACCCAGTGCGAAGTCTCTGCAGAATAGTTATTACGCACTGCATGAGTACCTTGGCCGTGTCTGGTACCAGTTACTCAGAAAAACCAGCACTACCTGATATCAGCACCACGACTGCGGTAGCTGTTTGATCTGGACAGCCGATCCCAAGAGAGACTGTATCGTCAGAGCGAGAGTATCAGGACGTCCACTCGTTCTTAATTCTGTCTGTCCCAATGTCTGCTGTTCATTCAACAAGCCCTCTTGACCCAGCCGGCGCTGCAGTTCCTGAGCAATCGCCCTGCCTGTATCCACAATAACCACATCTGAACCGGCCACCTGACTGATCAGGGATGTAAGAAAGGGATAATGGGTACACCCCAACACCAAGGTATCGGCCCCTTGCTGAAGCAACAATTCAACGGGCTCTGTTACCAGCCGAAGAGCCAAGGGGGTGTCCAGCTCACCGCGTTCAACCAGTTCCACCCAACCATGACAGGGCTGGACAATCACTTTTCCGGACCGGCTGTGCTCATTCACCAGCCGCCTGAATTTTTCACTCCCAAGCGTACCTTCAGTAGCAAGAACCCCAACCACACCCGTGCGACTCTTTGCCAGCGCGGGCTTAACGCCAGGCTCGATACCAATTACGGGAATTTCTAACGTCTGGCGTAAGCTGGAAATCGCTGCCGCAGTGGCCGTATTACAAGCAACCACAATGGCCTTTACACCCTGCTCAATCAGGAATGCAGAGAGTCGCTGCGCTCGCTCAGCAACATAACCTGCGGATTTGGGTCCGTAGGGGAGATGCCCGGTATCAGCGACATAAATAAGCGATTCTGAAGGCAGGTGCTGCTGGATATGGCCAACCACAGAGAGCCCACCCAACCCCGAATCAAAAACACCAATGGGTGCAACAGTTACCTGATTAGTCATCATCCCGGCGGTATTCACCTTCGATAACCCGAGGTTCAGGCGGGCGTCCGGATTCTGCACCTGCAACAGGCTGGATAGTCCCCGAACGCTTCAGGAAGCCCACAATTACGGCCCTGCGAATCGGCGGCACCAGCGCAAGAAAGCCAAATAGATCGGTGAAAAAACCAGGAAGTAACAGCAGAATCCCACTAAACAACAGGACAACGCCCTCCAGCATCTCAATGGCGGGCACTTCCCCTCTGTCCATTCCGGCCCGCACACGCATAGCCGTCGAGAAACCCTGTATACGCACCAGCAAACCACCCAACACAGCCGTGAAAACGGTCAGCAGAATGGTGGGCAAGGCGCCGATATAGGAGCCAACTTCAATCATGAAATAGAGTTCGACCAGCGGTATGCCGACAAACAGGAGTAAAAGCAAGGCAAGTGGATTCATGGACGCAGAGCTTACGCCCCCGTTACAAACGATTCAAGGCGGACCCAGACCAACTTTTTGTTTTTGCGCGTGACAGAGCAATCCTGTATCTTCCGCCCATGCCTGTGGACAAGCTTTTGATCTACTGTACCTGCCCCAACCGGGAGAGCGCCGACAGGATTGCCGGCCTTCTGGTTACCAAACGACTGGCTGCCTGTGTCAATATCACAGCACCCATTGTTTCCGTTTACACTTGGCAGGAGAAGCTTGAGACGGCGGAGGAGTACCTGTTACTGATCAAGACCAGCCAGTCACGCTATAGCGAGCTGGAACAGGCCATTCTATCCGTCCACCCCTATGAACTTCCGGAGATCATCGCAGTCCCTATAGAACAAGGGCTGCCAGCCTATCTCCACTGGATTGATGAATGCACAGAACAACAATTA
>JAPHUE010000043.1 GCA_026196795.1 Sedimenticola sp.
GATGAAATCTTCCGCCGAGTGGTACACCGCCCTGGCAAAAGATCCTCAGAAGGCGATCAATGCCAATATCTCTTTCATGCAGAAGTCTATGGAGCTTTATCAGCAGTCTCTCACCAATCTGCTGGGTGGTTCTGTTGCCTCCGATCCGGTTATTCAAGAGGATCGGAGCGACCGCCGCTTCAAACATGAGGGGTGGGCTGATCAGCCTGCTTTTAATTCCATCAAGCAGTCTTACCTGTTAGCCTCTAAATGGATGCGCGATCAGGTCCAGGGTGTTGAAGGGCTGGATGATCATACCGCAGAGAAGGTTGAGTTCTTCACCGAACGCTACCTCGACGCCCTCTCGCCGACCAACTTTGCTGCCACCAACCCGGCCGTTATAGAAAAGATTGTTGAGACCAAAGGAGCCAATCTGGTCCATGGTCTTAAAAACATGCTGGAAGATCTGGAAGCCGGTAAAGGTGAACTACGTATTCGCATGACAGACACCTCTGCCTTCGAGCTGGGTGAGAATGTCGCTACCACACCGGGTAAGGTAGTTTTCCAGAATCGTATGTTCCAACTGATTCAATACACGCCATCCACCGATAAGGCATTGAAGCGTCCACTGTTAGTTGTCCCGCCCTGGATCAACAAATATTACATCATGGATCTTCAGCCAAAGAATTCACTGTTGAAGTGGCTGGTAGATCAAGGACATACCGTATTTGTCGTATCCTGGGTCAATCCTGATGCATCTTATGCTGACACAGAATTCGCTAACTATGTTACCGAAGGTGTGCTCGAAGCCGTTGATGCAGTTGAACGTGCAACCGGCGAGTCAGAGATCAACATGATCGGTTACTGCATTGGTGGTTCACTGCTGGCTACCTCATTGGCCTACATGAAGGCCAAGGGTGATACTCGCGTCAAGAGTGCCACCTTCTTCACCACCATGTTAGACTTTTCAGACCCGGGTGAACTCGGCGTCTTCATTGATGAAGAACAGATCTGCGGCCTTGAGAAAAAGATGGGCGAAAGTGGCTATCTTGATGGAAGCCAGATGGCGGGCACCTTCAATTTGATGCGCGCCAATGATCTGATTTGGTCTTTCTATATCAATAACTACCTGTTGGGTAATGATCCGCGTCCATTTGATCTGCTCTACTGGAACTCGGATTCCACCCGTATGCCTGCCAAGATGCACGCCTGGTATCTGCGTAATCTCTATCTTGAGAACAACCTGTGTAAACCAGGTGGTGTCACGATTGATGGCGTCTCTATCGACATCTCTAAGGTTGACATCCCTGTCTGCTTTGTCTCAGCTGTAGAAGATCATATCGCACCTTGGAAATCGACCTACTCCGGAGCCAAACTGTTCTCGGGTGATGTTCGTTTTATCCTCGGCGGATCTGGCCATATTGCCGGCATCATCAACCCACCTGCGGCAGGCAAATACGGTTACCGAGTAACCGATGAGTTACCCGCAGACCCAGAAGCCTGGGCAGCTGAAGCCACCGCCAATGAAGGTTCCTGGTGGCCGGAGTGGGATCGTTGGGTAAAAGTGCTGGATGCTAAAGAAGTTGCTGCACGCAACCCTGGCGACCGTGGCATGACCATTATCGAGAATGCCCCCGGCAGCTATGTAAAACGTACGCTGAATGATGTTGCACCGGTTCAACCTGCTGCTGCACCCGTAGCTGAAAAGAAAGCGGCCGCTAAAAGCACGGCCCCTACTCAGGCCGCAGCCAATGATACTCAGGATGATCTGACCGTTATCAAAGGCATCGGTCCTAAGCTTGCCAAGGTGTTAAATCTGTCAGGAATTGTCAGTTACGGCCAAGTTGCCGAACTGGGTGCCGAAGGTCTCAAGATGCTTCTGGTTGGTATTGATGAGCGTTACAACCGTTATGACACCTCTACCTGGCCTGAGCAGGCCAAAGCACTGATGTCATAGTCAGTTAAGTACACGTAAGATGAAAAAAGCCAAACCAGAGATGGTTTGGCTTTTTTTCGTATAATAATCCACAGTCGATACACCTTATATCACTATAGATTAGCCGTTACATGCCATGGCCAACGGCGGAAAACAGTACTTTAAAAAATACAATACATTATTAAATCAACTTACCACATCAAATCATCCGGCACCTGGAAGTCTGCATAAGGGTCATCTTCATCTGTAGCTGTTATGACTTCACTGATAAAGATAATAATATTTTCATCACGCTGCTTAATCTTTTCAGCCACACCATTTGGCACTAAGGCGTAACCATCAGTATAACGGGCTATTGCCACCTGCCCTTTGCTGAGTTGACTCTGGATTTTCTCCGTGACATAGAGTTTTTTGATTTTGCTACCATCGGTAAAGCTGTAGGCGATGTCACCTTCATCAGTACTGATCTGGTTCATCTCGATCAGCTGTAGAATTTGAGCCTGAAGTGCGCGTTTATCGGCCTCTGCCTTACGCTGAAGATTCAACTGCCGATCTCGTTCGGCCTGGGCCTTCTGTGCCGCTTTGACAGACTGCTTGGCTTCATCAGCTACCTTGCCATGTCCTTTCTGCACATGCTTGGTCTGTTTCTGTTTCTCTTTACGCACCTGGTTGGCTTTTTTCTTGTCCACCAGACCCGCTTTAAGTAACTGGTCCTGTAGTGAGATACCCATCAATCACTCCTCATACTTGAATCTAGTCTTTATAACATTCGGCTACAGCGCCATTTCGAAACACCATACACTGTCCCGGTTCGATCTGTATCCACGCTTCATTCTCGGTCAGTGGTTCTGTAGCAATCACCGCGACCCGGTCTTGGGGAGTAGTGACTTGTTGAAAATCGACTGTCACATCCAGATCTTTCAGCATGGCCGTATCAAATGGATGCTGACGAATCAGATAGTGTAAATCGGTGCTGCAGTGTGCAATCAATATTTCGCCATTGGAGAGCAAGAAATTGAACGTACCCTCTTTGGCAATCTCGCGGGCCTTCTCTCGTATAGCGCCGCAGATCGCTTCAATGGGTGGCCGCTCTGGAAAACGCGCCCTGAGATGCTCCAGGATGGCGCAGAAGGCCCTTTCACTGTCGGTGGTACCCACTGGCCTGAAGCACCCGGTAAATACCGGATCATAGCCGAACAGATCACCATTATGGGCGAATACCCAGTACTCTCCCCAGAGTTCACGACTGAAGGGATGGGTATTTTCCAGCTGTACTGCCCCCACACTCGCCTTGCGAATATGGGCAATAACATTCATGGAATGGATGGGATACTGTTTTACCAGTTCGGATACAACGGATTCAGCCGAGGGCTGTACATCCATAAAGGTACGACACCCCTTACCTTCAAAGAAAGCGATACCCCAACCATCTTTATGCTCGTCGGTCTCTCCTCCCCGCTTGGCAAACCCCTCAAAGGAGAAGCAGATGTCGGTCGGCACATTACAGTTCATTCCCAGTAGTTGGCACATAACACTAATCCAGTTTTTCCGTTACACGGTACCCATCTGACGGGCAATAAAGGCTGTTTTGGCAGAGAGTTCAAGAGAGCAGGTCCACTTGTAGGCCAGGTTCAATGTCTCACCCACCGCATAGACACCATGCCCACGGACCACGGTGATACGGTGCGTCTTGAGCATGGCTGCTACCGCAGCCGGTGCCTGTGCAACATAGTCGGCATAGGGAATAGTGATCACAGGAACCTCGGGAAAATAGAGCTGCCCTTCAAAATCGACCGGTATAAACGCCTCACCATTGAGTGTTGCAGCCACAGAGTATGGCCCATGACTGTGCAGTATTGCTGTAGCCAATGGATTCTGCTGATAGATCTGCTGATGCAGTGGTCCATCCAATGAGGCCCCGTCGCTACAACCATCTGCGACAGAACAAGGCACCAGGTCATTAACCGTCAGGGTATCTGCACAACATCCCGTGGGCGTCACCCAGAATCGGTCGCCCTCTCTAACCGACGCGTTGCCACTGTGTGAGTCATTATTACCGTGTGTTCTTAACCACTTATAGTACTGAACCAGCTGCTCCCGTAAACTCATTCCAACTCCAGATTTGATGTTGTAGGGGACTATGATAGGCGAATTATCCCTTCTTCAGTACAATAACGGAAACTCTAAACGGATTGGCCATGCCTTTCACACATACTTTTCTAATACTGGTTTTTCTGTTGTATGGCAGTCTGATCCATGCGGCAACCCTCCGCGTCGCCACCGCCAGTAATTTTAGTGACACCCTGAAACAACTGGCCCCCCTGTTCAAACAGGCATCAGATCATGACCTGCGTATCAGCGCGGCTTCCAGTGGTAAGCTCTACGCACAGATTCGTCACGGCGCACCTTATGATCTGTTTTTCTCTGCGGATGCAGCCCGTCCAGTCGCACTGGAAGAAGAAGGCTTAAGTGTAATGGGTAGTCGTGTTACCTATGCCGTGGGCCAGTTGGCGCTCTGGTCACCGAACGCAAACAACCCGAATACGGTAAGAGCATTACTGGAAAGCGGCAAATTCAGGAGACTGGCACTGGCCAATCCCAAGACAGCACCCTACGGTGTGGCCGCTCTTGAAACCTTGAAGAGACTGAATATTTCACCTTCGCTGTCAGATTCGGCTGCACGGGGAGAGAATATTGGCCAGACCTTTCAGTTTGTCGCAACCGGCAATGCCGACATTGGGTTTGTGGCCCTCTCACAACTCCGTCAGGGTCACATAGATGCCAGTCAGTTCTGGATTATTCCACATCAGTATTACCAGCCAATTCAACAGCAGGCTGTCATCCTGAAGCATTCATCGAATAAGCCTGTTGCAGAGCTGTTCCTGCGTTTCATCCAATCGCCGGCTGCCAGAGAGATATTGCTGGTAAGCGGCTACCAGGTGGAGGATTCCTCCAAATGATGGGCCCAGATGATCTGGCGGCCCTCTGGGTCACCCTTCGGCTGGCACTGGTCTCAACACTGTTGCTGCTGTTGATGGGGATTCCACTGGCCTGGTGGCTGGCCCGATCAACATCCCGATTCCGCACCCTGATAGAGACCTTGATTGCGCTGCCACTGGTGCTGCCACCGACAGTACTGGGCTTCTATCTATTGATCGCCCTCTCCCCTAGCGGGTTTATTGGCGGCTTCTGGCAGGCCATTGGTGGCAATGGTTTGGCCTTTACGTTTAGTGGACTGGTGATTGGCTCCGTCCTCTACTCCATGCCGTTTGTGGTACAACCGCTGCAGAATGCCTTCGCGGCAATTGACCGTCGCACGCTCGAAGCCGCCGCCACATTACGCGCATCACCACTCGATTGTTTTTTCTCGGTGGTGCTGCCACTGTCCCGCCCCGGATTAATCACCGCCACCACACTAGGCTTTGCCCACACGCTGGGCGAATTTGGCGTTGTCTTGATGATTGGTGGAAATATCCCAGGTGAGACCCAGGTACTCTCTATTGCCATTTATGATCACGTTGAATCGCTGGCCTACGGACAGGCACACCTGCTCTCCGCCGGCCTGCTACTCTTCTCTTTCTTGATACTGTTTTTAGTCTACCGCATGAACGGCACTCACCTGTTACGTAAGGAGAGCCGATGAGCGATGCACTCTCTTTTCGATTCAGGATGCCGCTGGGAAGCTTTATGCTCAACACTGTGGGCGAGATCCCGATCAGTGGGGTAACAGCCCTGTTTGGACGCTCGGGTTGCGGCAAAACATCACTGCTGCGCTGCATTGCCGGACTGGAACAGGCCGGTGAAGCCTATCTCTCTTTAGCTGGCGAGTGCTGGCATGACAGTAATAAGGGGTTTTATCTTCCCCCGCACAAGCGAACCATCGGTTACGTCTTTCAGGAGGGTATGCTGTTTCCCCATCTGAAGGTGCGTGACAATCTGCTGTTTGGCTATAAGCGCACCCCTGACAATCAGCGCAGTGGCAGTCTCAACCAAGTGGTTAAACTGCTGGATATCTCGCCTTTACTGGAGCGTTTTCCAGCACAATTATCCGGCGGAGAGAAGCAGCGGGTTGCCATTGGACGGGCCCTGTTAAACCATCCCCGCCTGCTGCTAATGGATGAGCCGATGGCGGCGCTGGATCGCGGTCACAAGAAAGAGATCCTGCCCTATCTTGAGCGTCTGCATAGGGAGTCGAATGTACCGATTATCTATGTTTCTCACGACCTGGATGAAGTGGCGCGCATTGCCGATCACCTGTTACTAATCGAGCAGGGTGAGGTCATGGCGGCAGGACCTCTATCCGACATGCTGGCACGAATTGATCTGCCTATTGCCCGCAATGAAGAAGCTGGCGCGCTGTTTGACACTCACATCATTCAACATGATGAAAACTTTCACCTGACCAGGCTGAAATTTTCTGGCGGAGAGCTCACCGTGGGCTGGATAGATTTGCCCGTTGGGAACCAAGTCAGGATACGTATCCACGCCAAAGATGTAAGCCTGGCTCTGGAACCGCCAGGCCCGACCAGCATTCTTAATATTTTGCCTGCAACAGTGACCGAGATGGAAGCGCATGGCCGTGGCCGGATGATCGTAAAACTGGATTTAGGAGGCGTTCCACTACTGGCCCGTATTACCCAAAAGTCACAAGCCAATCTGGACCTTAAACCTGGCATGCAAATCTATGCACAGATTAAGAGTGTGGCGCTCTCTTTGTAAATACGAATATCAACGGGTGGGTTTATTCTGCTTTAACCAGTCGGTTACAAAATCTGAAATTTCAGCCACATTATTAATGTTCAGACAGGGCAGTGGCAGATCAGCTTCCACAACTCCATCGCTGGCGAAAGCGATGATCGAAGGATCATCCGGATAAAGCAGTGGTTTGTTCAGGCTCTCACGATGCAGTTCAATCTTGGGGAACGGCTCATGCTTGAAACCCTCCACCAAAATCAGATCCAGTGTAGATTGATCCAGGCGATTGACCATATCCTGCAACACCGGATCACCGCTTTTTTCAGTCTCCACCATCAGCGCCCAACGACGCCCCGAGGCCACCAGCATTTCACTGGCCCCGGCCTTACGTAGCTCATAGCTATCCTTTCCTGGCTGGTCGATATCAAAATCGTGATGGGTATGTTTAATCATCCCGATTCGTAGCCCCTGCTCACGGAGCAGGGGCAACAGCTGCTTCAACAAAGTGGTCTTTCCGGTCCCACTGAAGGCCGCAAATCCCAGGATGGGTTTCCGGGTATCAATCATTCGTTCAGCGTCCCACACTTCCAAATACGGTTTTTAGGATATCCGTTGTACGCGCTACAGGATCCTGGCGAATCAACTGCTCCTGTTCCGCCAATTTAAGGAACAGGCCATCCAGCGCTTTGGCAGTAACATATTTATCCAGGTCCAGCGCATCCATATCAACATAAGAACCCAGAAAACCGACCTGGCCTACTAGATCTTTGTAAGACGAAGTCACACCCGCCTGTTTGGTGGCCTGTTGCACAATAGGCAAAATGGCGGCTGTAAGGCTGTCACTGCCTTTATCCTTGAAGTAGTCTGTTGCAGCCGTATCACTGCCGTTCAGAATACCCTTGGCATCTTCCAGGCTCATCTGTTTAATCGTATCGCCGAAGATAGAGAGCGTCTCTGGTACGGCTTGCTCAGCCGCCCGATTTATTGTGTTTACAAATTCATCGACCAACTCATCCTGGCCTATGGCTCGCAGTCCTTTAGAAACACTCTTAAGTCCATCAGGCAGTGGAATTTTCACCTGGGCATCGTTTAGATAGCCACCATCGCGACCCAGTAAGGCAATGGCCTTTTCTGTGCCTACGCTGAGTGCCTCTTTAAGCCCTTCAATGACCTGATCATTACTCAACACTTGTGAAACAGCTGGTGTGTCGGACTTATCCACAGCTTCTTTTGCCGATTTCAGCCAATCCTTCCAGTCAGCCTGAGCCAAACCACTGAGTGCAATCAGTGCACAAAGTACTAATAGATGAAATGTGTATTTCTGATTCATAAACCCACTCCTTCCCTATGGCTGCTTATCAGATTGAATACAGCCAACAACTGATTCCTGTGAACTAAGGAACCGTTGATTAATTCTGGGTTGAGAGTGTGGTGAGCCGAAACTTTTCAGCTGCCAGACACCCCGTCATGAATTAAGCAGAGGCTCCCTAAGGTGCTTAGGTTAAGTCTATCAGATGAAATGGTTTAAGCGGCACTGATAAGCCATCAATGTGTTGTGGTTTATCAGCTTAGTTTGAAATGACTAAAATGAGGTGCGTTTTGACTCGTGCTATCGCCAGGGTTATGTGCCTGTTAACGGCAACCCTGGCAATGAGGTCTGCGGGCTATGGCTAAAGTGTATTCAGCGTGAATTACCGGCACCAATTAATAATGCAAACTTCAACACATCCCGGCGACTGACGGGTACAGATTCGGCATTGGGTGCTTTGCAACTAAATCCAGGAGTACAGCTTGGGAGTTGTACAGCAATCTTTTTGGTTTCAGCAACGGCACTCTGTTGCAGAGATGAAGTGGTAGCAGGATAACCATAGCCAGCCGCCAACGTCTTAAAGTTCTGAGTGGTACCCAAGGTGGAGGTTGAAGCTGTTGCCAGCAATACAAGACCTGCCAGTGTTTGAGAACCAATGTGATTAAAACTGTTCAATTTGCCCATGACGCCACCTCTCTATTCAACCCGGTATTCGCCCTTCCCGAGTAAAAGTCTGGACCTAACCGAGAGGATAAACAAGCGATAAACAGGCTAAAAAGCTGGTTTGTTATCAAACCGTTACGGCTATCCCAAAACAAGAGCGATGACATCCCATTGTTAAGGGAACGCCTTGGCATTCAGGGGTACGACTGGTTCACAGTGAGATTAATTCTGGATGGATAGTACGTGATAAACCGCTAAGCAATGCACTATTTGGAGCCGTGCAGCATGACCACCAGATCGGCTTCACTTCGGCTCAGCCCCAGCTCTTCCACCAAGCGTGATGCGTTAGCGCCCTGCTGGACAAGCTGTATTGCTTCACCATAGGGACGATCTTGTTGAAGTGATTCTATTGACTCCTGGCGATGAGCCAGATCACGTCCCGTGCGCTCAAGATTATTAACACGCTGATCAACACCAACGGCCCCAGAACAGAGAGCATTGAGGTTTTCTGTCAATGAATGAATCTGAATTTCAGCACTGCTCAGGCGCTTTGTGGTATTTCTGAGACGCAGCGCGGTGACCAGCAGCCCAAAAATGGCCGCAATGGCCAGGATAAGAGAGACCAGCAGTAATATATCCATAAAGTCGCTATCAGGCGTAATCGTCTATACGTGGGTGCTTACCATCACCACCACTATCCTGGGGCTTTGGTGGTTTCACCTTTTTCTTTTTATCATCTTCAGACTCAGGCTGTTTACGCTTGGGATCATCACGCCTGACCGGCCA
>JAPHUE010000229.1 GCA_026196795.1 Sedimenticola sp.
CACTCCGGTGTTCTGGCGATCCGTGCGGCCATCGCGGCCGATGTAAACATCACCTACAAGATCCTCTATAACGATGCCGTGGCCATGACCGGCGGACAACCAGTTGATGGTCCCTTCAGTGTTCAGCAACTGAGTCGTCAGCTTGAGGCTGAGGGTGTCAAACGTATCGCCCTGGTCAGTGATGATCCGGAAAAATACAAAGACCGGTCTGAACTGGCTAACGGCATTACCATTGATCACCGTGACCGGCTGGACAATATACAAAGACAATTGCGCAAGACACCCGGTGTCTCGGTACTGATCTACGAACAGACCTGTGCGGCTGAAAAGCGGCGTCGGCGTAAACGCGGCATCCTCCAGGACCCCAAGATACGTCCGTTCATCAATACGGCGGTATGTGAAAACTGTGGTGACTGCAGTACCCAGTCCAACTGTCTTTCCGTCATTCCCGTAGAAACCGACCTCGGCCGTAAACGCGCCATCGATCAGTCCTCCTGTAACAAAGACATGAGCTGCATTAAAGGCTACTGCCCCAGCTTTGTGACCGTACACGGCGGCCAATTAAAACGTGCCGCCAATCAGCCGGATGGATTGAACTGGCCCGACCTGCCTCTGCCGACACTTCCCAATCTGGATCGCCCACACAGCATTCTTTTAACCGGTATTGGTGGCACGGGCGTGGTAACCATCGGTGCACTATTAGGTATGGCGGCGCATATTGATGGACGCAGTGTTACCGTGCTCGACATGACAGGACTGGCACAAAAATATGGTGCCGTTGTCAGCCATATACGCATTGCCAAAACACCCGAAGAGATCAACGCCATGCGAATCGCCGCAGGACAGGCTGATACCCTACTGGCCTGTGATCTGGCTGTAGCCACCAGCTTTGAGAGCATGGCCAAGCTGAACCCGGAACGAACCAGTGCGGTAGTGAACAGCCATCAAACCATGACCTCCGGCTTCATCAAGCAGAAGGACCTCACCTTTCCGGGTAGCGAACTACAGTCGCAACTAAACAAAACGACCCAGGAGTCACACTTTATTGAAGCAACAAAACTGGCTGAATCCCTACTGGGTGATGCTATCGGAGCCAATCTCTTTATGGTCGGATTCGCCTGGCAAAAGGGTTATCTGCCACTCTCACTGGAGGCGCTGAAGAAAGCGATTGAGCTTAATGGCGTCTCTATAGAAGATAACCTGCGCGCCCTGCTCTGGGGCAGACGTGCAGCAGTTGATCTTTCTGCCGTTCAGCAACTGGCTGCACCTGAAGCCGCGTTGATTGAACAACCTGAAACTGTCGATCAGCTCATTGCGCATCGTACAACCTATCTGACTGCCTATCAGGATGCCGACTATGCCGCACGCTATAACAACTGGGTGACGCGCATTAGAGAACGGGAGCAGGCTCTTGGACTTTCTGGGCTAACAGAAGCAGTGGCACTCAATTATGCCAAGCTACTCGCTTACAAGGATGAATACGAAGTGGCCAGACTCTATAGCGACCCGAGCTTCAAGGAACAGATTGCCAATCAATTTGAAGGCGATTATCACCTGGAGTTTCATTTCGACCCGCCACTGTTTGCCAAGATAGACCCGGAGACCGGACAGCATAAAAAACGCAACTATGGGTCCTGGATGCTAAAAGCGATGGGCCTGCTCAGCCAATTCAAAGGATTGCGTGGCAGCTGGTTAGACCCGTTTAAAAACAATCCGGATAGAAAACTGGAACGCAAACTCATAGCTGACTATGAACAAACACTGGAGACACTCTGTGTTCAATTAACTACTGAAAACCTGGAGACGGCCATTGCCTTAGCCCGCTTACCTGAAGCGATTCGAGGCTTTGGGCATATTAAACATGATGCGGCAAACCAAGCCATAAAAAAGCAGGAAGAGCTGCTGAAAGCCCTAATTTCTCTACCCGATTCAGACAGCAAAGCAGCATGAACGCAACCCATTTTTCAGATAGGACATGACAATGAACTTTTTTACACATCACGAATTCGATCATCATGAACAGGTCGTCTTTTGCCATGATCAGGCAACTGGCTTAAAAGCGATTATTGCCATTCACAATACCCATCGTGGACCGGCGCTGGGTGGCTGTCGTATGTATCCCTACGCCAGCGACGAAGAGGCACTGAATGACGTCCTGCGTCTTTCAAAGGGCATGACATATAAATCAGCCATTGCCAACCTGCCACTAGGTGGAGGTAAATCAGTCATTATTGGTGACCCGCGCCGCGATAAAACGCCCGAGCTGATGCGTGCGATGGGCACCGCTGTAGAACGACTTGGCGGACGTTATATTGTGGCCGAAGATTCCGGTACCAATGTGGCCGATATGTTACTGATGGGAGCGATAACCCAACATGTTTCAGGTATAGCAGAGAAGTGTGATGCCAAGGGCAACTGCCGCAGCGGTGACCCTTCCCCCATGACCGCACGAGGAACCTTCGTCGGTATACAGGCTGCCGTCAACCATCGACTGGGCAGAACAGACCTGGAAGGTATACGGGTCGCGATTCAGGGTGTCGGCAATGTCGGACACCATCTGGCAAAACAGCTACACGATGCGGGCGCAAAGCTTTTCGTCTCCGACATCAATCACACGGCCGTGGATCAGATGGTTTCAGAGCTGGGCGCTACGGCTGTGGCCAATGAGGCGATCTATGACCAGGAGGTTGATGTGTTTGCACCCTGCGCACTGGGAGCCATTATCAATGATCAGACCATCCCCCGCCTTCGTGCCTCAATTGTGGCTGGTGCGGCGAATAATCAGTTAGCAGAAAAACGACACGGCGAAGCATTGGCTAAAAAAGGTATCCTCTACGCACCCGACTATGTGATCAATGCAGGCGGTGTGATTGATGTCTGCTATGAGCGAAACAGTGTGGCACAGGATCAGATCATTAAACAGGTCGACGCCATTGGTGAGACACTGCATGAGATCTTTACACGTTCAGAGGCCCAGCATAAACCCACCTATGAGCTGGCTGATCAACTCGCAGAGGAACGCTTCGCCGGTTGATAATCACCCAACCGCCTGCATGAAAATCGGCCATCATGCAGGCGGTTTATTCTTACTGGTAGAAATAAACCGACCTCATATATACTGATCTACAGTTGTTTGCATTAAACCAAAGCAGCCAAACCACTGGTCTATACTTAGCCTGATCATGACTCAGAACCCGTCACACGAACTCAACATACCCCCACTCCTCTCGAGCGAAGAGCCCGGGCCTTGGGAAGAGCTAAATCCACAAAGCAGTTCACCGCTGGTTATTCTGTGTGATCATGCCAATAATCGCGTCCCAAAGTCATTGGGACATCTCGGCCTGGAACTGGATGTCTTTGGTAAACACGTTGCCTACGACATTGGCTGTGAAAAATTGACCCGACAGTTGGCAGAGCGCTTTGAGTCAACCGCCTTACTGGCACACTACTCCCGTCTGGTCATTGACCTTAACCGTCACCCGGGCGATGGCTCATCCATACCGACAATCAGTGATACGGTCGAGATCCCCGGAAACAGCAACCTGTCACCGGATCAGATCAAACAGCGGGAAGATGCACTGTTCTGGCCCTACCACAATCAGGTTGAGCAGATTCTGCAACGAATTCTGGATCGAGGTCAGACTCCGATTCTTTGTGCCATCCACAGCTTTACACCGGTATTCAGGGGCTATCAACGACCCTGGCACATTGGCGTGCTATGGGACAGGGATCAGCGACTCTCAACGCCCCTGCTGGAACATTTACAAGCGCTACCGCAAATCTGTGTGGGTGACAATGAGCCATACCATGCGCGCAATCCGGTGGGGTACACCATGGATATTCATGGCGAGAAGAATGGATATCCACATATACTACTAGAAATAAGGCAGGATCTGATCGGCCACGACGAAGGCATTTCAGAGTGGGCAAGGTTGATATACTCCCACCTCAAAAAAGTACTGGGACAGGTTGACCTCACTTTAACCAATTAAAACAAGCATAGACTAGGGATAAGGGGGCGTAATGAAGGAACCCACATTCAGCATCGGCATTGAAGAGGAGTACATGCTGGTCAGCAAGGACTCCAGAGACCTGATCAGTCAAGCCCCGAAAACCATGCTACTCGACTGTGAAGCACTGCTGGAAGGCCAGGTATCCCCTGAGTTTTTGCAGTGTCAGATCGAGGTCGGAACCCGAGTCTGCCATACGCTGGATGAAGCCAGGAATGATCTGGCCTATCTGCGAAGAACCGTTTCAAGCGTTGCGAACAAACATAATCTTGCTGTTGTCGCCGCATCAACCCATCCATTTGGTCGGCCCAGTCAACTCCAGCATACCCACAAAGAACGTTATGACCAGCTGGCCAATGATCTGCAGGAAGTTGTCCGGCAACTGGTGATTAGCGGCATGCATATCCATGTGGGTATCGAAGACGACGACTTACGTATAGACCTGCTGGGACAAGCCACCTATATCCTGCCCCATATTCTTGCGCTGACTACCTCTTCGCCTTTTTGGCGCGGCCGTAACACCGGACTCAAATCTTACCGCATCTCCCTGTGGGACGGCATGCCCAGGACCGGCCTGCCTGAATACTTCGACAGTTATGGTGAATACCAGCGACACATTGATGTCCTGGTAAAAGCAGGGGTGATAGAGGATGCCACCAAAATCTGGTGGGATATTCGTCCCAGCGCCCGCTACCCGACCCTGGAGATGCGGATTTCCGACGTCTGCACTCGACTCGATGATGCCCTCTGTGTCGCAGCATTCTATCGCTGCTGGCTGCGTATGCTCTATCGTCTAAGACGGGGCAATCAACGCTGGCGCCGGTATACCCTTTTTCTGATCAACGAAAATCGCTGGCGCGCACATCGGTATGGCATTGATGAAGGCCTGCTGGATTTTGGCCAAGGGGCCATCTCGCCATTTGAAGAGTTGATTGAAGAGATACTGGAGCTGCTAAAGGAAGATGCTGCGTTCTTTGGTTGTGAACGTGAGCTCAATCATATGCGCACCATCATCCAAGAAGGAACCAGCGCACACCGTCAAGTGCGCGCCTATGAGCAGGCACTGGCAGATGGCATGGATCACGAATCAGCCCTGCACTCAGTGGTCGACTTACTGATTGACGAGACTTTGCTAGGTACCGAGGCGCGCTGAATTCTGGCGTCAGATAACCTCAAAACGGTGGCAGGCCACATTCTTGCGTGCATGCAATGGATTAAACACCTGTCCATTCATTGCCACATAAATACCTGGGGGCATCATCTGCGCAGCAGCAACCGCATAACCAATATTGAAAATGGCATCACTTATTCGTAACCGCGCTGGCTGCATGGAGCCAGTCAGAACAATAGTCTTGCCTTCAATACCAACCAGTGCCTGAGCCGTCTCGACCATGGTATCTGTGCCATGAGTCAGCAGAATACGATCCGCTTCATCATTACGAATTTTATCTGCAATCAGTTGCCGGTTTGCGTCAGTCATTTCAAGACTGTCTTTACGCATAATCGATTCGACTTCAAAATCAAAGGTAATATTCGCCTCACGCAATAATTCAGAAATCTGTGGCTCACCGACCTGAAACTCACTCTTTTGATCAAAATAGATTTTGTCGATGGTTCCGCCAGTTGTATAGATCTTGATATTCATTTGAATATATCCTCTAGAGCGACTGCTTTTCATGCAGTGCAGCCCAAGCGTTCAGGTTGATTACCCTCATCTCAAAGAGACATGGCATGTCGTATAGCAATCATTTTACACTGTATGCGTCACACCAGAACTCCGCTAACATACAAGAAACAATAACAAAGGCACCACCTGACGGTCTATTGAACTGACATCATGCCCGAACTTCAGTTATCACTGGATATTCTAACACTCCTGTTCATAACAGGTATGGTTGCCGGCATGGTGGATGCAATTGCGGGTGGTGGGGGGTTGATCGCCCTCCCTGTCCTGCTGGCTACCGGCATGCCCCCCATTCAGGCACTGGCGACCAATAAACTGCAGGGCTCTTTTGGCACCTTCTCTTCAAGCCTCTACTTTATACGAAATGGTCTGGTCTCACTGAAAGAGATCCGCTTTATGATCGCCTGCACCTTCGTCGGCTCCGCAAGTGGCACCCTTCTTGTCCAGAACATCAGTACAGATTCACTGGCCCGTGTAATTCCGCTGCTACTGATAGGCATCGCCCTCTACTTCCTGCTCTCACCTCGCATCAGTGACGAGCAACGCCCTGCACGCATCAGCACCCAGCTGTTCTCGTTAATCGTTGGTTTCGGTATCGGTTTTTATGATGGCTTCTTCGGGCCTGGCGCCGGCTCCTTTTTTGCCATTGGATTTGTCGGCCTGCTCGGTTTTGGACTGACCCAGGCTACGGCACATACCAAGATATTGAATCTGACCAGCAATATCGCCTCACTGGGTTTCTTCGCATTAAGTGGTTATGTCATCTGGAGTATCGGCCTTACCATGGGAATTGGGCAGCTGGTCGGTGCGCGTATTGGCGCACGTCTGGTATTGCGTCGTGGCGTAACGCTGATTCGCCCGATGATTGTCATCATCTCAATACTGATCAGTTTAAAACTGTTATTAAGTAACCATCCCGAACTCCTCGGCTGGCTTGGTTTCTCAGGTTAAATCAGCCGTAGTGTGCGCACAGAATGTGCGATTTAATACTTGACATGCCTGAGATAAACAATAGAATACCGGCCTTCAATTGATGCGGGAATAGCTCAGCTGGTAGAGCACAACCTTGCCAAGGTTGGG
>JAPHUE010000074.1 GCA_026196795.1 Sedimenticola sp.
AGCCGTATGGCTTGCTGCAACTGCGGCGTCATGGTGAGGTGCTGGCCGAGGCGAAGCTGGAGCGTTTGCTTCATGCGGGCATCTAAATCTGGTACGTAATTTGTATAGTTTTCACAGTTTCATTCTAGCGTAAAAAGTGAATTAGCGCACAAGGAGAAAATAGCTTTTTGCTGTAAATCAACTGAACGAAATAAAATCTGCTAAAGGCTGAATTCTTTGCCGAGGTAAACAGTGCGTACCTCCTCATTAGCCAGAATGGTCTCAGGCACACCCTCTGCGAGCACTTTTCCCTCACTGATAATATAGGCGCGCTGACAAATTCCAAGGGTTTCCCTTACATTATGGTCCGTTATGAGTACACCGATCCCCCGTGCTGAGAGGGTTCGGATGATATGCTGAATATCCTTGACAGAGATAGGATCAATTCCGGCAAAGGGTTCATCCAAAAGGATAAATCGGGGTTCCATGGCCAGTGAGCGGGCAATTTCGAGTCGGCGGCGCTCACCGCCGGAGAGACTCATCGCCTGGTTGTTCCTCAAGTGGGTGAGGTTGAAATCCACCAGAAGTGCTTCACAGGCGGCAATCTGCTCAGGCTTTTTAAGCTCTTTCCTGGTTTCGAGTATGGCAAATATATTATTGAAAACAGTGAGTTTGCGGAAAATCGATGGTTCCTGGGCCAGATAACCGAGGCCGAGACGCGCTCTGGCATGCATGGGTAAAGCGGTTATATCGTGTCCATCAATGGTGATTTTTCCACCCTCAGAGGGAATCAGGCCGGCGATCATGTAGAAACAGGTGGTTTTTCCTGCCCCATTGGGACCCAGTAGACCAACAATTTCACCACTGGATAGCTTCAGGGAAACCCCGTTGACAACAGCGCGTCGACGATAGTGCTTGGCTAGACTTTCTGCGGCTAATACGGTCATGTGCTGATTATTTCTTTCCGCCAATGGTGACCTTGACGCGCTCTTTTCCCTTGGCACTGGCGCCGGCCTTGACTACGGCACGTGCCCTGTCGTAGATGATTTTGTCACTCTTAAAGGTGTCTTTTCCCTGGTTTAGTACCGCATCGCCCGTCATGTAAATAATCTCGCTATTGGCTGAGTATTCGGTTTTTTTCGCCCGGCCCTTTATCGCACCTTTTTGACCTTCGGTATCCTGTTTGAAGGTGACTGGGTTACCCACGGCCTCAATCAGGTCTGTTTGATTGGCCTTCTGGGTGACGATGACTTTATCAGCCTTGATAACGATGCTGCCCTGTGTCAGTTCAACATTACCCTTGTAGGTGCTGATCCCTTTTCTGTCATCAATATCGACCCCATCGGCCTCAACATAGATGGGCTGGTCCTTATCAGATTTCAGTGCTGAGGCGAGACCGGGTAGTGCTAGCAACAGTATGATGGCCAACCATCTTAGGTGATTAAGTTCAGTCTTATGGATTGACTTCATAGCGTCCTCTAACATTGGCAAGTAGTTTGATACGCATGGGCTGTTGTAGCCATATCTGCATACCTTTGGCGTTGATACGATCCTTGTTGCTCCGGGCAAAAACATCTGCATCGGTCTCAACGTAATTATCCCGTTGCTGAATTCTCAGATCACGGGTGGTGATATGAAAAGGTCTGATACCGGGTGCGGCTGAGCGGTCGATCTTGACAGCCCCTTGCAGCAATAACACTTCCCCGTCCCCTGATAGCCAGCCAGTATCTGAATTCACCCGCCAGGGCGGGCGTTCCTGATCATACAGTGTCAGGCGGGGTAGTTTTAGTGCTGTGCTGTCATCATCAATAAAGTGGGTCATGCGCTCGGCTACCAGACGCTTGGCCGGTTTTCCATCGAGGCCCATAATAGTCGTATCAACTGCTTCAAGGTAGTAATCCGGGCGGTGCTCCAGCTTGGTGTAGTCCGTATTAGTCACCTGACTGAGCTGTGTCAGCCAGAGTGACCCGGCAACCAGTAGCAGTAAAATGCCACCAATGATCCTGTTTTTATACTCGATCAAGGTTGCACTCTCCTCGGCAAGTTATCCAGTGCACGGTAGTGTATGAGCGGTTGTGTATCATTTGAGGAAGTGGGCGAAGGCCTGCTCCAGGTTGCCCTGTGCCTGCATGATGAGTTCACAAACCTCGCGAGCAGCACCGTGCCCGCCGGGTTGCCGGGTCTGCCAATGGGCTTGTTGTTTTACCAGGTGATGCGCGTCTTGCACGGTTATGGCAAGCCCCACCTGATGCATGACCGGGAGATCAACTACGTCATCACCCACATAGGCGATCTGTTCATTGGACAAGCCCAGTTCGTCACGTAACGACGTATAAGCGGTGTCTTTATGTTGTTGCCCCTGGAATACATGCTTGATTCCAAGGCTCTCCATTCTGATCTTAACAACATCAGAGGTGCGTGCGGTGATAATGCCGATATCAACGCCGCTTTTTAACAGCAGCTTCATGCCAAAACCGTCTTTTGAGTTGAACGCCTTGTACTCCTGGCCATCATCACCTAGAAAGAGCGTTCCGTCAGTGAGTACGCCATCTACATCAAAGATGACGAGTTTGATTGGTTTAGCCCGCTCCAAGATCTGCTGCATACTACTTAATCCTTATGACTGCGAAAGCTCGACTCGTGAATATGCTTTTCTGTCAGACGATACCGGCCAGCAGGAGTGTGTGCATATTGAGTGCGCCAATTGGCATCTGATTTTCATCAACCACAAACAGGGAATTGATCTTTTTTTCCTGCATCATCTTCAACACTTCGGCCGCCAATATGTTGGCTGTTGCGGTAGTCCCACCCTGAGTCATGACATCTGCAACCCGAGCGTTACGTATATCGATATCCCGGTCAAGTGTTCGTCGCAAATCGCCATCAGTGTAGATGCCTTTGATGCGCCCGGAGCCATCGATGATTGCGGTCATACCCAGCCCTTTGTTGGTCATCTCAAGCAGCGCATCGCGCAGGCTTGCCTGATCTGAAACTAAAGGGATGTTGTCTCCTGTAACCATAACGTCGCTCACCATAAGGAGCAGTCTTCTACCAAGACTGCCTCCAGGGTGAGAGCGGGCAAAGTCCTGCTCGGTAAATCCTTTGGATTCAAGCAGTGCAACGGCCAAGGCATCCCCCATGGCTAAGGTGGCGGTGGTGCTTGATGTGGGTGCCAGATTCAGTGGGCAGGCCTCCTGCTCTACGCTGACATCGATATGTACATCAGCCTGAAGTGCCAGAGTGGACTTTGGATTGCCAGTCAAGGCGATAAGGGGAATGCCCAAGCGCTTTAGCAAGGGCAGAATGGTTACAATTTCAGCGGTCTCACCCGAGTTGGAGAGTGCCAGAACCACATCTTTTGCCGTAATCATCCCCAGGTCACCGTGGCTGGCTTCGCCTGGGTGGACAAAAAAGGCGGGACTTCCCGTACTGGCCAGTGTGGCGGCTATCTTATTGCCGATATGGCCAGATTTACCCATACCAGTGACCACGATCCGGCCTTCGCATGCCAACATATAACCGCATGCGTGGGCAAAATCGCCATTAATTCGGCTTGCCAAGCTCTGGATGGCTGCTGCTTCGTTATTGATTACAGCAAGCCCAAGCTGCTGGAGTTTTTCGGCCTCTTCAGGTGAGGGTCTGCTCTCCTTATTCATAGGTAGTGCTGTCCTGCTGTCTGGTGATAGGCCGTCGGCTCAGTTGTTGGGGCCGGATCGGCATTCATGAAGAGCACTGACTGATAACCGATAAATGCGATGATCAGTAGCAGCCCTTCAAATCTATTAATGCGCCCTGAACCGCCAAAACCATAGCCCATTACAAACAATGCCAGTGTCAACCCAATCATCATGGGCATATCCCTTGTCAACACCATCGGATCAAATGATCCGGGTGCGATCAGGCCGGGTACGGCCAGCACGGCAAGCAGATTATACATGTTGGAACCGATGACGTTACCAATAGCGATATCATGTTCACCTTTAAGCGCACTTACGATACTGGCAGCCAGTTCTGGCAAGCTGGTTCCCAAGGCCACGATGGTTAATCCGATAACCAGATCGCTTACGCCGTAAGCGGTGGCAATATTGACAGAACCCCAGACCAGGATTCGGGAGCTGAAAAGCAGCAAGCCCAAGCCGAGGCTAAAGTTAAGCACGGCTTTGCCTGTACTCATGGCTTCCGGCATTTCCGCGAGAATCTCGGCCTTCATGGGATCACTCGCCAGGCTGCGCATACTGATGCGGACCATGGCGAACAGCATGGCGATTAAGCCTACAAGTAAGATCACACCGTCCATGACACCCAGAACGCCATCCTGCAGGAGTACCAGTGTGCCGAGGCAGACGGCCAGCAGGATGGGGTATTCACGGCGCAAAGTCTCTGATTTCACCAAGAGAGGGGTAATCAGTGCGGTGCAACCAAGGATCAGACCAATATTGGCGATGTTTGAGCCGAGCGCATTCCCGATGGCCAGGCCTGGGTTACCCTGCAGGGCGGCCATGGTTGATACCAGTATCTCCGGTGCTGATGTGCCGAATCCTACTATCGTGAGGCCGATAATCATGGGGGGTAAACCCAAATTGTTGGCAAGCGCCGATGCGCCACTGACAAAACGGTCGGCACCCCAGACTAACAGGGCAAAACCAACGATGATCGCGAGAATATCAAACAGCATATTAAAGAGGGCTTTAAAGGGTTAGTTGTTCAGTAAGATGTACAAGAGGTACGCGCAGGCATTGTTTCAGACCTTGTGAAAATTGTCCAAGTTTCTTGGGCCGTTATTCTAGTGAGTTAACGGCAGCTTTTAGGTTGGCTACTCGGCGCGATTTCTTACGGCTCCGCATCGAACACAGCGATAGTGATTGACAAGTTTTCCCTTCTTGACGTCAAAAACACGGGTTTTATCGATAGACCACTTGTGATGTCCATTTCGACAAAGAGTGTTCCCCTTGTGTCGAATGCTCGCCTTGGGCTTCTTAAAGGGGAGTATGGTAGCCATGTCAGTCGATGTAAAACTCCTGTTTCAGGCTGGCCTTACCCGTGCGTTGGCTCCCTTCGGGTGTTACCTCAAGCGTAAAGGTAAGCGTTTCGCCATCCACAATCGGGAAGTCGCCGATATAGTAGATGGCGTCGCCCTCCCGTATCTCCTTGAGTGAGATGGCATGTCGCCTGCCTATCAAGTTGATAGCATAGGCTGAAACCCTGGCGGTAACCGGTTCGCCAGTTGTCCCAGGGACATTTCTGATGATACTGACATTCAACAATCCGCGATATTTACTGCGGGTGATTTTATAATTGCTGGCAACTTCAGGGGTCAGTAGTGCTGTGGGTATGGCGTTATGATGGATGGTAAAGCCATTAAACTGCGTACTGTTCTCCGCCACGGCAGTCGCCGTCACAAGGAGCAGTAATAGAAGAGACAGAAGGCGGGCAATCTGGTTGTACATAAAGAGACCTCTTTATCATGGTGTGTCACTCGAATTCTCGACACACTACACTAAAGAATAGCCCTTAAGGCGATCAGGTGTAAATTGTCTGCCCCTTCAGTTGGCGGCCTTTTTGGCAGAGACCAGCTTAGGCTTTGGGCGTTGCTGGCTATCCAAAGGCGCGCTTGCATTCAGTGTCGTGTGGATGTTGCGCAGAATGGTTAACTGCTTGGCGACAGCATTGTGCTGATTTTTCAGCTCATTGACCCGGGATTCCAGTGTGTCACGTGAACGGCTGATTTTTTGTAAATCGAACAGCCGTCTTTCCATCAGCTCTTTATGCTCTCGGATCTGAAATGTAAGTGGCTCCAAAGCCGTGCTGAGCCATGTATCCACTTCCTGTCTGGCCTGAAAAAAGATGTCTCGGGCGCGACTGACCATGGCAACAAAGAAGCGTTTAACCACGAAATGCTTCTCGGTCATGGCGGTTACCGGGCTCTTACGAAAAATCTCTGCCTCTTGATAGAGCATCTCCAGCTCTACTCGGTAGCGCATAATTGAGAACATCTTCGGATGGGCTGCCGAGAAGCCGTGCTCATTCTGAAACCGTCGATAAATACTTCGAATCAACTTTCTGGCTTGCTCACTCTGGTCCACAACAATCTGCATGTTGCTGCGCATGTCATCGAACAGAGAGCGCATATTGGATTGCAGGCCCAGTGTGGTCCAGTTATCGGCCATTTTATTGTGCGCGGCGTTTATTGAGCGTTCCAGCTTCTTAAGATCAAGCGCCTCTCTGAGTGTGGTGGCCTGATCCTTGAGAATTTTGCGGCTGGCCTGAAAGCTGTTGACATTACGCATATACTCCGCTTGTTCATTGCGGGTTTTTGCCATCATGTGCTCAATCATGTCCTGGCTTTTCCCGCTCAGCTGACGCAATTCATCCAGTTGAGATTGAATGCCGTTTAGCTTGGTTACCACAATGCTGCGGGTGCTCTCAACCATCTGGCTGATTTCGGCCGTGATGGTATCCTTTATGATCTCCTGTCGTGAATCGAGAATGTCATTGGAGAGGTAATGTTCGAGGTCCATCAGTCGGCTCTGTGCCATCAGATCGCTGTCTTGCTTGATCTTGGCCAGCAGTCCCTTATGGGCTGAAACAGGAAATATGGCATTGCGACTGACGCCAAGAATCTGAGCGGTGTGATTGCACTGGCGGTTAATGGCGCTATCAATACTCTCTTGATCCTGCAGTTCATCCCATAGGGTATCGATCTTATTCAATACGACCATCAGACCGCGTTGACGGCTGCGGTGAAAGCCCTTAATGTGGTTTTGCCACATCTCAAGATCGCTACGAGTGACACCCGCATCTGCACCTAGCACAAACAGCACTGCCTGAGCTGAGGGTAGCATTTTCAGGGTTAATTCCGGCTCGCTGCCCAAGGCGTTCAAGCCTGGGGTGTCGAGGATCGTCAGTCCCTGTTTCAGCAGTGGATGAGGAAAGCTGATCATGGCGTGTCGCCACTTCGGGATGTCAACAAAATCGGGTGGTTTGCTCTGGTTTGGATGTTGTTGCGGGTCATACATGCCCAGGCGCACAGCCTCGGCCAGGGTGACCTTGCGTGTCTTGATCACCTCTTGCAGGCAATCCTCTACTTGATCAACGGAATCCAGATCCAATGGGTAGGTGACCCAAAGCGCAGGTTTTTTCTTCAGTTCACGAATACCGGTGTCCTGAAGACGGGTCTCAATCGGTAGTAACCTGACATAGGCTTGGTCGGCTTTTTGATCATAGAACAGCTCGGTGGGACACATGGTGGTCCGGCCAGCGGTTGATGGGAGCAGACGACGGCCAAAATCTGAGAAGAAGATGGCATTGATCAGTTCAGTCTTTCCCCGTGAGAATTCCGCTACAAAGGCAATGGTGAGTCGATCGCTGTAGAGCGAGGCGAGACATTCACGAATGCGCTTTTCACTTTCATCGGTAGCCAGGTGGTGCTTGCTCAACCAGCTGAAATAGAGTTTTACCGTGCGGATTATATCGGCCTTCCACTGCTCATAGGCCTTGAGCTGACTCTCCAGACGCGATTGTTCCACCGGGGTTTCCTTCTGTTGTTTTACCGATCTTACTACAGGGTTATCTCAATATTCGAGAAAGTATAGGTAGTATATTGGCTACTACATTGAATTATTGAGAAAAATATTCACTTTTTTGTAGGTTTTGTGAGTGGGATCGGATATTTCGCAGGCTGGGTGATCCGAAAACCCTTGTTTTTGCTGGTTTCTCCGGTGATCAGGGTCACCTGGGCCCGATTTACACCAAACGCCCTGGCAAGCAGACGAACCAGGTGTTTATTGGCCTTTCCCTCCACCGGGGGGGCGGTGATTCGGATCTTGTACTGTTCGCCGTAGGGGCCGACAAATTCATCCTTGTTCGCGTTTGGTTGAACCCTGAGGCTGAGAATCAGACTTGTTCCCTCCCAGCGAAACCAGTGATCACTCACAGGTCAGAGAAATAGACTGGCGACAAGTGCCTGCAATGGTGGGAGCAGGAGCATCTTGAGCAGTTGTAGACCCACAAGCACCAGCATGGGGGAGAGATCAAGGCCGCTGATTGGTGGTATAAGCCGTTGCGCTGGACCCAAGATTGGCTGGGTGATGCTATGCAAGAGCGCTGTAGCCGGGTTGTAGTGCCCTGGATTGACCCAACTGAGAATGACCTGTATCAGGATGGCAAACAGAAAAAAGTTAATCGCCAGCTCCAGCAGGTCAGGGATGGCCAGAGCCAAGGCGGCCAATGGGTGAGCACCTTGTCCAGACACTAGTATGATCAGAGTCAACTCGATCGACTTGAGCAGAAGCATCAGCACAATCGAGGCAATATCGATGCCCGCAACACCCGGTATAAGGCGTCTTAGGGGGCGCAGTGCCGGGGTTGTTACTTTTACTGCGAACTGGGAAATAGGGTTATAGAAGTCCGCATGTACCAACTGCAGGATAAAACGCAGCATAACCACCATGATATAGAGGTCGAAAACGACCTGAATCAAAAAAGCCAGTGGATCGGTAAGATAGTTGCTTCCCATCAGTGATTACCCAGCATTTCAGACAACTCTTCAGAGCGTTTCTTTGCCCCTTCAAGGGCTTGGGCAAATAGTGCTTTCAGATCACCCTGTTCCAGTATTTCCAGTGCACGTTCTGTTGTGCCGCCCGGAGAGGTGACCTTTTGTCTTAACGTGGCGGGTCCATCACTGCTCTCAATAGCCATGCGTGCGGCCCCAAGAGCGGTCTGAATGGTCAATAATCGTGCGGTATCCTTGGCTAATCCGTGGTTAATTGCGGCGGCTTCCATGGCTTCCATGACCAAAAAGAAGTAGGCAGGGCCGCTGCCTGAGAGTGCTGTGGCGATATCCATTAGCTGTTCATCATCTACCCAGCGGGTCAGCCCAACAGCTCGGAGAATAGATTCAGCCAAGTCTCGCTGCTGGTCAGAAACGCCTTTACCGGCATGTAATACGGTTGCGCCCGCCTGCAGCATAGCCGGAGTATTGGGCATGCTGCGGACCAGAGCGACTTCGCCTCCCAGCCAATGCTGCAGATCAGCCTCGCGAATACCGGCGGCAATTGAGACGATAAGTGGCTGTTTTTCCTGTACGGCGGTTGCCAAATCGAGACAAATCTTCTCGAGTACCTGTGGCTTCACCGCCAGAACCACGACGTCAGCCTGTTTAACGGCCGCCGAGTTGTCCTCGGCCGATTGTATGCCAAAGCGGGCCGACAGGTCGGCCAGTTTCTCGCTATCAGGGTCACTGGCGATGATCAGTTTGGGGTTATATCCATCTGCAACCAATCCTCCGATCAGGCTGGTTGCCATATTTCCGCTGCCGATAAAGGCGATAGTCTTGCTGTTCATAGTCTTAATTTAAGATTGCTCAATTAGAAATGCCGGTATGGCTATGTTCCTATCCTATCGTATTCGTTTGCGCTGATATATCCCTCGGATGCTCATTCAGGTGGGATAGTTTCTCGGACCAAAAATGGCTGTACCGATCCGCACAATGGTCGTTCCCTCGGCAATGGCTGCCTCGAGATCATCACTCATCCCCATTGAGAGTGTTTTCAGCGGCTTTTCAGGTGTGGCGAGTTGGTCTCTTAACAGACGTAAAGCTCGAAACGGCTGACGCTGAGCATTCAGCTCTTCTGCTGGGGCGGGTAGTGTCATGAAGCCTTGTAGGGCGAGTCTGGGATAGTTTGCCATGTCGCCAACGATTGCCTCCACCTCTATAGGAGCAAAGCCGGCCTTGCTCTCTTCATTGTCGATTTTTACCTGTAAGCAGATGTTGAGAGGGGGTAAATCAACGGGGCGTTGGTCATTCAACCGTCTGAGCTGCTTGCTGTTGTCGATACTGTGAACCCAATCGAAGTTTTCAGCTATGGATCGCGTCTTGTTTCCCTGTATCCTCCCTATAAAGTGCCACTCGATACCCAGGCCCTGAAGTTCGGCTATCTTGGTCAGTGCTTCCTGGATATAGCTTTCACCAAAGCAGCGCTGCCCGGCGGAGAGGGCTTGTTGGATTTCGTCACTGGTTCGCGTCTTGCTGACGGCCAGGAGCTTCACAGAACCGGCTGTGCGATGATGGTGCTGCATTGCCTGCTGAATCTGGATATTGACGTTTTCAAGTCGCTTCTTGATGAGGGGCATGATCTTGGTTGGCCTGTGTGTCTATAATAGAGTGTAGTGGATGGCTATGGCTGTTCTGCTATTAAAACAAAAAACGTCAGTTTCCCCAATTGCGGTCGCTATCCGTTCAGGGAGATACGCAGGATTGCCTACAGTTTGGAAGGGGTGCTGACATGTTGGACATTAATAACACAATAACGGGAGATGGGGTGTATGGATATTGCTGAGCTTCTTGCCTTTAGCGTCAAGCATGAGGCCTCAGACTTGCACATTTCGGCGGGGTTGCCGCCAATGATCCGGGTAGATGGTGATATTCGCAGGATCAATGTGCCAGCGCTGGATCATAAGGTCGTACATGCTTTGGTGTATGACATCATGAATGACAAGCAGCGGAAAGATTATGAGGAGTTCCTGGAGACAGACTTCTCATTTGAGATTCCCGGGCTTGCCAGGTTTCGTGTCAATGCATTCAATCAGGATCGGGGTGCCTCTGCGGTATTTCGTACCATTCCGGCCAAGGTGCTGACCCTGGAGGACTTGGGTTGTCCCGAGACTTTTAAAGATATTGTGAATGTCCCCCGAGGACTGGTGTTAGTGACCGGCCCTACGGGTTCAGGTAAATCCACCACGCTTGCAGCGATGATGGATTACAAGAATGATACTGAGTATGGTCATATTCTCACTATTGAGGATCCGATCGAATTTGTTCACACCAGCAAGAAGTGTCTGATCAATCAGCGTGAGGTACACCGGGATACTCTGGGCTTCTCTGAAGCGTTGCGTTCGGCACTGCGTGAAGATCCTGATATCATTCTGGTAGGTGAGTTACGTGATCTGGAGACCATACGACTGGCGCTGACAGCAGCAGAGACGGGGCATCTGGTGTTTGGTACCTTGCATACCAGCTCGGCTGCGAAAACTATCGACCGTATTATTGATGTGTTTCCTGCGGGTGAGAAATCCATGGTTCGCTCCATGCTCTCTGAGTCTCTTCGGTCAGTTATTGCACAAACCTTGATGAAGAAGGTTGGCGGTGGTCGAACAGCTGCTTGGGAGATCATGGTGGGTACGCCAGCTATTCGAAACCTGATTCGTGAGGATAAGGTTGCCCAGATGTACTCTGCCATTCAGACGGGTCAGGCTACGGGCATGCAGACCCTTGATCAGCATCTTCAGGAGCTGGTGAAAAAAGGTATGATCAGCCGGTTGGATGCGCGGATGAAGGCTGCCAATAAAGAGATTTTCTCTTGATGCAGATGTAGCTAATGGAACCGACAAACGTTCGGTAGCGAGGGAAATGTGGACTTTAATGCACTATTGAACCTGATGGCCCAGAAAAAGGCCTCTGATCTTTTTATAACCGCGGGTATGCCGCCCTGTATCAAGGTCAATGGCCGGATCATGCCGGTTGCAAAGAGTAAATTCAATGATGAGCAGGCGCGGGATCTGGTCATTGGTCTGATGTCACCTGCCCAGCGGGAAGAGTTTACCCAGACCAATGAATGCAACTTTGCCGTGAGCTCCAAAGGGGCGGGGCGTTTCCGTGTCAGTGCCTTTGTGCAGCGTGATTCGGTTGGCATGGTGTTACGGCGGATCGAGACCCGTATCCCGGAAATACAGGATCTGTTGTTACCACCGATCCTGAAAGAGTTGGCGCTTGCCAAACGGGGCATGGTGATCTTTGCTGGTGCCACAGGCACCGGCAAATCTACCTCTTTGGCATCCCTTGTTGGCTATCGTAACCGTAACAGTTCGGGTCACATTATCACCATCGAAGACCCAATAGAGTTTATTCATAATCATGATGGTTGCATCATTACCCAGCGCGAAGTGGGAATCGACACTGAGTCCTATCAGGTTGCATTAAAGAACACCCTCCGGCAGGCACCTGATGTGATTCTCATTGGTGAGATCAGGACCCGTGAGACAATGGATCATGCCATTGCGTTTGCCGAGACGGGGCATCTGGTGTTGTCCACGTTACATGCCAATAATGCCAACCAGGCGCTGGATCGTATTATCAACTTCTTCCCGGAAGATCGACGAGATCAGGTGTTCATGGACCTCTCGCTCAATCTGCGCGCTATCGTGGCTCAGCAGCTGGTCAGGCGGCCGGATGGAAAGAGTCGGCGGCCGGTAGTAGAGACGCTCATTAACACCCCACTGGCGGCGGATTTGATCCGTAAGGGTGAGGTGCATAAGCTGAAGGAGCTGATGAAACGCTCAACAGAGCAGGGGATGATGACCTTCGATCAAGCACTCTATAAGCTCTACACTGAGGGCGAGATCACCTATGAGGATGCCATTCTGCATGCCGATTCAGCCAATGAAGTTCGCTTAATGATCAAGCTGGGGGGTACGGATGCGGAACGCTATGCGGCACGCATGAATACCGTCACCTTGCTGGATCAGGAAGAGATGTAGCTTGATGCACCCCATCTGCAGTGGCAGCTGGGGTGTACAGATTTAGACTGGAAAAACCGCGCGCGAATCGAATACGGGGCCATCCACACAGACGCGCTTCATAGCGGGTCCGGCCTCCGTTGCAACTTCTACAACACACCCGGCACAACCCCCCACGCCACAGGCCATGAACTCTTCAAGTGATACCTGGCAGGGCAGATCAAACTCGGCTGCCAGTTTTGCGACACTCTCCAGCATGGGATGGGGGCCACAGGAGAAGATTTCCACTTCACTGCGTTGTTCGGCAGAGAGATTATTCAGCCAGTGTCGGGCCAGGTCGGTCACATAGCCTTCAAAGCAGCCCGGAAATCCCTGCAGGCTGGCCAGTCGACTGGGGATTTGCCACTCATCAAGTAACGGCATACTGGCAATGACATCCTGGGGCATTTCCGGTGTGAGAATGCTGGAGGGGTGCGGTTTAAAGGGGAAGGGAACTTCAGATCCCAGAATCACCATCGGGTGGTACTCTTTCTCGCCCGCCAGACTCTGGGCAATAAATACCATGGGTGGCATGCCGACCCCACCACCGATCAACAGGGGTCTGGAGCGTTCAGGGTGCAGTACGAAGGGCTCTCCAATGGGGCCCATGATACTCAACTGCTCGCCTTTCTTTCTTTGTGCCAGCAAACGGGTGCCTTCACCCACCGCCTTGTAGAGAAACTCAACCCAGCCCTCTTTAGCTGAGGTGCGCATGATGGATATGGGCCGACGTAAGGGTTTTGCACGATCGCACTGAATATGGGCGAAACTGCCGGGCAGGGCTTTTTCGGCACACAGAGGGGCATGGACGCGGAGAATATACTGCTCTCCCTCATAGGCTTCGTGAAAGAGAATCTCGGTCTCTTCTAAATAAATGGTGTCACGATGGGCTTTTGTGGTCATATCTGGTATTACGCTACGGTTGAAGTGTCAGAGTTAAAGACAATACGGCCTTCAAACAGGGTGTGTGTCACTTTTCCCTGGAACTCCCAGCCAATAAAGGGGGTATTGCGTCCTGCACCCGGGATTTCATCTTTTTTCAATACCCAGTGCTCCTCCGGGTCAAATATGCAGATATCGGCGCTACTTCCTGCATGCAATCGACCGTAGGGGAGATCCAGGATGTCGGCTGGACCGCAGGTGATTCGTGCTATCGCATCTGATAGCGGAAGCACTCCTTCATCCACTAGCTTGAGGGTCAGCGGCAAGAGTGTCTGCAGACCTGACATTCCGGTCATTGTAGAAGGGAAGGGGGCCTCTTTGGCGTCATCTTTGAGTGGTTGATGGTCAGAGCAGATGGCGCCAATAACCCCTTTAGCCAGGGCGATGCGAAGTGCCTCTCTATCGGCCAGACTGCGTAGTGGTGGATTGAGGTGGCAGTTGCTGTCGAAATCCTCAATATCCATCTCAGTAAGGTGCAGTTGATGGGCGGCGACATTGGCAGAGACGGGTAGTCTTTGGTGCTGTGCCTGCTCGATCATACGTGTGGCAGTGCCGCTAGAGAGTAAATGGAAATGAATGCGGCAGCCGGTGTGTTCCGCGAGGGCCAGATCGCGGGCTACGGCAACCGATTCAGCGGCCTCAGGGATGCCGGGTAAGCCCAGTCGGGCACTGACGGGGCCCTCGTGGGCGTAACCGTTGTTACGAAGGTGACGGTCTTCCGGGCGCAGGATGGCCGTGATACCGAAGGTGGCGGCATACTCCAGTGCTCGGCGCTCGACAAGTGTATTGGCCAGTGGGGCGTAGCCGTTGCTCATGGCAACACAGCCGGCCCGTTTCAGTGCGACCATCTCGCTCAGGTGCTCGCCTGCCAGCTTTTGCGTCATAGCACCGATTGGGAGGAGGCGTGCTTTGGCTGCCCGTTTGGCTCGACGTAGAATCAAGGTTACTACGGCGGGTGTATCAATCACCGGGTCAGTATCTGGTGGGCAACAGAGGGTGGTAATTCCCGCCTTGGCGGCCGCACTGGTCTCGCTGCTGATGGTGGCGATATGTTCATCGCCGGGCTCGCGTAGACGTACGCTAAGATCCACCAGCCCTGGGCAGACGATCTTTCCTGCGGCATCAATTGTATGTTGAGGGGTGAAGCTGTCAGGTCGATCACCCACGGAGAGGATCTTGCCGTTATGGATGAACAGGTCGGTGATTTGATCAATGCCATTGGCGGGATCAATGACTCGACCGCCGAGGATCTGAATAGTGGTACTTGCACTCATCGTCCGGCAGCTCCCTGGGCCTGGGTTCCCATGGTCATCGACATCACCGCCATTCTGACAGCGATACCAAAACTGACTTGTTGCAGGATCACTGAACGGGGGCCGTCAGCGACTTGTGAGTCCATCTCGACGCCCCGATTGATTGGTCCAGGATGCATGACAATGACGTCAGGCTTGGCGGCCCTTAAACGTTTTTCTGTTAGACCATATAGCTGGAAATATTCATGCTCACTGGGGAGTAGTGCACCTGTCATACGCTCCTTTTGAAGGCGTAGCATGATGATGACGTCAACATCTTTGATGCCCTCTTCCAGATCATGGAAGACATGCACACCCATTGTGCGTGGATCAGAGGGCAGTAAGGTGCGTGGTGCAATGACCCGAACCTCTGATGTACCGAGGGTGTTCAGTGCCAGAATCTGGGAGCGGGCAACCCGTGAGTGCAGGATGTCACCGACAATGGCCACCCGAAGTCCGGTGAATTCACCTTTGTGACGACGTATCGTGAACATGTCGAGCATGGCCTGTGTGGGGTGGGCATGCTGTCCGTCGCCGGCATTGATCACGCTGATATGGGGCGCGCTGTGTGTGGCAAAAAAGTGCGCTGCACCACTGTCTGAATGGCGAATAACAAACATGTCAACATGCATCGCTTCAAGATTACGCAGTGTATCAAGCAGGGTCTCACCTTTGGTGGTGGATGAGGTGCTGACATTCAGATTGAGCACGTCTGCGGAGAGCCGCTTGGCGGCTACTTCAAACGTGGTACGGGTGCGCGTGCTGTTCTCAAAAAACAGGTTGCATATTGTTTTTCCACGGAGGAGCGGGACTTTTTTTACTACCCGTTCTGAAACGCCGGTGAAGGATTCGGCTGTATCCAGAATTTCATTCAGCATCTCTCGCTTCAGGCCATCTATAGTGAGGAAATGCTTGAGTCTGCCGTTATTGTCGAGTTGGATGTTGGGCTTGCTCACGATGTTCCCCTGGTCTCCTGTTTTGAGGTGCCAATAATCAGATTGAGTGGATCAGGACCCGTCAGTGTTATTTGTTGTTCGTTGGTGAGTGGCGGGCGCACTCCGACTACACTGGGCTGTATGGGTAGTTCACGGCCACTGCGTTCAACCAATGTCGCCAGTATTATGGAAGCGGGACGGCCATAATCAAATATCTCATTCATCGCGGCGCGGATGGTTCGACCAGTTTGCAGTACGTCATCTACCAGAATAATGTGGCGATCTTCAACTTCAAAGGGTATCTGTGAGGGCTTGACCTTGGGGTTCATGCCAATCCGGGTGAAGTCATCCCGATAAAATGAGATGTCCAGGGTGCCGAGGGGTTGCTCGATATGGAGTAGTTTGTGTAGGCGTTCAGCCAGCCAGACGCCACCGGTATGTATGCCGATCATGACAGGGTCTGTAGCTTGTTGTACCTCAAGGCGTGTCTTGATGGCTTGTACCATCTCAGTGATGAGACCATCAATCGCCTCAGACTGCATGTAGGGTTTATTCTCTTTCACTTAACCAGGTTTCCAGGATTAGTTTAGCTGCCATAGCATCAAGTTCTTCAAAGTTCTTAGGCGCCCGCCCCAGCTCCTGTCGTGCTATCTGGGAGGTGAGTCGTTCGTCACTCATATGAACGGGTAATCGATAGCGCCCTTCCAGTTGTCTGGCAAAGCGGCGTGCCAGTGGAGCGACCTCGGTCTCCTTGTCATCCATGTCAAACGGTAAGCCAACCACCAGGGCTTCAGGCTGCCAGTTCTCAATCAGCTGACTGATCTTTGCCCAGTCCGGCTTCTGTTGCAACGCGCGAAGTGTGACAAGCGGTGTGGCGGTGCCGGTCAGCGTCTGACCTACAGCGATACCGATTTTTTTCGTGCCGTAGTCAAAACCCAGTAGTGTACCCATTTTACCTGTTTATTGCCGTCTAAGCATGGCCAGCTTCGCCAGATAGCAGGTTGAGATCAATACCGAGGGCTTTGGCAGCCGCTTCCCAGCGAGCCTCGGCTGGCAAATCAAACAGTACGTTCTCCGGGGCTGGGCCATTCAGCCAGGCATTGGCGCTGATCTCCTGCTCCAGTTGCCCCTCACCCCACCCGGCATAGCCAAGTGCGATCAGACTCTTCTCCGGCCCTTTGCCGTGGGCGATTGCCTCAAGTATATCTCTGGAAGTGGTGATGCTGATATCGGGTGTGATTTTCAGCGTGGAGTCCCAGTTACCATCCTGCGTGTGCAAAACAAAGCCCCTGTCGGTTTGAACGGGACCACCGATATAGATGATTTGCTCTGCGCTCGGAAAATCGCTATTGCTGATATCCAGTTGGTCCAGTATGTCGTTGAGACGTAAGCCGGAGGGGCGATTGATCACAATACCCATAGCGCCCTCTTCTCCATGCTGACAGAGGTAGGTCACGGTGTGGTGGAAGTTGGTATCTTCCAGCCCAGGCATGGCAATCAGAAACTGATTTGTCAGGTATCCACTACTGTTCATAGTTATATAGTATCGGTTGCGGGGGGTATGTCCGCAACCATTAGCAGCGGCTATTTTGAAAAAAGTTGGTCGTTATTTCTGAACTGCCAAGTCCGAATGATATCAATAATGTCGGTCTCTTTTCGAATTTCACCGGGGAACGGTGCAAACGGTGAAGAGAGCTTGACGATTCGGACCGCGGCATCATCCAGAAGCTTATGGCCGGAGGATTTTCTGATATTGATGGCTTTTACGCTGCCATCCGGTCGAAGAGAAACATGCATCACCAGGTTGCCATAAAGTTTTCGCCTTTTGGCCTCATCTGGATAGTTTAGATTACCCACCCGTTCTACCTTTCGTCTCCAGGCATCCAGGTAATTGGCATACTTGTACTCCTGGGTTCTAGCGGAAAGGGTTTTTCTGCGAGGTCGCTTGGCGTAGGCATGGGTCTTTCGATCAAGCTCTGCTGTAAGCCGGGCAATCTCTTGTGATGAGCTGGCTAGCAACTGAGCCGCAGTGACCGTTTTTTTCGGGCGCTCGGGTTGCTTCTCAGGGACGGTCTCAACCTTTTTTGTGTCTGGACGTTGTTTGGTCAATACTTTTTTAGGTTGTTTCGCCACGGGTTTAGGGGCTGGTGGCGGGGTAGGGACAGTAGCTTGTATAGCTTCCTGTTTTCGCGGAGGCGTTGGGGGCGCTGCCTCGGTTTTTGGTCGCACTTTTTCTTCCTGATTGCCGCCCCCTTCCTGGCTGGATTGTGCGAGGAAGTCGGCTTTATCAACGGGTTTTGGCTTTTCCTGTTTCTTTGGGTTCTGTACGACCATGATCTCCAAAGTACGGTCTGTCGGTGGTTTTTTTTGTGGCGTCTCCAGGGCAAAGGTGATCCCCAGAATGGCCACGGCATGTAGCGTAATGGCTATAAAAAGCGTCAGACCCATTCGGTCGATGGAGGTGGTAATGCCAGATCTCTTCATTATTGCTGGACCGGATTCCGTTTTTTCTCAAGGGTCAGTGGTGGGCTCAGTGTAATGCGATAATTGTTATCTGTCAGTTCGACGCGTTTCTGCATGGCCGGGTTCATATGAATAGTGTTTTCGCTGTCAACCAGCAGTACGTAACCCAATTCCATACGTTTTGCAATCTCAAACCACCGGGATGGCCCGGCGATGAATAGTGCTGTGGCAGCGGCGTCAGCGACGGTGGCATCCTGGTGAATTACAGTTACGGATTTTGTGCCGGTGGAGGGGTAGCCGGTTCTCGGGTCAATAATGTGATGATAACGTTTATCTTCCCAGGTGAAATTACGTTCATAATCACCTGAAGTGAAAATGCTCTCACTTCCACGGGTCTGTATGACCCCAAGTACGCCTTCTCCGCTCGGGTGGCGAATAGCAATACGCCAAGGCTGTCCGTTTCGGGATCCGATGGCCCGCAAATCACCGCCAGCATTCAGAATGGCATTTTTGATCCCCATCTCTTTAAGGTGTTCCACTGCCAGGTCAATGCCGTATCCCTTGCCAAAGGCACCGAAATCCAGTTTTACAGCGGTATTTGTGCTGTGTATTTGTATCCCTTCAATCTGCAGATCGTTCATGCTGGGTGCTTGGCTTACGAGCACTTTAATCTGTTCCTGTGAGGGGGGGCGGTTTCCCGCTGGGTCATTACGATGAAACCCCCAGGCGTCAATCAGCTGGCCTATGGCAGGATTGAAAAGCCCGTCGCTCTGTTCGGATAAACGCTTACCGCGCAGTATCAGCGGCAGTACTGATGGTGGCGTAGAGAAGGTAGCTCCGGTCTGAATGAGTCGGTTCACTCTCCCCAGTGGACCTGGATCCCATGCATGCCATGAACGGTGCATCCGCTTAAAGTCTTCTTCGATAACATCCGTGGCAGACTGGGCGTCTTGTTGTTCAACGCCTGCAATAGTGATGTCAACAAGCGTGCCAAACGCGAGAAACTTGCCTTTATATAAGGGGGGTGTTGTATCGCAGCCTATCAGAAGCAAGACGACGAGTAATAGCCAGGCAACGGCCTTAGCTCTCTTCATGAGCTCAGTTTCTCTTCAATGCAATCCATTAGCTGGGCGCTGATATTGAGTCCAAACTGGCTATCGAGTTCCCTGATGCAGGTGGGGCTGGTGATGTTGATTTCAGTGAGATAGTCACCTATCACATCAAGTCCGGCAAACAGGATGCCGCGTTGTCTAAGGCTAGGGCCTACTTGAAGTGCGATCCAGCGATCTTGCTCTGATAGCGGCAACCCCTGTCCGGTGCCACCTGCGGCAAGATTGCCTCGTGTTTCTCCGGGCTTAGGTATGCGTGCCAGGCTGTAGGGAACGGGTTCACCATCAATCATCAAAATGCGCTTATCGCCTTTGCTTATTTCAGGTACAAATCGTTGGACCATGGCATAGCGGCGGCCGTGGTCGGTTAAGGTTTCAATGATTACGTTGGTATTTGGGTCACCTTGGCGAGAGCGGAAAATGGAACTCCCTCCCATGCCATCTAATGGTTTCAGGATGACATCCTTCTGCTGTTCTATGAAAGTGAGAATACGTGACTTATTGCTGGTGACAAGCGTAGGGGTGCAGCACTGCGGAAACCAGGCTGTATACAGTTTTTCATTGCAGTCGCGAAGACTTGAGGGTCGGTTGACAATGAGGACACCCCGTTCTTCTGCTTTTTCCAGCAAATAGGTCGTGTAGATGTAATCCATATCAAAGGGCGGATCTTTTCGCATCAGAATGACATCCATCTCATCCAGTGGAACGGTCTCCTCCGTAGTGAAATGAAACCACTGCTGTGGGTTTTCCTCTACCTGCAACCCCTGGGCCCTTGCATACGAACGGTCATTCTCAAGAAACAAGTCATTCTGTTCCATGTAGAGGATGTTCCAACCTCGTTGCTGAGCTTCCAGAAGCATGGCAAAGGTACTGTCTTTCTTGATATTGATGGAGCCTATAGGATCCATCACAACGCCTAACGTGATTGTCATTGTTCAATATTACCTGAGGTATGCTCATTTGTCGGTGGCTTTGGCAACTTTAAGAGGCCAAGGTTGCAGTACTGGGTATCTGTTGCTATTTTCTCTTAGGTTGTCGCTCTAATAAAGTGTTACAACTAGAAAAAGTGGATTCACTCAGGGACCTGATTATTAAAAAAACTCAACGGATGAGCGCCAGTATACGGTCAAGACCGATTCTGGGTGTGGGCGCGTGGATCTCAATCCTATGCACGTTGGGAGGTGGTATTCGTTATGGTATTTCAAGCATATCGAGGTAATTCGGCTCGTAAATATCCGAACCGGGCCGTTTTAATGTTCTGTCTTTCTGTTTTTGTGATCCCGTTCTCATTGAGTGCTGCTGAAGATGATGATTATCTGAGTGCGCTAAATCAGGAGGCGAAGAAAGTAGACGGCAAGGGTGAAGTTTCCGATACATCAGGTTCTGTAGTCACTACAGGTAATACAGCTGTTAGTCGTGAAGCATTTGAGGCTGAGTTAAAAGAGAAATATGCCGGGAGTGCGGTGTTTTATAGCAAGCTGCCACCCGGTAGTCAGGAGGAGATATTTCTTGAATATCAAGATGGCGCGACTATCGTTGAGTTGCGTAAAAAAATCATGGATCGTTTTCTTCATCGATAATAATGATAAAAAAAATTCAGGTTAATCCTTCACTGGACGATATATAGCAAAATAACAGTGAATCTTCACGATAGGCTGCACTAGATAGCCAGATCCTCAGGGGGTAAAAATGAGCATGTTTAAGGCCATATTGGCTGTTTCAGTCATGATGTCTGTTTTTGCGGGACCAGTGATTGCTGAAGAAGAGGTAGCAGTGGGTTCTCAGGGTGGGGTGATTCCGCTTTATAAAGGGAAGCCTTTCCTGCATGTGATTCACAATGGTCGATCAGTAAAAGTGCAACGCGTTCAGGATACAGATTTTGAACTGCACGGCTATTTTGCCAAAACCAGTCGCCAGTGTCCGCCATTTTGCCTGGGACCCATGGATGTACATCCATTGGTTGAAACAATAGGCGAAATAGAGATTTTCCATTTTATGGAAAATCAATTACGCGATGGCACGGGCATGATGATTGATGCAAGAACGCCCGAGTGGCATGCCAAGGGCACGATCCCAGGGTCTGTGAATATACCCTTCACAACCTTGAGTAAGAGTATCGATGACCTGGAGATGATAGAGGCACTGGAGTTATTTGGGGCGAAGCCGCGGGAACCGGTTGGTGCCATGACCAAAACGCTGGAAGAGTGGGGCGTTTTGAAGGCAGAGAACATGACTGATACCTGGGATTTTTCACAATGTAAGGAGCTGGTGCTCTGGTGTAACGGACCGGCATGTGGCCAGTCACCCCGAGCGATTAAAGGCTTGCTTGAAGTGGGATATCCGCCGGAAAAACTACATTATTACCGGGGTGGTATGCAGGTATGGCAGCTATATGGACTTTCAACTATCAATTAATTAGGTCGGCTGTCGCTATAGTGAATGATGCATTTTTAAAACATTAACAGTTTGGAATAACAAGATATGTCATTGGCAAGGAGTCACGCTACCCCGATTGTAAGGGACGGTTTGGATCAGAGGATGCTGGGAATGAATGAAGAGATCGATATCTCCGGTAAAAAGGTGATGGTCATTGATGATAGTAAAACTATCCGCAGAACGGCAGAGAGTTTACTTAAAAAGGCGGGCTGTGAAGTGTTTACAGCGAATGACGGTTTCGAGGCACTCTCAGTCATTGCGGACAGTAATCCGGATATCATATTTGTCGATATCATGATGCCTCGCTTGGATGGTTATCAGACCTGTGCCCTTATAAAACACAATAGCGAGTTTAAAAAAACACCGGTGATTATGCTTTCATCGAAAGATGGTCTGTTTGATCGCGCAAGAGGACGAATAGTTGGGTCTGAGGAGTATCTGACCAAGCCGTTCACCAAAGACGAGCTACTCGGTGCGATAAAAAAACATGTTAATAAAGCGGCTTGAGGCTAATAGCGGCTAACAATATTTTGTCAGAGTCAATAGAGAAAAGATTATGAGAAGTTTCTTTAAGAAAGGTAGTGCTGGTAAATCAGAAGAAGGGGCAGCAGTCGATGCAACCATACTGATCGTTGATGACTCTCCGACTGAGACGCATATTCTCAAAGGAATTGTTGAAGGCGGTGGTTATAAGGTGATCACTGCTGTGGATGGTGAATCAGGTGTTGCTGTTGCGAAGGAGTCAAAGCCTGATCTTGTCCTGATGGATGTGGTAATGCCCGGACTCAATGGTTTTCAAGCAACACGGCAGTTAAGTAAGGCACCTGAAACACAGGACATACCTGTCATTGTTGTAACAACCAAAGATCAGGAGACTGATCGTGCTTGGGGATTGCGTCAAGGGGCCAAGGAGTATGTGGTCAAGCCGGTTGCTGCAGAGGAGCTGCTTAGCAAGATCAGGACTGTTCTTGCGGGTTGATTGCGTATCATGACGGAAACGACATCGGCTGATCTGCTGTATCTATTACAGAGTATTGAAAATAGAAGCCATCAATACGCAGTAGGTCTTCCCAAACAAAAAATTGAGCAATACTGGGAAGGTGTCCTTTTCAGTATTTCTGGCATGGGTGTGGTAGCGCCACTGGAAGAGGTCAAAGAGATTCTGAACTATCCGGATGGTGTTACTCGTGTACCTGGTACACAGCCTTGGCTTTTAGGAATGGCTAATATCCGGGGTAATCTTCTGCCTCTTATCGATCTTCAGCAGTTCCTGGGTGGCACGTCGGTCGTTATTGGGCGACGTAGTCGTGTTTTAGTCATTAATCACCAGGGTCTTTATTCCGGGTTGCTGGTGGGTGATGTACAGGGTATGCGGCACTTCCTTGAAGAACAGCGTACTGCCGTTCCAGAGCTGCCTGAATCAATCAGGCAGTTTGTTCAAGGTGCTTATGAGTTTGAAGGGGCCACCAGGCCTGTTTTTAGTATGAACCTGCTCTCAGAGAATACTGAGTTCAGGGTTGCATCATTATAGATTTTGTCGGACGGATATTTATAACTGACCCCGTCTTTTCTGAAATGGAAGTTTTTAAAATAACAAGCCTCTTGCGGGAGAGAGACTAGATGAATACCAGAGCTACCAAACGTACAGGTGGTGGAGCTGCCTCAAATAAGCTTGTAGTTATTTTGTCAATAGGACTGCTCCTTACACTACTGGCTACATTGCTGACATTTGCTAATGTAGCAAAATGGGCAGCGAATGATGAGGCTTACATCGTACGCTCAGAGGAACAACGTGTGGTCTCCCAGGAGATTGCAAAAAGTGCCCTCTCAGCCGCAGCAGGTAATCAGGCTGCATTTCCCCAACTGCGAGACTCAAGAGACAAATTTGAGCGGATCATGGCGGAGCTCAAACAGGGCGACCCTTCCATTAATCTGCCTGCATCACCTGAGCCGGTGCGGGGGCAACTGCGCGAGGTTGAAAATACTTGGCTTGAGTTGCGACAGAATGCTGATGATATTCTATCGAATAAGGATGCCATTCTCTCTGTTCAGGAGTTTATCAGCGTTATTACCGAGTTTATGCCACAACTTCAAGAGTTGTCTGAACAGGTAGTCAGTGATCTGGTTGCAACCAATGCTGATCCCGCTCAGATATCCATTGCATCCCGACAGTTAATGCTTTCAGAGCGTATTGATAAAAACGTGAACAAGGTACTCGTTGGTGGTCAGGCTACGGCCGCCGCTATTGACCAGTTCAGTCGAGACTCTGATCGCTTGGGACGTGTACTTGATGGCATGCTCGAAGGCAGTCAATCGCTGGGAATCGAAAAAATTACTAACCCTGATGCCGTACAAAAACTGCGTGAGGCAGCAATGCTATTCAGCTCTATCAACGATCATGCTGAAGAGATTATTGAAACAGTACCAGCAGTTCTTCCTGCACTGGAAGCGGCCGGCCAGGTTACGACAGTATCTGATAAAGTGAATGATGCTGCTGAGAAGCTGGTGACGGCTTATGGTGATAATCCCGGTCTGGTCAGTGTCATGGGGATTAAGGCCGGTCCGGTTTTAATCGCAATACTTGGTAGTTTGGCGATTGCCCTGCTTGTTACGCTTGGTTATATCCTGCTGCTGACGGCACGGCGACGTGAGGTCGAAAGTAGTCAGCTGAATGAGAGAAACCAGCAAGCTATTCTCCGTCTGCTTGATGAGATGGGTGACTTGGCTGATGGTGACTTGACGGTAACCGCAACGGTAACAGAAGACGTTACGGGTGCGATTGCAGACTCTATTAACTACGCTATTGAAGCATTGCGCAGCCTGGTAACGACCATTAACGAAATCTCTGAGCAGGTATCCTCATCAGCTCAGGAGAGTCGTGCAACAGCAATGCATCTGGCTGAAGCGAGTGAGCATCAGGCGGATCAGATTTCGTCTGCTACATCATCTATTAGCGGCATGGCATCGACGATTAGTCAGATGTCTACGGATGCTAATGAATCGGCCTCAGTTGCGCAGCACTCGGTTGAAATTGCCACCAAGGGTAACGAAACAGTGCGTCGAACAATTAACGGTATGGACACGATCCGTGAGCAGATTCAGGAGACATCTAAACGTATCAAGCGACTGGGTGAAAGCTCGCAGGAAATTGGTGATATCGTTGAGCTGATTGATGATATTGCTGACCAGACAAATATTCTTGCATTGAACGCGGCCATGCAGGCCGCTATGGCTGGCGAAGCGGGTCGCGGTTTCGCGGTTGTTGCGGATGAGGTACAGCGACTTGCTGAACGCTCTGGTAATGCTACGAAGCAGATTGAAGCGCTGGTTAAAACCATTCAGGCGGATACCAACGAGGCGGTCTCATCCATGGAGGCGACCACCACTGAAGTGGTTGCTGGTGCTCAATTGGCAGAGGATGCGGGTGAGGCCTTGAAGGAGATTGAAAGTGTATCCAACCAAATCTCCGAGCGTATTCAACGTGTGGCAGATACTGCTCAAGTACAGTCAGAAGAGGCGGCCAGGGTGAATGATACGATGAGTGTTATCCAGGAGATTACTACTCAGACATCAGATGGTACCAACCAGACAGCCGCGTCGATTGGCGCATTGGCTGACATGGCAGACGAACTGCAACGTTCAGTGGCCGGTTTCCGTCTCCCTGAATATAACTAATGGATTGTGACCAGTAATGAATGGATGCCCAGAAATAGTCATCTTCAGATGTCCTGTATTATTACCGGCTTTAGATATAAAGCGGGGAAGCGGATCTGACGTTTTATCATCGGTTGGCATTCAGATGATGTCTGGGATCGTAAATCAACCACTGGCGTATATTAAGGCTTAGTATGAGTGAAGCCCGCGACCACAGCGCATTAAAATGGATCAAAGCTGAACTTGATTCTTCTCTGGAAAAGGCACGACATGCGCTTGAGGCGTATGTGGATGAGGCTGGACCAGAGACAGAACTGGATAGCTGTATTTCTAATCTCCACCAGGTTCGTGGAACCCTGCAGCTGATTCAGTTGTATGGTGGTGCCATGCTCGCAGAGGAGATGGAGCTGGTAGCCAATGCCCTGAAAGGGTTGGGTGAGCAGAAAAAAAGAGAATCTGCCGAAGCCCTGATGGTTGGACTGGCGCAATTGCCGGATTATCTGGAACAGATTGAATCTGGTGCCAGTGATATGCCGCTCCTGTTACTGCCATTAATGAATGAGTTAAGGGCAGCGCGAGATGCTTCACTCCTATCAGAGCTGGCGCTATTCTCACCGAACCTGGATGAGAAGCTCAAGGCAGCGGATGGCAGTGAGGAGGGAAATCCTGAATTACCCAAACTGGCCCGAAAACTTCGTCTGCAGTATCACAAGGCACTACTCGATTGGTATCGAGATATCGATGCTGTTGGTGGTCTTGAACGCATCGCTAATCTATTTAAAACATTTGAAGAGAGTGCCTGGACAAAGCAAGTAAGACAATTTTTTCAGGTTGCGCAATCTTCAGTTCGTGCATTACATGAAGGTGCGCTGGACTCAGGTATTGCAACAAAACTGCTGGTTGGTAAAGTTGACCGGGAAATCAAGCGAATTATCGATGAAGGAGAGTTGGCGGTAGCTGAAGCACCTGCCAATGATCTGATAAAAAATCTGCTTTATTATACCGCCTCTGCGGATTCCAATAACCCGGTTGTACAGCAGGTAAAACAGGATTTTGGACTGGATGGTGCGTTATTCAGTAAAGCGGATCAGAGTGGTGATCAATCGAGTCTGCATGCCCCTGGACGGGAATTGCTGGATTCATTACGTAGCGCCATAAGCGCAGATCTCACCGCAATTAAAGATCAACTAGATCTGTTTATCAGAAGCAAAAGTAGCGATCTAACTCGCTTGCAAGCACAGCAGGAGCCTTTGAAAAAACTGGCCGATACTTTAGGTATGGTTGGACAAGGGGAGCTGCGCAGTCGTTTGATGCGTCAAGCGGATAAAATTACTGAGCTGGTAGAGGCAGAATCTTATCCGGATGAGCAGGATTTAATGGCGATGGCCAGCGATATTCTGTTTATTGAGACATCACTTGAGAATCTCTCCGTTGTCCGTCGGTATGTCAAAGAAGAGCAGGACGGACAAGTGTTATCAAGTTTGCCTGCGGGTGAATTTGAACGACTGGTTGATTCTGTCATGCATGAGGCAGGAATTGATATGGCACGTAATAAGGAAGCCATACTCAATTATATCGAACAACCTGAAAACAAGGCCTTACTGCAAGATGTACCGCGTCGATTTAACGGCATAGCTGGCGCCTTCAGTGTATTGACGCTGACAGATGCGGCAGAGCTGATGGGACGGCTGAATAACTTCGTCGAACAGAATCTCCTGGGCGATAAGGCTGTTCCGGATGTCGCTGACCTGGATTTATTTGCTGACGCGGTAACCGGTATCGAATATTACATGGAGGCTGTCACAGAAGGTCGTGGTATTCACCCTGAGATACTGGAAGTGACCCGCAATGCCCTCGCGGAACTGCGCGTTCCAGAGCTTACATCAAATGAGCCCGGTGAACCCTCTAATGAAGCTGAACCAGAGCTAGAACAACAGGATCTAGCTGAAGAGATCATAGAGCCAGTTGAATCGGCAGCATTGCTTGAACTTGCCTCCGATGAGGCTGAGCCCCAGCCCGAACCGGCGCAGGTTCGTACCCCGTCAGCTGAAAAACCGGCCCTTGAAGATATCGATCCAGAAATTCTTGAGATCTTTATAGAAGAGGCTGAGGAAGAGCTGGCGGTCATTGAGGAGTACCTTCCCCGTTGGCGTGATAATCGAGATGATAGTGACGCCCTTACGACGTTCCGCCGCTCATTCCACACATTAAAGGGGAGTGGCCGGCTGGTTGGTGCGAAAACAATTGGTGAGTATGCCTGGTCTCTGGAGAACCTGCTTAATCGTGTCATCGATGAAACGGTGGAAGCTTCACCGGATGTCATTGCTGTCCTGATGGAGTCAATTAGGGTTCTCCCCGAGTTAATCGAAAGTCAGAAGCAGGGGACTTTGCCGGACATTGATGTGCAGCCGTTGATTGCTCGGGCGGAGGCATTGTCAAAACCAGGAGCGGTAGTCGAGGGAGATGAGCTGCCATCAGCTGAGAATCAACTTAATGCGCTGGAAAATGAGATTGATGCGGATGAATCAATAGATTTCTCTGCGGCTGAAGATGGGCATGAGATAACAGGCCAGGAGGAAGAGACAGAAGAGGCTGAGCCTGTAATGGATTCAATGGATGAGTCGGAGGTGTCTGCAGAAGAGGTGCAAGAGATACCCGAACCTGCTCCGATCACCATGGATGAGACCCTGCTTGAAATATTTGAAGCAGAATCACAAACGCATATCGAAACACTCAGCCATTTTTATGATGCCTGTAGTGAGAGCCCACTAGCTTGTCGAATTGATCGTGAATTAGTGCGTGCGCTACACACACTTCATGGCAGTGCTGAAATGGCAGGCGTTGACTCCATAGCGCAGGTTAGTACAGCACTGGAAGCAATGACTTCACAGCTTAATGGTCTTGGAAGGCCTGCTGACGAAGCAGCATTGAACCTGATTGACCGGAGTGTTGAGCTGTTCAAGACGACACTGGGTTCAATAAATGTTCCTGGTGCGGTACTTCCAGATTGGCGTGAGTTGATTGATGAAATTCATCAATATCGGCGTGATCCAGAGTTGGTGCCAGAGCCGGAAGAGGACACATTTACAGAATCAGAAACTGTTGCTGAGGAGATCCCGACGCAACCGGAAAACGAAATCGGTGCTGAGTCTGCACTTAAAGCCGATGACAACAATACCGAAACGAATCAGGAGTGGCTGGCGGTACCAGAGGGTGTAGTTGATCTCTCTGAAGTGAATGATATTGCTTCTGAATCAGAGGGGAAGCCATCCACCGACGGGGATGAGATAGCGCTCGTTGAACTGACTGATGAAGTTGTAACCAGCAGCGAATCGGATGAGATCGATGAGGTCGGTGAGATTGAGATCGCTCTTGACGAAGTGCTTGCCGCTGAAGAGTCTGAAGTTGAGGCAGCTGTTTCCAGTTCCTCGGAAGAGATAGAAGAAATTACTGACTCGCTTGCTGAGTCAGAGGCCGACGATCTGCCTGAAGAGATACCCTCGGATATTGAGAGTGAAGCGCTTTCTTCCGAGGCGGTCCCGGTTGTTAGTCAGGCAGATGATGATTCTAAGGGGTATGACGCGCCGGTCATGGTTGAGCTTGAGGGTGATCCTGAGCTCGTGGATATCTTCCTTGAAGAGGCCAGAGAGTTACTGGAATCGCTTGAAAGTACGCTTCAGACAGGCAACTTTAATCTTTCCGATAAAAAGGTTTCTGAAGAACTTCAAAGAACGCTCCATACCCTGAAGGGTGGTGCACGGCTGGCAGGTGCGATACCTATTGGCGATCTCAGTCACGGTTTTGAATCACTACTGACAGCGGTTGATCAGGAGCGGATTCAGTCCAGTGAAGCCTTGACCTCACTTACCCATGAAGTGATTGATCGCTTGGCAGAGCAGATCGATGATTTAGCGCATGAACCCAAATTACGTAGTGCAGATGACCTTGTTCTGAAGCTAGAGCAGTGGTTAAAGCAGGGTGGTGAGCCAGAACCTGAACCCGAGTCACAAGAGATCGAAGTGACCTCAGAGCCGGTGACGGACGAGGCTGAGTCACCTGTAGCTGAGTTGGACGAGACAGAGATTTCCCCTGCTTTGGAAGCGGAACCTGCTGAAGCAGCGTTAACGTCCGACGAGCCGATCGATGAACCTGGTGTGGATGCAGTAGAAGATCAGCAACAAACTGCTGTTGATCTGCCCCAGATACAGTCGGGCGCCGAAGCGGCACTCAGCATTGCGACCGACGATGAGTCCCGTACTATTCAGTCCGCCTCACGTGGTCAGCGTGAGCAGGTGCGGGTACGCTCTGACCTGCTTGATCGGTTGGTCAACTATGCGGGTGAGGTCAGTATCTATCGTACCCGTATTGAACAGCAGAATGGACAGTTAGGTTTCAACCTGACCGAGTTAGAGCAAACGATTAGTCGATTGCGTGAGCAGCTACGTCAGCTGGAGATTGAAACCGAGGCGCAAATTCTGTTCCGTTATGAGCACGACCGGGGTGAAGAGGCAGCCCATGATGCCGCCTTCGACCCGCTGGAGCTGGATCGCTTCTCTGCAATGCAGCAGGTTTCACGAAGCCTGATGGAGACGGTTAATGACCTCTCAAATATCAACGGTTTCCTGGAGGATCTGCAGTCTGAGTCGGATACCTTATTACTCCAACAATCACGCATAACGACCGATTTGCAGGATGGTCTGATGCGTACGCGTATGGTGCCATTTGCACAGATTGTTCCGCGCCTGCATCGCGTAGTAAGACAGACCTGTAATCAATTGGATAAGAAGGCTGATCTGGTTATTCGCGGTGAAGGGAGTGAGATTGATCGCGGTATCCTGGAGCGCATGATTGGCCCGTTAGAACATATTCTTCGTAATGCGATAGCACACGGCATTGAAACTCCTGCCCAGCGCAGGGAATCAGGCAAGAGTGAGTCGGGAACAATTCGCTTGGATCTATCCCGAGAGGGGTCTGATATTCAGCTAGTGATCTCTGATGATGGTGCCGGTGTGAATATGGCAAAGATCCGCGAGCAGGCGATCAAGAGTGGGCTGCTCGATCCTAATGCTGAGGTGGCCGATACAGACGTTTTACCCTTTGTGCTGGAGCACGGTTTCAGTACTGCTCAGGAGATCACCCAGATTTCCGGCCGAGGTGTTGGTCTTGATGTGGTCGTCAGCGAAGTCAAACAGTTGGGTGGCTCCCTGGATATTACCTCCCAGCCAGGTGAGGGTGCCAAATTCATTATCCTGTTGCCACTGACACTGGCCATTACTGACGCACTGTTAGTCGAGTTAACGGGTGAGATCTACGCTATACCTCATACCAGTATCGAAGGTGTTGTTCGTGTATCACTCCAGGAATTGGAGGCCTGTTACAGTGGTAAACAGTCTGTTTACAACTACGCCGGCCAGGATTATCAGGTTCGTTATCTGGGGAGCATGCTCAATGTGGGGCAATTGAGCCTTTCAGATCAACGGAAGTGGTATCCGCTCCTTCTGGTTCGTGCAGGTGAGCATCATGTAGCTCTACAGGTAGATGGATTACTGGGTAACCGACAGATCGTTGTGAAGTCTGTTGGTATCCAGGTTGCAACCGTTCGCTGGATTTCAGGTGGTACGATTCTAGGTGACGGCCGGGTGGCCTTGATTCTGGATGTAACGGCACTGGTTAGATCTGATGCAGCTCATTCTGCGGCACCTAAACCTGAGCTTGCCAAGGTAGAAGTATCCAGCCCCGAGCCAGGGGTGGGTCGAACGGTGATGGTGGTCGATGATTCGATTACGGTTCGTAAGGTAACGGGTCGATTACTTGAAAGACATGGCATGAATGTAATTACGGCAAAAGATGGTGTTGATGCGGTAGCCACGCTGCAGGAGCAGCGGCCTGACATCATGCTTTTGGATATTGAGATGCCCAGAATGGACGGTTATGAGTTGGCAAGGCATATGCGAAACTCCGACGCCTTGAAAGCGATTCCAATTATCATGATTACCTCGCGGACGGGCGATAAGCATCGCAACCTGGCCATGGAGTTAGGTGTGAAGCGTTATCTGGGTAAGCCCTATCAAGAGAATGAGTTGCTGGATAATATCTATTCCGTGCTTGGCGAGGAGGTGAAATGAGTACACAAGAGACCTCCAGTGAAATAAGGGGTGTGTTATTGCCTCTCCAGGAGAGCCAGCTCCTGCTGCCTAATGCGGCAGTATGCGAGGTTGTTAGTTATCGCGCTCCCGAGGCGTTGGAGAAGGAGACAGCCAGTTGGCTGCTTGGTACATTTAGTTGGCGAAATAACGCGATCCCGCTGGTCTCTTTTGAGACGCTCCTGGAATGTGATGCTGGAACGGTGGGGCATCGTGCGCGAGTAGCGATCTGCAATACTCTGAATGGGGATGAGTCCCTACCTTATATTGGTATCCTGTTACGCTCTGCCCCGCATCTGGTTCGGATTACTGAGGAGGTGATTGCTCCATTTAATGGTGATGACCAGCCCAATGATGTTGTTGCCAGTCGTGTTTTGGTCAATGGAGAGGAAGCCTTGATTCCTGATCTGGATGCGCTGGAGTTGATGCTTTCCGATATTAAGTTTTAATCGTTTTTCCCTTCGTTCTGTTTTTTTGGTAACCGTTCTTACTCGCATAGTGCCCCTGTTTTTTTTAAAGGGGCGCGTGTAATATCCCACCTTTCTCAAGACCGCCTGTGTAAAAATCATGTCAGATATCAGTGTCAAGCAAAAAACATCCTCTAATTTCAATAAGTTGAAGAAGCGTCTTGAGCGTGAAGTGGGCAAGGCTATTGGTGATTACAATATGATCGAAGAGGGTGACCAAGTCATGGTCTGCCTCAGTGGAGGAAAAGATTCCTTCACGCTTTTAGATATTTTGCTGACACTCAAGGCACGGGCGCCGATCAATTTCAGTCTGGTAGCCATGAACCTGGATCAGAAACAGCCCGGTTTTCCTGAGCATGTGTTGCCGGCCTATTTGGATCAACTCGGTGTTGAGTACCGTATTATCGAAGAGGATACCTACTCCATCGTTCAGGACAAGATACCCGAGGGTAAAACCACCTGTTCACTCTGCTCACGTCTCCGTAGGGGGATTATTTATCGGGTGGCGAGTGAGATGGGTATAACTAAGATTGCCCTTGGGCATCATCGGGATGACATTGTTGAAACGCTGTTTTTGAACATGTTTTTTGGCGCCAAGCTGAAGGCAATGCCGCCCAAGCTACATACGGACGATGGTCGACATGTTGTGATCCGTCCGCTTGCCTACTGTTCTGAAAAAGATATTATTCGCTACAGTAACCGGCGTGAGTTCCCCATCATTCCTTGTAATCTCTGCGGCTCGCAGGAGAATCTGCAACGTAAGCATATTAAGCAGATGCTGGCCGATTGGGAGCTGCAGTATCCTGGGCGGATGACCAGTATCTTTAATTCAATCTCACATGTGGTGCCGTCCCATCTTGCAGATCAGCATCTTTTTGATTTCAAGAATCTGGGGGTTAAAGCGGAGGAAGAAGATACGGTATTTGATCCACCTGAGATTGATTCACCTGCACCGGCATTGGGTATCTACAAGATTGGCTGAGCCAAATTGTTTACCTAGCGGAAGTCACCCCATAGCGTCTGTATCGCCGTTATAGCAGCCAGCGGGGCTGTCTCTGTTCGCAATACGCGGGGCCCGAGTCGGACGCCGATAAAGTCGTTATTATTTGCCTGATCCCGTTCAGTTAAGGAGAGTCCACCTTCAGGACCGACCAGCAAACGAATAGATCCGGTAGGTGGTTGCAGATCATGTAGACATTTCTCTGCGCGATGATCCAGCAGAATAGCCAACCCCCCGTTGCCTGATGTGATCCACTCATCCAGCGTCGTGATCTTGTGGCAGATTGGCACATGTCGTCGGTGTGACTGTTCACAGGCGGCAATGATGATCTGCTGCCAATGGGCAAGCCGCTTCTCTTGTCGTTCACTATTTATACGTACTACGCAGCGTTCAGTAATGAGCGGTGTAATCTGCGTGACACCCAGTTCAACGGCCTTCTGAATTGCGAAGTCCATGCGTTCTCCTTTGGAGACGCCGATGCCAAGGTGAATATCAAAGCTGGGGAGAGGTTCTGCCAGTTCAAGACGGGCGATGACTTGTGCTGTGGCTTCGCGTTTTGAAACCTGGGTCAGTAGGGCCCGGTAGTCATAGCCATCACCATTGAAAAGTATGAATTCTGTATTGGACTTCATACGGAGTACCTGAATCAGGTGACGGGCAGGTCCCTCTTCAAGTTGTATTTCCAGATTCTCACTGAGTGCCTGGAGAGTGTGGATACGCCTGAGTGACATGGTTAGTTCCGGGTGGCTAGATCAATGCCCTCTGTTGCGATTCTGGCCAATGTCTCAATTTGATCGGGCGTAATGACATAGGGCGGCATAAAGTAGGTGACATTACCCAATGGACGCAACAGTGCTCCCTGTTCCAGGGCGTGCTGATAGACTTTGAGTCCACGCCGTTCCTGCCAGGGGTAAGGCGTTCTGCTTTTTTTATCCTTAACCATTTCAATTGCCAGTATCATGCCGTGTTGACGTACCTCTGCCACATGGGGATGGTCGACCAGATGGGCAGTGGTGTCTGCCATCACTTTGGCCAGTTGCCGGTTGTTTTGAATGATATTGTCATCCTGGAAAATATCCAGGCTGGCCAGGGCTACAGCACAGCCCAAAGGGTTCCCGGTGTAGCTGTGGGAGTGCAGAAAGGCGGTCAGGTTCTCATAGTCATCATAGAATGCACGATAGGTCTGTTCGCTGGTCATGACCAGTGAGAGCGGCAGGTAGCCGGCGGTCAGGCCTTTTGAGAGGCAGAGGAAATCGGGGGAAATGTCGGCCTGCTCACAGGCAAACATTGTTCCGGTTCGTCCAAAGCCAACTGCGATTTCATCGGCTATCAGGTGCACCTGATAGCGATCGCAGGCTTCTCGCAGCAGCTTAATATAAACCGGGTGATACATGCGCATACCACCAGCGCACTGTACCAGTGGCTCAATGATGACCGCGCTGATCTCATGGCCATGTTTTGCAAGCAATTGCTCCATATCAGCGAACTGACGGGTGGAAAAATCTTCCCAGGATTCGCCCGGTTCTCTGTTATAGCAGTCAGGCGAAGGGGCGGTGAATACTTCCATCAACAGCGGTTCATAGGTCTCTTTGTAGAGTGCGACATCACCCACGGCCAGGGCACCCAATGTTTCACCGTGGTAGCTGTTGGCGAGAGTAACAAAGCGGTGTTTGCCTTTGTGGCCCTTGTTTCGCCAAGTGTGATAACTCATTTTCAATGCGGCTTCGACGGCAGAGGAGCCATTGTCCACGTAGAAACAGCGGTCGAGTCCCGCCGGAGTGATGTCAACCAGGCGTTCCGCCAGTCTGATGGCGGGTTCATGAGAGAATCCTGCCAGCATGACATGTTCCAGGGAGTCTACTTGCGATTTGAGTGCGGCATTGATCCGGGGATTGGCGTGACCGAACAGATTGACCCACCAGGAGCTGACGGCATCGATATAGCGTTTGCCGTCAAAGTCTTCCAGCCATACACCTTCACCTTGTTTGATTGGGATCATGGGCAGCCACTCATGATCTTTCATCTGGGTACAGGGATGCCAGAGTACGGAGAGATCTCGTTCTGCAATTTTTTGATTGTTGCTCATGGTTTCAGATGAAGCCTTCTAGGTTTTTTGGTTGCTAGTGTGGTTGCGTTTAAACAAGACCCTTAAAACAAGAAGTACAAAGTGGGCAAGACCGAGAAGAATGAACAATAGCCCCCACGTTTGTCCTAGCAGGATCAGTACTCCTCCCAATATGAACAGACCCGTTCGCCAGGCACTGTATTGTCCCAATATTATACGGAGTTGCAGCTCTCTTTCACGCTGCTGTGCCTTTGTGATCCACAGCGGTAGCAGATGGGTGGCTGCACCCGTTACCAGTGGTAACAGAAAAAGGGGGATAAAGGCTTGTGTTGTCTGGGCGGAGGAGAGGAGTCCGAGGCTATGTGCCCCTCCGCTCAGGATCAACAGGAGTAATCCTGTGACAGCAGCAGCCAAAGGTGTTGTGGCGCCATGGGGTTGCCAGGTGGCTTGGCGATGAGTTGTCAGCAGCCCCTTTAATAAAAGTATGAGCGGGCGCAGCCAGAATAACAAACCCAGCAGGGAGAGTGGTGCAAATAGTGCTGAACCGAGTGCAATAAGGAGTGTGCCGGCGACAAGCCAGGGCCACTGTTGGATTAGCCATATTCCTGCCTCTGGGTCGGTGTAATGGCCTGTGGTAGGGAGTAGCACCCGAAGCGTCCCCAGTGCAGTGAATCCGATGAATCCCAAGGTATTCAGATGCAGGTGTAGCCGCCTAGTGGCTGCCCAGTGTTCTGGAAAAAAGTGCCCCGCCAGTATGGCTATCAGACCCAATAGCAAAGCAACCAGGGCTAGCTGATACCAGAGAAGTCCCGGATGTGGCTTGCCAAGCATCGCTTTTTTGCGAGCGCCAATCCAACCTATCTGCCATATAACGGCGATTACACCTATTCCTGCGGCGAAGGGGTAGAGCGTAAAATCGTAAAACAGACTGAAACTTACCAGTCCACCCGCCAGAAGGGCCACCAGGGCTGGTGCCATTGCCCAGCTAGAAGGATTTCGGGTGCGTGTAAGTACCGGTACAAAATAGCTCATTGCACCGAGGATGAGCGGTAAGATGCCGACGGCAAATATAAGATGAAGTGGTGCAGATGGTCGGGTAGGGAGGAGCTGCGGCACCAGGAGTCCCGAAACGAAAGCACTCATGGTGATAAGCAAAAGTGCAATAAGTAGCGGGAGTCCTTTCACTCCTTTTTTGTATCCATTCCCTGCCAGGTGCTTTCCACTAGTGCGTCATAGAGGGTTGGAATCGGCTGTTCAATAACCCCGTCAAGGCGCAGATGGATCAGACGAATGGCTCCACCAAAAACAGCCGCTGCGGCTACCCAGGGATCGCATTGGCGAATCTCACCCTGTTCCATGCCTTTCTGCACGATATCGCGCATCGCCTTGAAAGGGACTGCGCTGCAGATGGGTGGTTCTTCCGGCAGGAACTCACGATGCTTGGCATGCAAGGCAAAGGCAATAATATTGCGGTGAGTTTCTGTCTGTTCTAACAGCAGAGCGATTAGCTGGTTACAACTCTCAATAGCGCCAAGATCTTTACTGGTTACACTGTTAACCAGCGCTTCCATCTCATTCAGAACGTAGTAATAGAGCGCCTTGGCAATGCCCTCTTTGCCTCCGAAATGGTTGTAGATAGAGCCGATGCTGACGTTGGCCTGCTTTTGTACGTCATGAACAGAGACATTGTGATAGCCCCGCTCAACAAACAGATCTAACGCCGTGTTGAGGATTCGACGATCGATCGGTTCAGGGGCTACGGTCTGTTTCATTACTTGAGGCATGGAAGCTTATTCACAGAAGATTAGACTCATTATACCAAGATACGTAACAGATGATTACTGATAATGCATCTTACTGTGTTGGGAGCCCAGCCAGAGTCCTGTTGTGTGACCCTGGCATCTCGGCAATAAAAAGAGCTGGTTTTATTCAGCCCAGCCTTAGATTGTCATAGATTTTCAGTGTCGGGCCGGCTTGATTCATAGTGTAGAAATGCAGACCGGGTGCACCATTATCGAGCAATCGTTGACACAGCTCACTGACTACATCAAGGCCAAAGGCACGAATACTCTCCACATCATCCGCATAGGCCTCTAGGCGTTTACGAATCCAGCGCGGGATCTCGGCACCGCAGGCATCCGAGAATCGGCTCAGGCTGCTGTAATTGGTGATCGGCATAATACCCGGAATGATGGGTACACTGAGACTAAGCCTTTCACAGCTATCGACGAACCGGAAATAGGCATCCGCATTATAGAAGTACTGGGTAATGGCCGCATCGGCCCCAGCTTCCACCTTGCGCTTGAAATTATTTAAGTCAGCATCAGCATTTGGAGCCTGAGGGTGGAATTCAGGATAGGCGGCGACTTCGATGTGGAAGTGGTTACCGAATTCACTGCGTATCAGAGCTACTAACTCATTGGCATAATTGAGATCTCCGCGACCTGCCAGTCCGGTGCCGGATGGCATATCGCCGCGTAGGGCAACCACCCTTTTAATACCCTGATCTTTGTAGCGATTGAGCATCTCAACGATTTCGTCGGCACTGCTGCTGATGCAGGAGATGTGGGGTGCGGCTTCGATGCCTTCGGAAACCAGCCACTCCACGCTTTGGAATGTGCGTTGCTGGGTAGAGCCGCCTGCGCCAAAGGTTACTGAGACATAGAGTGGATTGATCTGGTTCAGCTTCTTAACATTGATTTGCAGCTTCTTCATCCCTTCTTCGGTTTTAGGAGGGAAGAGTTCAAAGCTAAACATTTTTTGATCGGTTTGGCTGGCTGTCATTGTTTTCTTCGTGTGCAGGAAATAGTGAATGCCCCGCTACAATTAAGCTAGCGGGGCGGGTGAATACATCATAGAGGGCGACTGTAACGGCCGCCCTCTTGGGTATTAGTAGCGGTAGTGATCCGGCTTGTAAGGGCCGTCAACCGGTACACTGATGTAGTCAGCCTGTTCTTGGGTCAGGGTTGTCAGTTTTACGCCAATCTTCAGCAAATGCAGGCGTGCTACCTCTTCATCCAGCTTCTTTGGCAGGGTGTAGACCTTGTTTTCATATTCACCCGTGCTGTTCCAGATCTCCATCTGGGCCAGAGTCTGGTTGGTGAAGCTGTTGGACATTACAAAGCTGGGATGACCTGTGGCACAGCCCAGATTGACCAGTCGACCTTCAGCTAAAAGGATTATACGTTTGCCATCAGGGAAGATAATGTGATCCACCTGGGGTTTGATGTTTTCCCACTCATACTGCTCAAGGCTGGCGACATCGATCTCATTATCAAAGTGACCAATGTTGCAGACGATGGCCTGGTCTTTCATTCTGGCCATGTGGTCGTGCTGAATGACATGGTAATTGCCAGTGGTGGTGACGAATATATCGGCCTCTTCGCAGGCTGTATTCATCTCTACTACGCGGAAACCTTCCATGGCTGCCTGCAGGGCGCAGATGGGGTCAATCTCGCTGACCAAGACGCTGGCGCCCAATCCTTTCAAAGATTGTGCGCAACCCTTGCCTACATCACCGTAACCGAGAACCAGGGCAACTTTGCCCGCGATCATGACATCGGTGGCACGCTTGATGCCATCAACCAGGGATTCACGGCAGCCATACAGGTTATCGAATTTGGACTTGGTGACCGAGTCATTCACATTGATAGCGGGGAAGGGGAGATCGCCCGCAGCGGCCATCTGGTAGAGACGATGCACGCCGGTGGTGGTCTCTTCTGTGACGCCTTTAATGTTCTTCAGGTTATTCGAGTACCAGCCGGGCTGTGCCGCAATACGAGCCCGGATGGCGGCGTACATTACCTTCTCTTCTTCGCTGCCAGGATTATCCAGTACACTGATATCTTTTTCGGCCTTGGTGCCAAGGATCAGCAGTCCGGTCGCGTCGCCACCATCATCCAGAATCATGTTTGGTGTGCCGCCATCGTGCCACTCCATGATTTTGTGAGTGTACTCCCAGTATTCGGTCAGACTCTCGCCCTTGAAGGCGAATACCGGGATGTTCTGGTTGGCGATAGCCGCCGCCGCATGGTCCTGGGTGGAAAAGATATTACAAGAGGCCCAACGTACTTCTGCGCCCAGCTTTACCAGAGTTTCGATGAGTACGGCAGTCTGAATGGTCATGTGCAGGCTGCCGGCAATGCGTGCCCCTTTGAGGGGTTTGCTGTCGCCGTATTTCTCCTGCAAGGCCATCAGGCCAGGCATTTCAGTATTGGCAATGGCGATCTCTTTATGGCCCCATTCGGCCAGCGAGAGGTCGGCAATTTTGTAGTCAGTAAAGTTGTTATCAACAACGGCATTCATGAGTTAGTCTCCGAAAAAACTAAGCGCCGTTCATGATGAATGAAGCCCTTCCTGAGCCTGGCAGGTTGACCTGTTGCAGCGCTTCTCAGGAAGGGGTGTGTGTTTGCTGGAGTGCGGCCGTATTTAAATGCAGGCGGCATCCAGCGTTATCGCGTTAGTGTATCAGAGGCCTGCGGCATCCCGCAGCGCTTCTGCTCTGTCCGTCTTTTCCCAGGTGAAATCTGGGTCTTCGCGGCCAAAGTGTCCATAGGCCGCCGTTTTCTGATAGATCGGCTTTATGAGGTCCAGCATCTGCAGAATGCCGTAGGGCCGCAGGTCAAAGTGTTCGCGTACCAGTTGGGCGATCTTATCTTCATCAATCTTGGCGGTACCAAAGGTTTCAATGGAGATAGAGGTGGGCTCTGCCACACCAATGGCATAAGAGACCTGGATTTCGCAGCGGTCAGCCAGTCCGGCGGCCACAATGTTTTTGGCAACATAACGCCCGGCATAGGCCGCTGAACGATCAACTTTGGATGGATCCTTGCCTGAGAAAGCGCCACCACCGTGGCGGGCTGCTCCACCGTAGGTATCAACAATAATCTTGCGACCAGTGAGACCGCAGTCACCAACGGGGCCGCCGATAATAAAGGAACCCGTGGGGTTGATATGGATTTTATTCTGCGGGCATTTATCCAGCCACTCTTTTGGCAGAACCGGTTGCAGGATATTTTCCATCACCGCCTCAATCAGGTCACCCTGTTTGATATCAGGATCATGCTGGGTGGAGAGAACTACAGCATCGATACCGGTAACCACGCCATCCTGATAGCGCAGGGTTACCTGGCTCTTGGCATCAGGGCGTAACCAGGGCAGAACGCGCTTCTTGCGCATCTCGGCCTGACGCTCTACCAGTCGATGGGCATACGTGATTGGGGCTGGCATCAGGACGTCGGTCTCATTGGTGGCATAGCCAAACATCAGGCCCTGGTCGCCTGCGCCCTGAAGCTCCGGTGCGGTACGATCTACACCCATGGCGATATCGGTGGATTGCTTGCCAATCAGCGACATCACCGCGCAAGTGCTGCCATCAAAACCCACATCAGAGCTGGTATAGCCGATATCACAGATGACTTTACGTACCAGGTCATCCAGATCAACCCAGGCGTTGGTGGAGATTTCACCGCCAACGATCACGACACCGGTCTTGACCATGGTCTCACAGGCCACCCGGGCATTTTCTGGATTAGGATCTTGAGCCAAGATGGCGTCCAATACCGCATCTGAGATCTGATCAGCTACCTTGTCAGGATGTCCCTCAGAGACCGATTCAGAGGTAAAAATATAATCACTCATAATTTAATTTCTTCCAGAAAATGAAAAACCCGTCCAGCTAAGGCTAAAGACGGGTTCACAGCTTGTTGCTGTTCCCTCGCTTTAGCTGCATTTATTAAGCGCCCGCAATCTGAGTTCAAATTGGCGCAGAGCCAAAGGTAGCTCCAACCCGCCCTGATGTCAATTAATCCACGGTAATAGCTTCTATAAGAATTTTATATGATTCTGGTCATTTTTTTAAGGTAGGATTATGTTCCTTTGATTTTGCGCCATTGAAATAGGAGTAGGCAGTATGGTTTCCCTGGAGACACCGATCTGTGAATTTAACAAGCCTGCCCTTGATTTCAACTTACCCGGGATTGATGGCGAACAGTGGTCACTGGAAAAGTGCCGGGGTGAGAAAGGGCTGCTAGTGATGTTTATATGTAATCACTGTCCCTATGTTAAATCGGTGCGCGAACGAATTGTACGAGATACGTTGGAGTTGAGGTCTCTTGGGATCAACAGCGTGGCGATCATGTCGAATGACCCCGCTCTTTATGAAGAGGACTCCTTCGAAAATATGGTACGGGTAGCTGACGAGTACCAGTTTCCGTTCCCTTACCTAATTGATGAGAGCCAGGCTATTGCCAAGGCCTACGGTGCTGTCTGTACGCCGGATTTCTTCGGTTACAATGCCGATTTGCAGCTTCAGTATCGCGGACGCCTGGATGCCAGCCGAAAAGAGGCAGCACCCGAAAATGTGACGCGTGATCTCTTTGAGGCCATGCGGCAGGTTGCTGAAACTGGAGAAGGACCTGTGGAACAAATTCCCAGTATGGGTTGTTCCATTAAGTGGAAAGATGAATAGTGATCTGCTTTTTGGTTGGTCGGAACAGGAATGATATTTCTGATTTAAATCAGTTCGTTACTGTTTTTTTGGAGGCTTTTTTTACCCCCATAAGTCGATCTGGCTTGCCCCGCAGGGTCGTTGGCGCAAGAATGACAACCCCACTGCCCCTTCTGCAGGGACAGCGCAGCTGAAAAGCCATAGTGCCTCCTGACACAGAGGTGGGCACGGCAGATCCAATGAATAGTGTGAAAGCGTCAATGTAATACGGGCGGTTTCAGTCGAACAGGTATTCAGGCGAATACCCGCGACATCAGAAAGAATTATTTAACATCCTTAGACAGGAGAGATACATGTCCTCACGCAGAAATCTTGCTAACGCCGTTCGTGCACTCAGTATGGATGCGGTCCAACAGGCCAATTCCGGACATCCAGGCGCACCCATGGGTATGGCTGACATTGCCGAGGTGCTTTGGAACAGTTACATGAAGCACAATCCGGCAAACCCTAACTGGGCTGACAGGGATCGTTTCGTTCTCTCCAATGGGCATGGCTCGATGCTGATCTACTCGCTGTTGCATTTGACCGGCTACGATCTGAGTATCGATGACTTGAAGCAGTTCCGTCAGCTTCACTCCAAGACACCGGGTCATCCTGAGTATGGTTATGCGCCAGGTGTAGAGACCACCACCGGCCCACTCGGACAAGGTATCACCAACGCAGTTGGTATGGCGATTGCCGAGCGCGCACTGGCGGCCGAGTTCAATCGTGATGGGCATACAGTAGTCGATCACAACACCTATGTATTCCTCGGTGATGGCTGTCTGATGGAAGGTATCTCCCACGAGGCCTGCTCACTGGCAGGCACACTCGGTCTGGGTAAACTGGTTGCTTTTTGGGATGACAACGGCATTTCGATTGATGGTCATGTTGACGGTTGGTTCTCTGACGATACACCCAAACGTTTTGAAGCCTACGGCTGGCATGTGATTGCTGATGTGGATGGACATGATCCAGAAGCAATCAATAAAGCAGTGGAATTTGCCAAGGCGATGACCGACAAGCCCACCATGATCTGCTGCAAGACCACCATCGGTTTTGGTTCACCCAACAAGGCAGGCAGCCATGCCTGTCATGGTGCACCACTGGGTGAGGAAGAGATTAATCTGACCAAGGCCGCACTGGGCTGGGATCATCCCGCATTTGAAGTGCCGGCCGATGTCTATGCCGGCTGGGATGCGAAAGAGAAAGGTGCTGCGGCTGAGAATAACTGGAACAGCAAGTTTGCCGCCTACCAGGAAGCACACCCGGAACTGGCTGCGGAATTCAAACGGCGTATGGCCGGTGATCTGCCAGAAGACTGGTCTGCCAAATCAGATGCCTTCGTGGCACAGATGAACACAGAAGCGAAGAGTCCTGCAACTCGTCAGGCTTCTTTGGCGTCGATTGAAGGCTACGCCGCGCTGCTGCCTGAGCTGTTTGGTGGTTCTGCTGACCTGGGTTGTTCAAACCTCACCGAGTGGTCGGGTTACAAACCCATGCGGGCGGATACGCCCAAGTCCAATTACATCAACTACGGTGTGCGTGAGTTTGGCATGTCCGCGATCATGAACGGTGTGGCGCTGCACGGTGGTTTGATACCCTTTGGCGCGACCTTCCTGATGTTCTCCGAGTATGCCCGTAATGCCCTGCGTATGGCGGCATTGATGAAGCAGCGCTCTATCTTTGTTTATACCCATGATTCCATCGGTCTGGGTGAAGATGGTCCGACTCATCAGCCCGTCGAGCAGATTGCCACCATGCGGATGATTCCCAACATGGCGCTGTGGCGTCCCTGTGACACCGTTGAGACGGCGGTGGCATGGAAGGCGGCTATTGAGAGGCAGGCAGGTCCAACTTCTCTCATCTTCTCCCGTCAGGGTCTGCCTTTCATGCAGCGTTCAGAACAGCAGATTGCCGAAATCACCAAGGGTGGTTATGTGCTGCGTGACTGCGATGGCACCCCCGATGCGATCATCATTGCAACCGGTTCTGAAGTGGGTCTTGCGGTAGATGCTGCCGCTGAGCTGACCGGTAAAGGCAAAAAGATCCGTGTTGTCTCAATGCCCTCTGTTGATGCCTTTGAGTCGCAAGATGCGGCCTATCGTGAATCGGTATTGCCAGCCTCCGTCACGGCGCGAGTGGCTGTTGAGGCCGGCGTTACTGCCAGCTGGTACAAGTATGCGCAGAAGGTGGTGGGTATTGATCATTTTGGTGAGTCTGCACCTGCAGGTCAGCTCTTTAAAGAGTTTGGGTTTACCGTTGAGAATGTTGTGAAGGCAGTGGAAGAGACACTCTGAAACTGACTGGGAATACCAAAGGGGCAGTGGGATGCTGCCCCTCGATTTTTTGAATTTAAATAGCAGTAATACAATTATGTGGAGGTTTGTCTAATGACTATCAAAGTAGGCATTAACGGTTTTGGTCGAATCGGACGTATGGTTTTCCGTGCGGCAGTACAGGATTTTTCAGATATCGAAGTGGTTGGTATCAATGATCTGTTGGACCCGGAATATCTGGCATACATGCTGAAATATGACTCCGTGCATGGCCGCTTTAAAGGCGATGTCTCTGTAGATGGCAATACCCTGATCGTCAACGGTAACCGCATTCGCCTGACGGCCGAGCGTGATCCAGCCAACCTGAAATGGGATGAAGTGGGTGCCGACGTGGTCGTTGAGTCCACCGGTCTGTTCCTGACCAAAGAGACCTGTGAAAAACACATCACCGCTGGTGCCAAGAAGGTTATACAGAGTGCGCCCAGTAAAGATGACACCCCGATGTTTGTATATGGCGTAAACCATGACAAATATGCCGGCGAGACCATCATCTCTAACGCTTCCTGTACCACCAACTGCCTGGCTCCCATTGCCAAGGTGCTGAATGACAGCTTTGGTATCAAGCGTGGCCTTATGACGACTGTGCATGCTGCAACCGCTACCCAGAAGACGGTTGATGGACCTTCCATGAAGGATTGGCGCGGTGGTCGTGGTATCCTCGAAAACATGATTCCATCGTCTACCGGTGCGGCCAAGGCAGTGGGTGTGGTTATACCTGAGTTGAATGGTCTGCTGACCGGTATGTCTATCCGTGTGCCTACCTCTGATGTCTCCGTTGTGGATCTGACAGTTGAGCTGAACAGTGAAGCCTCTTACGAGGATATCTGTAACGCCATGAAGGATGCTTCACAGGGCAACATGAAAGGCGTGCTGGGTTATACCAATGAGAAGGTCGTTTCCACCGACTTCCGTGGTGAGTCCTGTACCTCAACCTTTGATGAAGGTGCCGGTATCGCATTGGACAGCACCTTTGTGAAAGTGGTCTCCTGGTATGACAACGAGTGGGGTTACTCCAGCAAGGTGCTGGAGATGATCCGCGTCATGCAGAGCTGATCCACCTGAATAACCGACCGGCAGCCTGTCGTGAGCCGGTCGGGAGAAAAATGATGCCCCGGTGCCTGTTATTTCACACCGGGGCACTCATTTGACCGAAAGAGGCTTTAGCTGAAATACCCCTTTCATCTAAATCCTTTTTAATAATAAACAGTTGCTCGCAGGAGACTCTTTCATGTCTGTTATCAAAATGACTGACCTTGACCTGGCCGGTAAAAGGGTACTGATTCGTCAGGATCTGAATGTCCCAATCAAAGAGGGTAAGGTGGCTTCGGATAAACGTATTCGCGCCTCCATGCCGACTATTGAACACTGTATCAAAGCCGGTGCCCAGGTGATGTTGATGTCCCATCTGGGACGTCCCACCGAGGGTGAGTATGCTGAGGAGTTTTCACTGGCCCCTGTGGCAAACTATCTTACAGAAGCACTCGGAAAAGAGGTGAAGCTGGTCAGTGATTATCTGCAGAACAGCCCCGCCCTGAGTAATGGTGATGTGGTGCTACTGGAGAATGTTCGCTTCAATCCCGGTGAAAAGAAGAATGAGGAAGGCCTTTCCAAGCAGTATGCCGCACTCTGTGACATCTATGTGATGGATGCCTTTGGTACGGCCCATCGTGCTCAAGCCTCTACCCATGGTGCGGGTGCTTTTGCACCGGCCGCTTGTGCGGGTCCTCTACTGGCCGGTGAACTCGATGCGCTGGGTAAGGCTCTGGACAATCCGGCACGCCCGATGGCTGCTATTGTGGGTGGCTCAAAGGTCTCAACTAAACTGACGGTACTTGATTCACTGTCAAAGATCGTTGATCAGCTGATTCCCGGTGGCGGTATCGCCAATACCTTTATTGCGGCCGCTGGCTACAATGTAGGCAAGTCGCTGTATGAGGCGGATCTGATACCGGAAGCCAAACGCCTGATGGAAGTCGCCAAATCCAAGGGTGGTGAGATTCCGGTGCCGACCGATGTGGTCTGTGGCAAGGAATTCTCCGAGTCGGCCGAGGCGACCGTAAAACGGGTTGAAGACGTGGCTGATGACGATATGATTTTTGATATCGGCCCGGAGACGGCTGCACGTTTTGCCGATATGATGAAGTCGGCTGGGACCATTGTTTGGAATGGCCCTGTCGGTGTTTTCGAGTTTGATCAGTTCGGAGCGGGTACTCAGACCCTCGGCCTGGCGATAGCTGAATCTGCGGCCTTCTCGATTGCGGGTGGTGGCGATACGTTGGCCGCCGTAGATAAATACAATATTTCTGATCGTGTCTCCTATATTTCAACGGGTGGCGGTGCCTTCCTTGAGTTCCTGGAAGGAAAACAGTTACCTGCAGTAGAGATGCTGGAGAAGCGAGCAGCAGGATAATTAATGAGGGGCTGCCGTTATGAGGATATGACGGTGGTCCCGGAGACACTATGTTAAGAAGAACAAAGATTCTGGCAACACTTGGACCGGCAACCGATGATCCTAAAATACTGGATCAACTGATTGGTGCTGGCGTTGATGTAGTAAGGCTTAATCTCTCCCATGGCACCCATGACGAGCATCGTAAACGCGCTGATAGTGTACGTGACCGGGCGCGCGCCAGTGGTCGACAGGTGGGTGTGCTGGTCGACCTGCAAGGGCCAAAGATACGCATAACCGGCTTCAAGCAGGGAAAGATCACGCTTGAAAAAGATGATCCCTTTATTTTGGATACCCAGTGTGGGGCGAAGGATGGGGATCAAACACGGGTCGGCATGACCTTCCCCGAGCTGATTAAAGATATCAAGCGGGGCGATACCCTGGTGCTTGCCGATGGCGCTATTGTGTTGTGGGTCAATGAGGTTTCCGAGACAGAGATCTTCTGCAAGGTGATCACTGGTGGCGAGTTGTCCAACAGCAAGGGCATTAACAAGCAGGGGGGTGGACTTTCAGCCCCTGCGTTGACGGAAAAAGACAAAGACGATATCAAGTTTGCCGCCAGTATCGAAGCCGACTATCTGGCGGTCTCGTTTGTGCGTTGTGCTGATGATGTTGATGAGGCACGCCTCTTGTTGCGAGAAGCGGGCGGCACCGGCGGCATTGTCTCCAAGATAGAGCGTGCAGAAGCGTTGGAGGTGATCGAGCCGATTATTGAGGCCTCTGAGGCGATCATGATTGCGCGGGGAGACCTGGGTGTCGAGATCGGTGATGCCGAATTGCCTGCCGTGCAGAAACGTCTGATTCGGCAGGCACGCTCGCGTAATAAGGTTGCGATCACAGCCACCCAGATGA
>JAPHUE010000147.1 GCA_026196795.1 Sedimenticola sp.
CAATCTTTTCCAGCCAACTTTAGGGATCATATTCTCATTGAAACTGCCTCCCGGCATTAATGCCTATCTCCCGATACAGTTTTATATGTTTATCTGCAATAGTATCGAGTAAGAAATCAGATTGTCGCTTAAGTTGTAATTTTTTGAATCGGTCCGCATAGCATTCATAGCACTGAATCACTTCCGTTACTTTTTTCGCGAAGCCACCCGGCTCTATGATAAAATCGGGTGGGAGTATTTCAGGAACAATACCAACGGGCGTGGAAATCAGCATGTTTCCATAAAACAGCGCCTCCAGCGCAATGACCGGTCCTCCTTCACTCTTTGAACTTACGACAACCAAATCCGCTTCACGAAGTTGCTGAGGGATATCTTCGCGATAACCCAATAGCTCAACCCGCCCAGTTAGTCCAAGCGTTACAATCAACTCCTGCAAGTGTGGGGCCTGCTCGCCTGAACCAATAATTTTCAGCAAAAAGTCATTATCCAGACTGGCCAGATCTTTTAATAACAGATCAAACCCCTTTATCGGATCAAGGCGTCCCACTGCAACTATTGTAAATCTTTTCGGACGTTTTTTTCTGGATTCAATTGTGACAGGTGTTATTGCATTGTGAATCACGTGAACAGATCTATTATTAATCGTTTTTCTGACCTGTTCAGATACCGCAATGACATGATCCATCCGATCGAAAATTTTACCCTTTCTTGGATTATGCTTGGTCGCTACCTGCGGAAAATTCAGCCATTTATTCAACAGACAGAAAATCTCTGTCGCCTTGCCAAAATGGCTGTGAACGATATCCGGATTCATTGCTATGAACTTTTTCCTCAACTCCCAAAGCAGCAAGGGGTTTTTTCTTGAGTTCTTGCGCTCATATTCACAGACCTCAATCTCATCGCTAATCCTAGAAAGGTAGCGCGAGCCCTTGGGGATCATCAACGCAACATCGCATTTTCCCGACAAAGCGTTAGCCAGATCAATATAGAACTCCCCTCTTCCCAGCCCACGCGAGGCAATAAAGTGGCACACCTTCATTGCAGTTTCCTGTAAACGGCCAGCGTACTCTCAACCATGGCATCAAGTGTAAAAGTGGGGTCAACAGTTGTACGCGTTTCCTTGATAGGCGCTTGGTACAAACTCAACATACTTTTAGCCAGACCATCGACATCCTGATTCTTGATGATATAGCCATTGACACCATCCACCACAAGATTACGTAATCCTTCAAATGTCGTGGCAATGACCGGCGTATTCATGGCCAGGCCTTCTGTGACAGTTCGGCCGACATTACCCATTTTCAAAGAGGCATTGACCATGACATCAAACAAGGCATAGACCTCAGGCATGCGCGTTTGGCTACCTGAGAAAATTATTTCTCTCTCAACACCTAGCGATATCGCAAGCTGTTTAAGGCTTTCAAGATACGCCTGCTTATCCTGCCTTACTCCACCGACTATCACTCCCCGTATATTTGGAATTTCACCTTTACACTTCGCAATAGCGGCAATAAAAGTCTCATAGTCTTTTAAATAAGTAATGCGCCCCACACTACCAACAATAAACGTATTCTCCAGCCCAAGGTGTTCTTTCAGCTCACTCACTAAGGCACTGTCAACGGCGGCCGGATCAAACACATTCATATCAACACCACGCTGAATGACATGAAGCCTGTCTGGATCAAGCCCCTGATAGTTTTCCAGCAAATAGCCCTTGATCACTTCGCTGACGCAGATGGTTTGATCACCTGTCGCCATAATCCGACTATAACGACTGATACTGTTCATACCATGCACTGTGGTTACAAAGGGGAAGTCTGTTTTTTTATTGGCGAAGTGGCAAAGCCATGCCGGTACCCGGCTTCTTGCATGGATAACATCAGGTTTCAATTCAGCAAACAGTCTGGCCAACTTAAAGCTACGCAAGGGAACCGTGAGCGGATTCTTACTACAGACATCGAAGGTAATATGCTCACCGCCCATCTCAGTAATAAGCGGAACCATTTTACCTCCACTGCTAATCACAATGCTTTCATGCCCCCGCTTGATAAATTCCCTATTAAGCTCAACAACACCACGCTCCACACCGCCTTCGTTTAATTCAGGTAATAACTGGACTATTTTCATAATTTTCTACAATCAGACTCTTAATGACCTTCAATAAACGAATTCGAACTGCAGCAAGTCAGATAGATACATCTGCCAAAATAATAACGCAGAAACCCAGGCCGCTCTCTATTGTGATTCACAGTATACAATCAAGGCGCCAAGTATCGGCTCAGGCGATCAAGTCCCTCTTCAATACTAATGCTGCTATAGTAATCATTAATCTCCAGCTGGCTGGCTAGGGGAGGCGTGCTATTCGGGTAATACGTACGATCAAACAGCGCTACACTCCAGGGTCCATAGGGGGCCGACTTTATCCAGTTCGTGGCTCCAAACAGTCCAATAGTCGGTGTCTTCTGTACGGCAGAAAGATGCATCGGCCCTGAATCGGTGGATACCGTCAGGCAAGCGGCTTTTAACAGTTGTTTCAACTCCGGAATGGTTGTCTTTCCAGCGGCGATCTCTGACTTCCCCGGAAGAAGGCGAGCAATATGTTCGACGTATTCACGCTCATCTTCACTGCCGGTCAAAACAAAAGGGAGGGCATACCGCTCAATAAGCTTCCTTGAAAACTCAACCCATTTATGGTCGGGTAACCTTTTGGAGAGCCATTTTCCACTGGAGCCTACATTCAAAACAATGTAGCTTTTCTCACGTGTTTCTGGAGACACATCAGCAGAATTAAAGCAGTCCGTTTTCTGGGCAATATCAAAGAGAATTTTTGTTGTTTGCTGTTGCTGATCAATGCCCTTGGAATTAACGCTGCGTGTCAGTGCCAATGTGGTCATCGCCCGACTGCGATCATTACTCTGCAAATCTACAATCACATCAAAATGATGTCGTCTGATTTCAGCCAGCACCCGAAACCCTTCCTTGACGCTTTTATTCCCCATAACAATAAACGAGTCACATTCGTCCTGATAAAGTGCCTGTCCAATGGGTGATGTGATAAGGGTTGGTGTATATTTACAGGCGCGCACCACAGGCATGGTCGAGGCGATATCTCCCAACGCGCTAAAACGAATTATCCCAACCTTTTTCATATCATCGAACACCAGTCTGCATTATCGATAAATCGCCGTTATAACCATTGATTATTCATCCACTCAGCGCAGCGTGATGCCTCATTGAATACCCCCTGCGGACTGGCAAGCACACCGGTTCGTTGCCACTGCTCGTAGGGCGTGACCCAGCCCTCATCTATTAATTGAACAATCCCTTTACTGATACGACTAATGTGCTCTTGGTGCAGCGAGATCAACCCTACGGCGGCACCGGAAGTGATTGCCTCATATACCATAGAGACCGAATCCTCACTCACCCAGACCAAACGACTTTTACCAAGCTGCTCCAATACCCAACCCGGTGCGGTTTGCTGACAGGGGATCAAGGTAAGGTTTTCCAGATGCTGTGCAGCGAGCTTATCCATGAAGCCCGCAGGTGTTCGGCGGGAGTCGCTTATTACGAACTGATCGCCAGGTTGTGACTGCACAATAGATTCAACCTGTGCAAGCACTGAATCGTCATCCCATCCATAGTGCGGAGACACACCACCCAATAAAATCAATCCTTGAGAGCGTTCATTTTTACTCTCGATACTAACTGCATTCATGACCCCACGAGTCACAAAAACATTATGACCTGTCACTTCATCATGCTCAGGTACCACACACAGATCAAACAAGCCCAGCGGCAATGAAGGCTTCATAATCACGACCGCCCTTGCACCATAGCGGCGTTTGGCTGCCAGCAGTGCAAAATGCGTCCTATGCCCGGCACCCAGCACAATATCCGGCCGGGGTAACGTTCTACCCGCAGGAAAAAGGCCAAACAACCACTGCAGCAAGGAAAGATTGCGATTGGAAACAGGAATATCATACCGCTCAATCGTTAAACGACGGGCGAGTGCCTGACATAAACCCAGCGACTGATTCTCATGTCCTGGCTTGCCATCCAGCAGGCGCCAGACGACGAGTTTTTTCTCTCCGGCCTCAGCCTGCTGCTCATCCACCCGGATGATCTCCAGTTCGTTTTTCCTGTATAGAAAAAGGGAGGCCGGCGTGCAGGCCGGCCCCGATACAATTTAGACGTAGGTGAGCCACTCAGGATGGTCTGTCCGACGACCATGCACCTGATCAAAGTACAGGGTTTGTAGTTTTTCGGTGATAGGTCCCCGAGTACCGCTACCAATAGTTCGATTATCTACTTCTCTAATCGGCGTAACTTCTGCAGCCGTACCGGTAAAGAATGCCTCGTCGGCAATATAGACTTCATCACGGGTGATACGCCTTTCAACAATAGGAATACCTAACTCTTGAGTGAAGGTAAACATGGTCTTTCTGGTGATCCCGTTCAGTGCTGAGGTCAGATCCGGGGTATAGATGACGCCATCCTTTACCAGGAAAAAGTTTTCGCCCGAACCTTCCATCACATAACCGCTGGCATCCAGAATCAACGCTTCATCATAGCCATCGTTGACGGCTTCCTGCAGTGCCAGCATGGAGTTGATGTAGTTGCCCGTTGCCTTGGCCTTGCACATCATGGAGTTGACTTGATGACGGGTGTAGGAAGAGACCCGGATCCGGATACCGTTTTTCAGGTTATCCTCACCCAGATAGGCGCCCCACTCCCAGGCCGCTATCATGACGTGTGTGCCCAGAGCATCAGCACGAATACCCATCCCTTCGGAACCGTAGAAGCAGAGTGGCCGAAGGTAGGCCGAATCCAATCCGTTCTCCTTCACAACATCGATCTGCGCCTGATTCAGCGTCGCCTCGTCATAGGGCATTTTCATTCCCATGATATGCGCCGACTCGAACAACCGCTTGGTGTGTTCTTCCAATTTAAAAATAGCAGGCCCTTTCTCCGTCTTATAGGCGCGCACCCCTTCAAACACCCCCAATCCATAATGCAGGGTGTGGGTTAACACATGTACCTTGGCCTCACGCCAGGGCACCATTTCGCCATCCAGCCAGATCCAGCCGTCACGGTCTGCGAAAGTCGCCATCTATTCTCTCCACTCACTTAAAATTTTCAAAAACGGTCTACTACGTGTCCATCAGTGTATGCCACAGTGCCTGCACTTGCTGTCGCTCCTGCTGCAACTCGCTCTCTGCCACCATGCCCGGCAATTCACTGAGCGCCTTGCGGTGGTATACAGCACGCAAGGCCCGATAATTGTCCGCCAGACGCTGCACCACTTCCTCTTCAAACAAGTGATCCCGCGCAAGTGATTCCAGTAACCGAATATTATCAGTCCAATCAAGCAGATCCGGATGTTTTGATGACCAGCGTAAAACGCCGTATTGAACCATAAATTCGATATCGGCGATACCGCCAGCACCCTGCTTTATATCAAACTGCTGGTCATTACTCTTGTCCAATGCACTGCGCATTTTCTCACGCATCTCTCGCACATCTTTTTGTAATTGCTGCGGATCCCGCTCACGGGACAAGACACTCCGACGGATCTGCTGGAAGCGAGCAATCACGGCCGGATCACCAGCCACCGCTCTCGCTCGTAACAACGCCTGGTGCTCCCAGGTCCACGCCTCATTGACCTGGTACTGCTCAAAGGCCTCCAGCGAACTCACCAACATCCCGGAGTTTCCATTCGGGCGGAGCCGCATATCCACTTCATATAAGGTACCGGCCGGTGTACGGGTGGTATACATCTGAATCATGCGCTGCCCCATGCGGGCATAAAACAGGTCATTGGCGATGGAGCGCTCCCCATCTGTCATCCGGTTGGGGTTGTCGTTGCCGTGCAGAAAAACCATATCCAGATCAGAGCCATAACCCAGCTCAATGCCGCCCAGCTTGCCATACCCGATCACGGCGAAGCCACACTCATCACCCGTCACACAGCTAGGACGCCCATGCCTGGCAACCATCAACGCCCAGGCTTGTGTCAGCACCCGGCTGGTGACCGACTCAGCAATCTCTGTCAGATAGTCGCTAACCACCATTAACGGTATGTTGCCGGTCAGGTCCGCCGCCGCCACCCGCAGCATATTACTCTGGGTAAACTGGCGCATCCGCTCCATCTGTTGCTCCAGATCATCCGGATCGACAGCCCCGAGCAGGGTATCCAGCTCTGCATCCAACCGCTCCCTTTTCAACGGACGGTATAACCGGCGCGGGTCCAGCATCTCATCGAGCAGCAGTGGGTGACGTGCTACCTGCTGGGCAATCCAGGGACTGATTGCTGCCAGCTTAATCAACTGAGCCAGCGCCACCGGGTTCTCCACCAACAACGCCAAATAGGCGGTGCGACGTGTGATTGCCTCCAGAATTTTCAATATCCGTTCCAGGGTCACATCCGGTGCGTCGGACATTGCCACCTGCTCTAGCAGAACCGGCATCAGCTCTCCGAGGCGCCCCCGGCCCCGTGATCCGAGACTGCGACAGGCATACCCCTCCCTGAACTCCTGCAGTTTTGACAGCACCGCTTCACCCGACTGGTAGCCGGCTGTCTGTAATAGCGCTATGGCTTGATCATCATCCAGCTGGTGCTCCCAGACTGCCTGCAGCGGTGAATCATTGGCCACCTCTTCACTAAGGGCAAATACGTTATCAAAATGTATCTGCACTTTTTCCCGGTGCCTCTCCAAGGTCACATAGAAGGCGTCCCAATCAGCATAATCCATTGACCGGGCGATGCGTAACCGACCCATCTCATCATCTGGCAGCAAATGGGTTTGCCTGTCTTTCCAGGCCTGAATACGGTTTTCAACCAAACGCAAAAATTCATAGGCCGCCGTTAATTCTTCCACCTCTTCCATTGAGAGCTGCTGCTTCTCACCCAGCACTTTCAGTACGGGCAGAATAGGGCGAATCTGTAATTCGGGTTCCCGTCCACCACGAATCAACTGAAAAGCCTGCCCGATAAACTCGATCTCCCGAATACCGCCCGGACCCAGCTTTACATTCTCGGCCATCCCCTTGCGTTTCAGCTCCTGACTGATCAGACGCTTCATATCGCGAATGGACTCGATAGCCCCATAATCCAGGTAACGGCGATAGATAAAGGGCTGCAGCATCGCCATAATCTCCCGGGCATCCTCCTTCCCACCTGACACCACCCGCGCCTTGATCATGGCATAGCGTTCCCATTCACGGGCATGGGACTGATAGTAGTTTTCCATGGCGTCAAACGACAGCGCCATCGGTCCGGAGTCACCAAACGGTCGCAGGCGGGCATCGACACGAAACACAAAACCATCAGCGGTCTGACTATTCAACGCCTTGATCAATTGCTGACAGAGGCGGATGAAAAACTGCTCATTAGGTATCGGCCTTGAACCATCAGTCTCACCGGGCTCAGGATAGGCGAAGATCAGGTCGATATCGGAAGAGAGATTCAACTCTCGCGCTCCTAACTTACCCATCCCCAATACGACCATCGACTGCTGTTTGCCGGATTCGTTTCGAGGAACACCCTGGTTAGCGGTTGCCCATTCATACAACAGAGACAATGCTTGATCGACACAGGCATCCGCCAGGGCAGAGAGATCAGCCAAGGTTTCTTGCAGCGGGGCTTTTTGGCTTAAGTCACGCCAGATAATGCGCACCATCTGCTCATTGCGGAAACAACGCAATGCCCGTTGCAGACCCGCCTCATCCGTTACGTCAGCCAATGCCGTCATCAACTGAGCCGACATTTCATCCTGAGCATAGGATTGATCCAATCCCCCAGACTGCTGCAGTCGTTCCAGTAACGCGGGCTCTCTGGTACACGACTGGACCACAAAGTCGCTTCCCTCCCACACCCTCAATAACGTTTTCTCAAAACCGGGGAGCGCACATAGGGTTTCAGCCAGTGCGGGTGAATCAGCACACCAATGCTTCCATCTGTTGTTGGCTTCTTCTTGCGGCTGTAGCGATGACGGCATGACGTATCCTGAACTCACTTTCCAAGTGTTAAATAAAATAGTCGCGTTATCTGACTATGTCGCAGTTATCCGGTAGGCATTCAACCGATCCTGCGGTACAAAATGCAGATGCACTTTCTGATCTTCCGCCGCCGCATCTGCAAAAGACGCAATGACCTGGCTGCGTATTGAGTCTTCCAGTTCAGCAGGCAGCACAATGCGCAACCGGTTATACCCGGCCGCATTGCGTTCAGCCACACCCAGTTGATGCAACTTCTCAACCACGCCCACCAGACTTTTACTGCCAGCATCCAGGACCAGGTAGACCAACAAACGATCGCCCGCCAACAGTCGCTGAAAATGGATACCAAACAGCTCCCTCTGTTCACTCGCCACCTGCTTAAACACTTCGGCAGGACATCGACACCCCAAGCAGTCGCGGACAAACGACTCAACAGCACCAGACGGTAACGGTTTAAGCATAAATGGACTCCTCCTCCCTGTTTACCCCATCCTACCGCCAGTACCGGAAAAGGTGAACCACACTCTGACAATCAAAAACAGTCCGGCATAAAAAAACCCTGCCCGATCAACTCGGGCAGGGTTTTAACTAGCGCATTTAGGCTAAGGGGAAGGCTTACATCATGCCGCCCATACCACCCATACCGCCCATACCGCCCATGCCGCCCATATCCGGCATACCGCCGCCAGCAGCACCATCACTAGGCTCATCGGCAATCATCGCCTCGGTGGTGATCATCAGACCAGCCACAGAGATCGCGTTCTGCAGAGCAGAGCGGGTCACTTTGGTAGGATCCAAAATACCCATCTCAACCATGTCGCCGTACTCGCCATTGGCGGCATTGAAGCCATAGTTGCCCTCACCCTCAGCAACTTTGTTGACAACTACGGAAGCCTCAGCACCTGCATTGGATACGATCTGACGCATAGGCTCTTCCATGGCGCGAGCCGCGATGGTGATACCCACATCCTGATCATGGTTCTCACCACGCAGGTCTTTCAGTGCTGACAAAGCACGAACCAGTGCTACACCACCACCTGGGACGATACCCTCTTCAACAGCCGCACGGGTTGCATGCAGTGCATCTTCAACACGGGCCTTCTTCTCTTTCATCTCAACTTCAGTTGCAGCGCCGACCTTGATCACAGCTACACCGCCAGCCAGCTTGGCTACGCGCTCTTGCAGTTTTTCACGGTCGTAGTCAGATGAAGTCTCTTCGATCTGGGCACGAATCTGCTCAACCCGGGCCTTGATGTCATTCTCGGTACCCGCGCCATCGATAACGGTGGTCTCTTCTTTGGTGATCTGGATCTTCTTGGCGGTACCCAGCTCGTTCAGGGTAGCCTTTTCCAGGGTCAGACCTACTTCTTCAGCAATCACGGTACCACCGGTCAGGATAGCAATATCCTGCAGCATGGCTTTACGACGATCACCAAAACCAGGTGCCTTAACAGCACAGACCTTAACGATGCCACGGATGGTGTTAACCACCAGAGTAGCCAATGCTTCGCCTTCAACATCTTCAGCGATGATCAGCAGTGGACGGCCCGCCTTTGCAACCGCTTCCAGTACGGGGAGCAGCTCACGGATATTGGAGATCTTCTTGTCGTGCAGAAGAATGTAGGGATCTTCCAGATCAACCGACATGCTCTGCTGGTTGTTCACGAAGTAAGGCGAGAGGTAGCCGCGATCAAACTGCATGCCTTCAACGACATCCAGGCTGTTGTCCAGGGCAGAACCCTCTTCAACGGTAATAACACCCTCTTTACCCACTTTCTGCATCGCTTCGGCAATGATGCCACCAATGTTTTCATCGCTGTTGGCAGAGATGGTGCCGACCTGCGCAATGGATTTGTCATCGGTGCAAGGCTTGGACATGGCAGCCAGCGCTTCAACAGCAGCGGAAGCACCCTTTTCCATACCACGCTTCAGATCCATCGGGTTCATACCAGCCGCAACGGCCTTCAGACCTTCACGAACGATAGCCTGAGCCAATACGGTTGCCGTGGTGGTACCGTCACCGGCCACATCAGAAGTCTGCGAAGAGACCTCTTTAACCATCTGTGCACCCATGTTCTCGAAGTTGTCAGACAACTCGATCTCTTTGGCAACAGAGACACCGTCTTTGGTGATGGTAGGCGCACCGAAGCTCTTCTGCAGAACAACGTTGCGACCTTTAGGACCCAGGGTGACCTTAACCGCATCGGCCAGGATGTTGACGCCGCGGAGCATTCTCTGACGCGCGTCATCTGAAAATTTGACTTCTTTACCAGACATAGACTTATATTCCTTTGAAATTCAGTAAATTGAAGAGGTTTCGTTGGCGATG
>JAPHUE010000247.1 GCA_026196795.1 Sedimenticola sp.
ACCCGCCTGGATACCAGAGGATTCATAGATCCTGGAATCCACGGTTGACCACTCTATAAATTGGGTAAGAAAATGTGTTTCATTGAAATAGTCACAAAACACCGAGTCAGCTTACGAATAAGCTCGCTACGGGCCAAATTGCACGCCCTTCGTGTCGCATGGCTGCGTTACATCTCCTCGGAATGGGTGTGCCATTCCTCGTCGTCGCGCCTTGCCCTGAACCACGAATGCCATACACTTCGACCCGTCCAACCGAGGACTCTAGGATAATGTTTGATAAAATTCTGATTGCCAACCGGGGTGAAATTGCCTGTCGTGTCGCGCGTACTGCTCGACGTATGGGTATAACCACTGTTGCTGTTTACTCTGAGGCAGACGCAGAAGCGATGCATGTGTCGTTGTGTGATGAGGCCTATCTGATTGGCCCTGCGCCGGCTAAAGAGAGTTATCTTCGGGCGGATAAAATATTGGAAGTGGCCAAGGCATCGGGCGCGCAGGCGGTACATCCAGGCTACGGTTTCCTCTCTGAAAATGCTGAGTTTGCCGAGGCGTGTCAGGCAGTCGGTATTGCGTTTATAGGGCCACCCTCTTCAGCCATAGTAGCGATGGGATCGAAGAGTGAGGCCAAGATCATAATGACTGAGGCCAATGTCCCGCTGGTGCCGGGTTATCATGGTGAAGACCAGTCCCTGGAAACACTGAAAAGTGAAGCGGATAAAATGGGCTTCCCTTTGCTGGTTAAGGCCACTGCGGGTGGTGGTGGTAAAGGTATGCGGGTGGTCAGTAGTGCCGCCGAGTTTGAAACGGGTCTGAATGCCGCCAAGCGTGAGGCGATCTCTTCATTTGGCGATGATAAAGTTTTACTGGAACGTTATCTGTTATCTCCTCGCCATGTGGAGCTACAGGTGTTTGCCGATACACAGGGCAATGCTGTTCATCTGTTTGAACGTGACTGTTCGGTTCAACGTCGTCACCAGAAGGTTCTGGAAGAGGCCCCTGCCCCCGGTATGACCCCCGAACTGCGCGCGGAGATGGGTGAGGCTGCAACCAACGCAGCAAAGGCTATTGGCTATGTCGGTGCGGGTACGGTTGAGTTTCTGCTCGATAGTGATGGCAAGTTCTATTTCATGGAGATGAATACCCGACTGCAGGTAGAGCATCCTGTAACCGAAATGATCTCTGGACAGGATCTGGTGGAGTGGCAGTTTAAGGTTGCTTCCGGCGAGCCACTGCCCATGGCTCAATCTGAATTACAGATAAATGGTCATGCCTTTGAAGCACGGGTCTATGCGGAAAATCCTGCAAAAGATTTTCTGCCTGCAACCGGGAAACTGCGTTATCTGCAGACGCCCGAACAAGGCCCTTGTGTGCGGGTTGATACGGGTGTCGAGCAGGGCGATGATGTGAGTATTCATTACGACCCGATGATCGCTAAACTGATCGTCTGGGGCGAGGATCGAGCCAGTGCACTGCATAAATTACGTGCCGCACTGGCGGACTACCGCATTGTTGGTGTTACCACCAATCTTGAATTTCTCTCTACACTCTGTGCCTTGCCCGCGTTTGCCAATGCCGAACTGGATACAGGTTTTATTGAGAAACATGAAGCCGAACTCTTTCCGGTAGTTGAATCGCTGTCTGATGACATTTTGGCGATTGCGGCACTCCATGAATTATTGGTTGAACAACAGCAGGCACAAAAACAGCAGGCGGGCTCTCACGATCCCTTTTCACCCTGGGGCAGTGGTAGCGGCTGGCGCATGAATCAGGATAGTTTTCATGCCCTGCACTGGTCGACAGAGAGTGCACAGGGCAGTGTGGTGGCACACTACCGTGATGGTGCCTATCTACTGGAACTCCCTGCCGGCGAATGTTTGGTGTCGGGTGAGATTCTGGATAATGGTGATCTATTAGCTGACCTTTCGGGGCGGCGTTTCAAGGTTGCAGTGATCAGACATGACCAGGAGTTAACCATACTGCACCAGGGACGTTCCTGGCAGCTTACCCTGACTGATCCACGTCTCGATGCCCTTGAGGGTGAAGCGGCTACTGGCAGTCTGGTGGCACCCATGACCGGAAATGTTATTGCCATTAATGTGGCTGAAGGTGATGAGGTCAAACAGGGCGATGCCGTGATGATAGTAGAGGCGATGAAGATGGAACACACTATCTCGGCGCCAAGCGATGGCATTGTTAAAGAGATTCGTTTTGCTGTCGGTGATCAGGTGGAAGATGGCGAAGCCCTGTTAGTGATTGAATAAAAGTGTTTTTAATCTATTTGAGCTGACAGACATGTTAGCCGAAAGCCGTTACTGAATAGGTATAAACAGTGCAATTACCAGAACGCGTAAAGATTGTTGAAGTAGGGCCACGGGATGGATTGCAGAATGAATCCACACCAGTACCTATTGAGATTAAACTGGGATTGATAGAGCGGCTGGAAGCAGCAGGTTTGTCCGTCATTGAAGCAGGAAGTTTTGTCTCGCCCAAATGGGTGCCACAGATGGCATCCAGTGCGGAGCTGTTTCAGCAGATAGATCAGAAGCCCGGTGTCAGCTATCCCATGCTGGTTCCTAATCTGAAAGGGCTTGAGAGTGCACTGGCTGTAGGTGTTAAAGAGATCGCGATCTTTGCCGCGGCTTCAGAAAGCTTCGCGCAAAAAAATATCAACTGCTCTATAGAAGAGAGTATTGCCCGTTACAGCGATGTCATGGCGCAGGCCAAACAGCACGGTTTATTGGTACGTGGTTATGTCTCTTGTGTCCTGGGCTGCCCTTATGAAGGCGAGATAGCGCCAGAGCGGGTAGCCGATGTCGCGCGTCATCTCTATGAAATGGGCTGTTATGAGATTTCATTGGGTGACACGGTCGGTGTAGGTACGCCTATAAAAGCGCAACAGATGATTGATGCGGTCACAAAAACTGTTCCCGTTGAAAAACTGGCAGCACATTTTCACGATACCTACGGTCAGGCATTGGCCAATCTGTTTTCCGTGTTACAGCGTGGTGTGTCCATTATTGATAGCTCTGTATCGGGTCTGGGCGGTTGTCCCTACGCAAAGGG
>JAPHUE010000175.1 GCA_026196795.1 Sedimenticola sp.
CCTGTATCCCCTGCGGCAAGGTAAACTAAGCGTTGGTTTTGTAAATAGAAAACAGATTCTCTCCAGGGCGCCAGTCATTTTCACGGAAACCTGTTTGGCTCCCGCATTTTAACGGATCTGCTAGCAGACGGTTTGAGTAGAATCTGTATATGTTTCTTGCTTGGCTATATGGCTGGGCATGTTTTCTTATTGTTTGAAATAATTGGAGTTTTTGATGGCGATCGAGCGTACATTTTCAATAGTGAAACCTGATGCAGTGGCAAAAAATGTCATCGGTAAGATTTACAGTCGTTTTGAAGAGGCGGGTCTCAGAATAGTTGCCTCAAAAATGTTGCAGTTGTCACGCGAACAGGCAGGTGAGTTTTACGCAGTGCATAAGGAACGTCCTTTCTATAATGACTTGGTCGATTTTATGACATCAGGCCCGGTTATGGTGCAGGTATTGGAAGGTGAGAATGCTATCGCCAAGAATCGTGAAGTAATGGGAGCGACCAATCCGAAGGATGCTGCGCCTGGAACGATACGTGCTGATTTTGCTGAGACTGTGGATGAAAATGCCGTTCATGGCTCAGATGCACCTGAAACCGCCAAGGTGGAGATTGATTTCTTCTTCCCCGAAGGTGTTTGCGAAAGGCTACGATGAGATTTTTCATTTGATATTCCTGCATCCCCTCTACGCGATAGTTAAAAGTCGGAGTAACCGGTACCTGAATGGCGTCGGGAGCACTGATGGATTTTTACGAGGAGTAGGGTGATGCAGGTCGAGATGAAAAAAATCAATCTCTTGGGGTTTGATAGAAAAAGGATGGAATCCTTTTTCGAGGGGCTAGGCGCCAAGGCCTTTAATGGCCGGAATGCACTGAAATGGATACATAAGCATGGTGTGACCGACTTTGATGCCATGACCGATTTATCCAAGAAGCTTCGGGAGCAACTCAAGACGATTGCTGAGGTGCGGGTACCTGAAATCGTGTTTGAGCAGCCGGCGCTGGATGGGACGCACAAATGGGTTCTTGAGCTGGACTGTAATAATCGCATTGAGTCGGTTTTTATCCCGGAACCTAATCGCAGTACACTCTGTATCTCATCCCAGGTAGGGTGTGCGCTGGATTGTAGTTTCTGTTCAACGGCCCAGCAGGGTTTCAACAGAAACCTGTCTGCAGCTGAAATCATCGGCCAGGTTTGGGTGGCTGAACAGCAGCTGGGCAAGTCGCTTACCAATGTGGTATTGATGGGCATGGGAGAACCGCTGGCCAATTACGATGCTGTGCTCGCAGCCACTAATATCATGCAGGATGACTTGGCCTATATGCTATCTAAATACCGGGTCACCATTAGCACATCAGGTATTGTCCCAGCGCTTAATCAGCTGACTGAGGAGTCTGAGGTGAGCCTGGCTGTTTCATTACATGCACCTACCAATGAGTTGCGTGATCAACTGGTTCCAATTAACCGCAAGTATCCATTGGAGATGTTGATCCCCGCTTGCCGCGCCTATCTACGTGGTGATAAAAGACGCAAGGTGACTTGGGAATACGTCATGCTTGATGGCATCAATGACAGTGACAAGCAGGCCAAGCAGCTCATCAGGCTACTGGAAGGTACTCCTTCCAAGATCAACCTGATTCCCTTTAACCCTTTCCCGGGAACCATTTACCACTGCTCACCTCAGGAGCGTATAGATGCTTTTAGGCAGCGCTTGGTCAAGGCTGGCATTATTACTACAACAAGGAAAACGCGCGGTGAAGATATTGATGCGGCTTGCGGTCAGTTGGTTGGTCGTGTCAAAGATCGAAGCAGGCGCGAATTAAAGCAATCAGGAGGACGGCATTGAACGTAAGTTGGCGAGTTATTCTAGGTTTAACCCTTGTGCTCTTTCTGGTCGGCTGCCAGCAGGGGGGTGTGAGACCTGATATGACCTCTCCCGATATGTCTGATAATACCGGACAGTTTGGGGTTCAAAGTCGCACTGGTGCCGGTGATGTCTATGTCAAGCTGGCCATCGCTTATATGCGCGAAGGGCATCTTGATGTGGCCTTGCAGAAGGCGAATCAGGGGCTTGAAATTGAGCCCAATAATGCGGAAGGCCATAACGTTATTGCGTTGCTTTATGACCGGCTGGGAGAGAAGGGTCTGGCTGAGAAGCACTTTAAGCGCAGCCTCAAGCTTGATCCGAAAAATTCTTATGTGCTGAATGCCTACGCGACGTTTTTATGTCAGCAAGCTCGCTATGAGGATGCTGATCTCACCTTTCTGAAAGCGCTGGAAAACCCCCTATATAAAACCCCGGAAGTTGCTCTGACCAACGCGGGTATCTGTGCTGAAAGGAACAACGACTTAACCAAGTCAGAAGCCTATTTACGCAAGGCGCTTAACTATAACCCGACGTTTTCTGCAGCCCTTATTCAGATGGCGAGAATCAGTTTTAATGTGGGTGAAAATCTATCTTCTCGGGCGTATCTGCAGCGCTATCTTGAACAGGCAAAGCCCAGTGCGGCATCGCTCTGGCTGGGCATACAGAATGAGCGGATACTGGGTGATCGGGACGCGGTATCCAGTTATACGCTGATGCTGAAAAATGGTTTTCCAGACTCAACTGAAGTGCAGCTTTTGAGAGATTCAGAAAAATAATGAATGCCGCAGAGACTAATCAAGAAGAACCCCTGCCCATTATCGAAGGCCCCGGAAAGCAGCTTCGAGATATCCGTATGGCCAAAGAGCTGGATATTAATCGTGTTGCGGGCCTCTTGCATCTCAAAATCTCTTCACTGAAGGCGCTGGAAGCGGATGACTTTAGTGAATTACCTGGAACAGTGTTTGTTCAGGGTTACCTGAAAAATTATGCACGTTTACTGGATACGCCGGTTGAGCCAATTCTTGAGGCGTTCCGTCATTTTCGCCCCGCAGGTGAAGAGAAGATGGATCTGAAGGCGGCGCAAGTGAAGCATGAAGTGCGCAGCAGCCATGCGGTTGTCCGTATTTTTACTTGGTTAATCGTGATCGGCATTATTGCCCTAGTGGTAACTTGGTGGCGTGGCTACCTGCAATGGCCGATTGAGCTCGGATTGGAGTTGAATAGTGCAACTGGTGAGCACCAGGTCGATGAGGTTGTGCAGGATGATGTGCAGCAAAGACAACTAAACGGCTCAATGCCACTCCCTGCGCTACTTGGTAAACCTGAGATATTGGATGCTCCCCTGACTGAGTCTGCTGAATCAACTGAGTCATCCAGTATTGCTGCTGACGCTGATGAGGTCGTGGTTCCTGAGAAACAGGCCGTTGCAGAGGGTGCTCAGATTGAGGAGGCAGCCCAGACAGCAACAACCGAACGAGTTGAAGAGGCAGTTTCGGTGTCCGCTTCCGAAACTGCTGAAGTGAGTGACGCAGAATCTAGTGAAGTTTCTTCGACCGAGCCTGAACCTATCGCCACGGCAAAAGTAGAAGTGCGATTCTCTGACGCCTGCTGGGCAGATATCCGTGACGCTTCTGGTGTATTTAAACTGGCAGGTAACCAGAGTGCTGGTGAGAGCTATCCGCTGGGTGGAGAGCCGCCCTATAAGATGGTATTTGGCAATGCCGCTGCAGTGACCCTTATGGTTAACGGGAAAGTTTATGACTTGGCCCCTTACACCCGTGGCAATGTAGCCCGGCTTACTTTGAATCCATAGTGGAACTATTTCCGTGTTCGCTCCCTCGGTTAAATGGAGCGCAATACGCTATTCAATGATCCAGGTTAGGCCTGCATTAAGTAGCAACTGTTAACGCAATATATTGAATTTAGTGTGATGGCAAAAAATATCCAAGCCATTCGTGGCATGCACGATATCCTGCCCGATCAATCACCGCTTTGGCATTTTTTGGAGCGGCAGGTAAAAGCGGTAGTGGAGAGTTACGGTTACAGGGAGTTACGCACTCCGGTTGTAGAGATGACAGATCTTTTTAAACGCTCAATCGGTGAAGTCACTGATATCGTTGAAAAAGAGATGTACACCTTTGAGGATAGAAATGGGGATAGTCTGACCCTTCGCCCTGAATGCACAGCGAGCTGTGTTCGTGCGGGTATTGAGAATGGTCTTTTTCATAATCAGGTACAGCGTATCTGGTATTACGGCCCCATGTTCCGGCATGAGCGTCCTCAGAAGGGGCGTTATCGCCAGTTCTATCAGATTGGGGCGGAGGCCTATGGTCTGTCAGGTCCTGATATTGATATCGAGATTATCCTGCTCACTCAACGGTTCTGGGAGGCGCTCGGTCTGGATGGCCTCGAGTTACAGATCAATACCCTTGGTACCCCCGAGGAACGGTCGGTCTATCGTGAGCAACTGGTTGCCTATCTCACGGCACACAGTGATCAGTTAGATGAGGATAGCCAACGCCGCCTCAACAGTAATCCATTGCGGGTATTGGATTCCAAAAATCCTGATATGCGCTCCCTGATCGAGCAAGCACCCTCACTCATGGAATATTTGGGTGAAGCGTCGCGGGCACATTTCGATCAATTATGCACAGGACTTGAGGCGGCTGGTATTCCCTACGTGGTCAACACAAGATTGGTCCGTGGGCTGGATTATTATGCGCTAACGGTCTTTGAGTGGGTGACAGATAAGCTGGGTGCCCAGGGTACGGTTTGTGCAGGTGGTCGGTATGACGGCCTGGTAGAGCAGTTAGGCGGGAAACCGACCCCCGCGATCGGTTTTGCAATGGGTGTTGAGCGACTTATTGCTTTGTTGGAAGAGAGCGAAAATCTTCCTGAATTGCAGACAGTTGATGCCTACCTTGTGTTGGTGGGAGACACACCACAGCAACAGGGCGTAGTGCTGGCTGATGCATTGCGAAGAGATGTCCCCGGTTTGAGGTTGTTGACTCATTGTGGTGGCGGTAGTTTTAAAAGCCAGTTCAAGAAAGCTGATCGTAGTGGTGCCCGTGTCGCTCTGGTGTTGGGTGAGGATGAGCTTGCGCAAGGTGTTATAGGTATCAAGTTTTTACGCGAGAAGACCGAGCAGGTTCAGGTTTCGCTGGATGGGCTTGCGGATTATTTGAAAGGCATTGTCTGATCAAAAGAAACTCAAGTTGTTTTTCTGAATTGAATTTTCGTCCTTAATGGACAGCAAGAGAGGTTGAGATGGTTGATGTGAATCTGTCGGAAGAGGAGCAGGTTGAAGCGCTTAAAAAATGGTGGAAAGAGAATGGCAAGTCAGTTGCTGCCGGTATCATCATTGGTTTGGGCGGTGTTTTCGGTTGGCAGTACTGGACTCAGCATCAACAGGATATTGCAGAACAGGCCTCAATGCAGTTTGAACAGCTGACACAGAGTGTGGCCGCTAATTCACCTGCGGCGGTTAATCAGGCTGAATCTCTTGTCGCATCACATCAGGGAAGCAGTTATGCAGTTTTTGCCGCACTGAATCTGGCCAAAGTGAAGTATCAGCAGGGTGATATCAATGGCGCCAAGGCCCAATTGCAATGGGTGCTGGATAATGGTGATGACCCCTCTCTACAACAGGTTGCGCGGTTAAGGCAGACACGGATCTTATTGAATGAAGGTCAAATAGACGAGGCTGCTGCACTGATTGATAAAGCGCCATTAGATAACTTTCGGGGTGATCTTGCTGAGTTGAAAGGCGATATTGCTCTTAAGCGCGGTGATAAATCGGCGGCACGACAAGCATACGGGGAGGCCTTGGAATATAAAGTCAGCAATAACGCCCTGGTTCAGATGAAGTTCGATGATCTGGCTGCCGCTGAATAATTCTGAGGATCGTCTAATGATGCGCTTTTTAATACTTTCGATCATGGTGCTTTTATTGAGTGGCTGTGGGTCTATGCCCTCTATGAATCCGGTGGATTGGTTTGCGGATGAGGATAATTCCGAACCCCCCGCGGAATTAATCGAGGTGACCAATGAGCTATCCCCAAGGGTTCTCTGGACGGCATCAATCAGTGGTGGTTCAGATGAGCAGCGCGTCAAGCTGGTGCCGTTTGTTCGTGGTGATACCGTCTATGCAGCCAGTAGAAATGGCGAAGTGCGAGCGTTGAATTCGGCGTCGGGACGTGCGCTCTGGTCGGTAGACACTGAGTTGGAGATATCTGGAGGCCCCGGTGCTGGTGAAGGACTGGTTCTAGTTGGTACAAGCAACGGAGAGGTGGTGGCACTGGATGTGGCCGGGGGCTCAGAGAAATGGCGAGCACGTGTCAGTAGTGAAGTGTTGTCAGTACCGCAAGCAGCCCGGGGTGTTGTGGTTGTTCACACCATTGATGGCAAATTGTTTGGTATTGATGCAGCGACTGGATCACAGAAGTGGATCTATGATCGTTCAACGCCCGTCCTGACGCTGCATGGCAGTAGTTCACCAGTCATACGCGGAAACCGTGTGATTGCTGGATTTGCCAGTGGGAAGCTGGTGATGCTTGATTTGGTCAGTGGCGATTTGCAGTGGGAGGTCAGTATCACAGCACCCAGCGGACGTTCTGAACTGGAACGAATGGTCGATATCGACGGTGATCCACTGGTTGTAGGTGATGTGGTCTATGTCACCACCTATCAAGGTGAAATGGCTGCCGTCTCTATTGATACAGGTGTGGTTCTCTGGCGTCGAAAGCTCTCTTCTTATGCGGGTATGGGGGCCGATTTTTCACAGCTTTATGTGTCAGATGATACTGATCATATATTGGCGGTTGATCCAGGAAATGGCGCGGCACTGTGGAAAAATCAGAAGCTACAGTATCGTAAATTGACCGCGCCTATTGAGCTAAATGGCACCATTATGGTGGGCGATTTTGAGGGCTATCTGCATCTATTGTCCCGGGAAGATGGCCGTCTTGTAGGGCGTGTCCGGATTGCTAAGTCGGCTATTTCAACAACCCCTATCGTTAAAGATGGTGTGGCCTATATCTATGCCGATGGCGGTGAGATAGCAGCTGTTACACTTTCTGACCGCTGAGAATTCCTTGTGACAAATATGTTACCTGTTATTGCCCTGGTCGGCCGCCCAAATGTGGGTAAGTCAACGCTCTTTAATCGGCTGACCAAAACGCGTGATGCTCTGGTTGCTGATCAGCCTGGTTTAACTCGGGATCGTCAATACGGCATGGGTAAAATGGGTGACCGTCCTTATGTGGTGGTTGATACCGGTGGTCTCAGTGGTGAAGAGGGTGGCGTTGATCAATTAATGGAAAAACAGGTGTTGGCAGCTATTGAAGAAGCTGATCATATCCTCTTCTTGTTGGATGCGCGAGTTGGTTGCACCCCAGCGGATCAAGTTATCGCAAGCCAGTTGCGGCGTACCGGAAAACCGGTTCATATTGTCGTAAACAAGAGTGAAAGCCTGGATGGTGATATTGCCGGAGCTGATTTTTTCTCATTAGGTATGGGTGAGCCGTTACCTATTTCTGCCGCACATGGTCGCGGCGTCCGTTCCCTGATTAATGCGCTGCTTGATGAACTTCCGGAGGGGCTGGATGATGTAGCCAAGGAAGATAAGGGTATCCAGATTGCTGTCGTCGGTCGACCCAATGTGGGCAAGTCAACGTTAGTCAATCGTATGCTGGGCGAAGAACGGGTAGTGGCATTTGATCAGCCGGGTACCACGCGTGATAGTGTTTTTATCACCTACAGTCACAACGAAAAACCCTATACCCTGATTGATACGGCTGGTGTCAGACGGCGTGCCCGTGTCAGTGAGGTGATCGAGAAATTCAGTGTTATCAAGACGCTGCAGGCTATTGCCCAGTCTAATGTGGTTATGCTGGTGCTGGATGCCCAGCAGGGTATCACCGAGCAGGATGCCACGCTGGCGGGTCATATCCTGGAGAGTGGCCGGGCCCTTGTGGTGGTTATTAATAAATGGGATGGGCTGCAGTCGGAGCAGCGTGACCAGGTTAAAGATGATATTGAGCGAAAACTGCCCTTTCTTGATTTTGCCGTTAAGCGTTTCATATCAGCATTGCACGGTTCTGGTGTCGGTAAGTTATACGAGGCTATTGATAAAGCCTATGCCAATGCGACTCGCAAGCTTGCCACACCTGAATTGACCCGCATTCTTGAGTGGACGGTTCAGGAGCACCAGCCGCCCATGGTTCAAGGGCGGCGTATTAAGTTACGCTATGCTCATCAGGGCGGGCAGAATCCACCGATTATCGTTATTCATGGGAATCAGACAGATTCTGTGCCGATGACATATAAACGGTATTTGATTAATCGTTTCCGTGAAGTTTTGAAGCTTTCCGGTACACCCATTCGCCTCGAGTTCAAGTCTGGCGAGAATCCATTCAAAGATAAAAAGAGTAAACCAGCTCAGCGTCAGGGTCAGAAGCGTCAACGACCTAAAGCGGCACCAAGAAGGCGATAGCTTGATAACCTGTCAGGCGGTATCGGTCTGACTCAGTTCATCGTTATCTTGATTATTGCTGGCACGATTAAGGCGTACGAAGCTGATGAGTGTCAGGACGCCCATGAGCGCTATTGAAAGTGCCATGGAGAGTGGCGATCCGTCATGATAATGGCCGACCAATACACCGATGGCTGCTGCAAATGACATCTGTATAAAGCCCAGTAAAGCTGAAGCGGTGCCGGCCATCTGAGGGAAGGGTGCCAGTGCTCCCGCCATGGACTGGGGCATGACTATGCCTACTCCAATCATGTAGATCATTTGTGGCACCACGATGGCCGCGACATGATGCACATCGGCTAAGGCTAATGCGGCCATAGCAAGTCCACCCAGGGCCGCAGTGATTGAGCCATAGCCCATCAGTTTATTAATACCCAAGCTCCTGACGAGACGTCCAGCGATTAATGTGCCGGTCATGAAGCCGGCCACTACCAGGGCGAAAAACAGGCCATACTGCTCTTCCTTATAGCCAAGAAAATCGATAATCACAAAAGATGAACCGGAGAGGAAAGAGAACAGTCCTGCAAAGACAAAACTGCAGGAGAGGGTATACCAGCGCCAGGTTTGGTGTTTGAGTAAAAGGGAGTAGTTTTTCATCAAGTTACTGACGGTCATGATGTGATGGCTACCCGGTGGAGCGGTTTCCGGAACCTGTGTTCCGAGCAGGATGACGCCAATAACACCATAGGCCGCGAGAAACATGAAAATGGACTGCCAGCCAAACCATACTGTCATGTAGCCACCTAAAATAGGTGCGGCGGCCGGTGCGACCGCCATGGCTGTTCCAATATAGGAGAGTAGCCTGGCTGAATCCTTCGGACCATGGATGTCCCGCACCATTGCTCGTCCTAAAACCGGTCCGGCGCTACCGCCGATCGCCTGAAACAGACGCAGAGTTGATAGTGTGGTGATTGATTCAGCAAAAACGATGGCCAAGCTACTTAGCAGGAACAGCAGCAACCCGCCCATTAAAACAGGCTTTCTGCCAAATCGATCTGACAATGGGCCGTAAATCAGCTGTGCCAGGGCGAATCCAATCAGGAAAATACTCAGCGTGTGCTGCACCTGATTGATATCAGCATTAAAGCTCTGCATCAAAACGGGAAAGGCCGGCAAGTACATATCTGTCGAAAGGGGGCCAACCGCCACGAGTGAAGCAATGATGGCGGTTACCAGAAGTGATTTAGCTGAGCTCATGCCCCATTGTTATCCTGTTTCTGTCGAAATACAATAGTTACACATGTAACCATACTTATTATTTTTGCCGTGAATACTGTATTTGGATGTTTCTTTTAGATAGATCTATATGCAATATAAGTTGCATCTGAAACAGTGATTATCGTTCGGTGGATGTGGAGATGACGGTGGAAATGATTATTCCATTGGCTACCCGTGTTTCCAGTGTGTCGCCTGGAGCTACGCTGTCAGCATCATCAATCACCCGTTTATCTGTTAAATCCCGGGTTATGGAATAGCCTCGGGCCAGTGTCCCGAGAGGGCTTAGCGCATTGAGTTTTCCGGTAACAGATCCCACATGCTGGCTTTTTGTATATAGTTGCGATTCAAGGCTTCTTTTCAGTCGATGATGTAATGTCTCGCAGAGTTCATGTTGTCGATCTAACTGGTGTTGAGGTGTTCGTGCCTGCAATCGGCCTGTTAGAATCTGCAGTGTCCCGCTTTGCCCCTTAATTAGGGTCTGGGTGCTGCGTTGAAGGTGTGTGTAGAGTTCGTCCAGGTGTTGCTGTTGCTGCTGGAGCTGGAATTCCGGATGTACTCTCTTTAATCGTTTGTCGAGGTTGCATTGGAACTCTCTCTGACGTTGTACATGACGGGTTATGCTCTGCGATATTCTTCGCTGCATTGAATTGAACTTGTTTAGCATCTCTTGACTGTCGGGTACAGCCAGCTCTGCGGCAGCTGAAGGGGTTGGTGCGCGCTTGTCAGCAACAAAATCTGCAATAGTGAAGTCAATCTCATGGCCAACAGCCGAGATGAGGGGGATTGTCAGCTTGTGGATCATCCGCGCTACATTTTCATCGTTAAAGGCCATCAGGTCTTCCAGTGAGCCGCCTCCACGGGTCAATATCAGCAAATCGCAATCCTGTCGTGACTGCGCGAGTTGCAGTGCGCTGATGATGGATTGTGCTGCCCCGTCACCCTGTACGGTGACTGGGTAGATGAGCAGTGGAATGGCCGGGAAGCGGCGGCTCAGTACAGTGATTACATCCTGAACTGCAGCCCCGGAGGGTGAAGTGATGATGCCAATCTGTTTGGGTAGTGTTGGCAGTGATTGCTTGTGGGCTGTATCGAACAGACTTTCGTTCTGAAGCTTCTGTTTGAGCTGTTCAAAGGCCCGCTGCAGATCCCCTTCGCCAGCGGGCTCCATATGCTCGGCGATTAACTGGAACTCCCCGCGGCCCTCATAGAGCCCTACGCGGGCGCGGATCAGCACTTTGAGGCCATTTTCCGGCTGAAATCGCAAATACTGCCGTTTCATGCGAAACATGGCGCAGCGCACCTGTGCTTGAGGGTCTTTGAGCGAGAAGTAAATGTGCCCTGAGGCCGGGCGTGCCAGGTTGGATATCTCACCTTCAACCCATAGCAGTGGAAAGCTCCCCTCCAGGACTGACCTGACTTCACTGTTTAGTCGGGAAACCGAGTAGATATCGCGTTTAAAATCTGCTTCTAAATCCAGGGAAGGCATAAATCCGTCATTTTTGGCCAGTTTGCCTATAATTAATTGCTAATTTGAGTTTACCTCGAATTGCCAAGATTTTATAATACTCTGTTTACTGAAAAACCTTTCACTTGGGAATCGATTATGCGCCTTGTTCAGGAAGCCCTTACTTTCGATGATGTTTTGCTTCTACCGGCCCACTCCGCCGTACTGCCCAAGGATGTGGACCTAAGTACTCAGCTTACTCGCGAGATACGACTCAATATACCCCTTGTCTCCGCTGCCATGGATACGGTGACTGAATCCCGCCTGGCGATCTCCATGGCGTTGGAAGGGGGAATCGGCATCATGCATAAAAACATGACCGCAGAGCAGCAGGCGGCAGAGGTCCGGATCGTAAAACGCTACGAGAGCGGGGTCATTGTTGATCCGATTACCGTCGATCCTTCCATGACCATTGGTGAGTTGGTATCGATTACCCAGGCAAATCGGATATCCGGTGTCCCTGTCGTTCAGGGGGATGATCTGGTGGGAATAGTCACCAATCGTGATGTGCGCTTTGAGACTCGCATGAACGAACCTGTCTCCGCGATTATGACCCCCAAAGAGCGTCTTATTACGGTTAAAGAGGGGGCTGGTCGTGAAGAGGTTTTAGTCAAACTGCAGGCTAATCGTATTGAAAAGATCCTGGTGGTTAATGATGCCTTCCAATTGCGCGGCATGATTACCGTTAAGGATATTCAGAAGGCCAAAGATTACCCCAATGCCTGTCGAGATGATCAGGAGCGTCTGCGGGTTGGCGCTGCGGTAGGTGTTGGTGAGGGGACAGAAGAGCGCGTAGAGGCCCTGGTTAAAGCGGGCGTGGATGTGATTGTGGTTGATACAGCGCATGGTCACTCGCAGGGTGTACTGGATCGCGTGGCCTGGGTTAAGAAAAACTACCCGCAGGTGCAGGTGATCGGTGGCAATATTGCTACA
>JAPHUE010000219.1 GCA_026196795.1 Sedimenticola sp.
CCCGGTTTGCTTTGGCAACGTTGGTGGTGCTTCAGGCGGCTGAAGAATAGGGCGAGCAGACCGTGGATCGGCTGACCTGCTTATCTAAGCGATAGGTAGAGATTCTTCAGTTGGTGGATCAGGGTGTTGCGAGTTCTTACGGTACAGCCGTGAATGTATCACAATACATAAGATAACTCTAATCTATCAAAATTACTATTGTAGTAAGTATTGCTTATGAGTCAGGGCATGCCATTTTTAATGGAACCCTTTAGCTATCGCCACCAGTGATGTTTCATTCAGCTATGGATACTGAATCGCGGGTACGTGCTTGCTTTTACTTCCTTGAAATAGCATAGGCTCAAATAAAAACCCGTACGAGACGGGTTTTTATTTGATTCTGAATGTTTTTTTGCTATTTGGATAGACCGAAACGTCTCCGGGTGAATCCCATACCAGCAAGGGCGAGACCTAACAAGCCCAGAGTGGTTGGTTCAGGTACGTTGCTAGGAGGCTGAACTACGATATTGATGGGCACGGTGGCAGAAGCGAATGCTAATCCTGCCCAATGTGCATTGGGGGAGAAGCTGGTCAGAGTGACCGCATTACTTCCGGCTCCAATGCCCAAACCGGCGAGTTCTGCTGGAGTTAAGTTGATAATGGCGTACTTACCAAAGGTATCGTTTGGAAAGGGGATAGATTGCACCGCACCATCAAGCCCAAGGGCATCCCACTCAGGGGCGCAGGTACCGGTGTGTCCACCACTTATGCCGATTCCTGTGCAATCAGAGGCGATATTGGTAGCGCTACCTAGGTCAAAGGTGATCGACGTACCATTGATGATCAACCCCGCTGGGTTTGCTGAAAAATCATCTACTGAGCCGGCACCACCGATGGTTCCACCATGGTAACTGACGCCATAAAAGTTCAGGTCACCGCCCACCAGTGCTTTCCAGCCAATATTCCAGACATGGGCGGAAGCACTACCGCTCATGACCAGAAGGGCAGTGGCTGCGACAGCAACCTTTAGTTTGTGTTTATTAGTCATCTCACTATTTCTCCCGCAATGTTCAAAACTATTTAATAAGGGCACTGATAACCGTTAGCATTTCCTGTGCCACATTGCTAATTGATTGATTGCCATGATGAAAATGACATTAATTATCATTAATGTTCTAATTGACGTAAAGAAAGCTGACATAAATCATGGCATATGACCTATCTAATGAGGCAAATAGCACACTCATATGAAGATGGGTAACCTAATAGGGTATAGCGGCCTATAATCGCTCTGTTTCAGAGTTGGGGTGTCGATATTCTCGACGGGGTGCGTACTTATGGTGAGATCAAACCTTGTTTTGGGTTGGCGGTTCGGTGTCGAGTAGGGGGGCGGCGTCCAGGCTTTCGGCGTCCATCATGGTTGCCACACGTTGTAACGACGACAATATTTGTGATTTCTCCCAATCTTGCAGTGCTTCAAAACGTTCAATAAATTTTTCGTGCAGGAGGGGTGGCGCCGCATTGAGAACTTTTTTCCCCTCATCTGTCAGTCGGGCATTGACAATTCGCTTGTCGGCCTGAATGCGCAGTCGCTCAACCAACAATCGGTCCTCAAGCCTGTTCAGAATGGTAGTGACGGTTGCCTGACTGAGTGAAACATTGTCTGAGATTCGCTTAACTGTCACGTCGCCCAAGGTGTCAATGGCGCGTAACACCATTACTTGGGGGATGGTCAGGCCGCAGTCTTTGGACATGCGTTTAGACTGAAGGTCGGTGGCGCGAATAATGCGTCGTAGGGAGACCAGGACATCCTGCCAATAGAGGTTCTCGTGCATGCAAATGTGATCTCAATGTTTGTTTGAGGCGGCAGTATAACCGGTTGCCATAATTACCTTCAAAGAATAGATATAGTTTGAGAACTAATCATTAGTGTTGTAAACTTTAGACCTATAACCTATGGAGTGCCTTTTCGGCCGTGGCGCTGGCCCGGCTGATTGGCCTCGATATGCAGAGTGGCCCGTAGTTCCAGCATGACAGGGAACCTATCGGTCCATTGGCAGATTCTCCCGATGATCAATTGGTTTGGGATGAATCTGTGCTTAATAATCCCAGCTTGCTTCCCGGTAAAAACTGATCCCATTCCTAAATAACCTAAACCGAATACCGATTTAATTCGACAGGAGAACTATGTCTTTTAAAACTACTGCTCATGTGGAGTCACCCCAAGTTACTAATCTGGACATGTTACGAGAGATAGATTGGCGGAGCTTGCCCTGGAAGGCCGAACTACAGAACAATATCAAGAGCCTGGAGGAGTTACAGCAATACATCGATGTCCCTCAGCAAGAGGCAGAGCAACTGGCCAAGGTGATTGAGCAGCACCCGATGAATATCCCACGCGACTACTTGAGTCTAGTAGATGGCAACAACCCGGATGATCCTATTCGCAAACTCTGCATTCCTCAGGCAGAGGAGTTGGTTGTGGCTGGATCTATGGGGCAAACGACCACGGATCCCTACGGTGACGATAAGCACGACATGGGTAACGGTATTCTGCACAAGTACGGTTACACGGCTTTAGTGGTTTCTACCGAGTATTGCTCCATGTACTGTCGCCACTGTTTCCGCAAACGGATTGTGGGACTGAAGAATGACAAGACGGTGGAAAATTTTGTTGCGGCTGCGGAGTACATCGCTAAACACCCCGAGATTACCAATGTGGTCATTTCTGGTGGTGATGCCCTGATGCTGCCTACCTCGGTGTTAACACCTATGCTGGAGGCGCTGCAGGATATTCCTCATATCAACTATGTGCGCATCGGAAGTCGGGCGCCGGTGGTTAACCCGACCCGTCTTTTCGATGATGAGTTGATTGAGTTGATGGAGCGTTTTAATCAGCACAAGGCGCTCTACTTGCCGACGCATTTCAACCATCCCGCTGAGATCACTCCATTGGCCGAGGAGGCTTTGGCGCGAGTACGGGCGGCTGGCGTCTCGGTACAGAACCAAGCTGTGCTGTTGAAAGGCATTAACGATGACAGTGACGTACTTGTGGAGCTGATGAACAAGCTGGTGCGGGCTGGTGTGAATCCCTATTACCTCTACCAGTGCATGCCAGTGTCACGTGTGCGTCACCACTTCCAGATATCGCTGAAGCGGGGTGTTGATCTGGTCGATACTGCGCGCAGGCAATTGGATGGTTATGCCAAGCGATTCCGCTACATCATGGGTCACGATATCGGCAAGATCGAAATCTGCGGGCGAATCGAAGATAAGCTGATCTTGAAGCAGATTCATGCACGCAGTGGCGAGGAACATCTGGCCTCGCGCATGCTTGTCTACAAACTAAACGATACTGCGGGATGGCTGGATGGCCTGGAGCAGGTTTCTCTCTGACAGGGTTGTAGAGAAATGATCGGGCCACCGGGGGAAACCTGTGGCTTGGTTAGCTGAGCTGGGGTGGTGTCTGCTGTGACTCTGTTTTTCATGCGGATTTAGACGTCTTCGTCATGGGCGACAGATTGCTTATAGAGCGCTTCTGCAATTGCCAGCAGGGCCGCTTCACTCAGTTCGGGATAGAGGCTTCGGGCTACCTGTTGGCCAATCTCCAGTTGGCCATCACGACAGAGGCCGGACATGGCAGCCTGCTCTATGGCTTCGAAAATAGTTTGGCTCTTTTCATCCATGGCGGATTCTCCTATCGGCCCTTTTATCAATTATGCTGGTTGCGCAATTAAGGTCTGGGCAGAGAGGGCAATCTCTAACTCTTCATTGGTTTGAATGACCAGCACTTTCACGCGCGATTCGGCGCTGTGTAGTGACATCACTGTACCGCTTTTCTGAGGGGCGGCTGACTCCAGTTGGATGCCTAATCCCTCGAGTTCACCGCAGATTTGCTGGCGCAGAGCAGCGTCATTTTCACCAATACCACCTGTGAATACAATGGCATCGACCCGTCCTAATACCGCATAGTAGCTGCCAATAAACTTTTTGACTCGATAGGCGAACATGGCCCTGGCCAGTTGTGCCTGCGCTTCACCTTGTTGTGCTTTGTCGGCCACTTCGCGCATGTCACTCAAACCGCAGATCCCTTTAAGACCGCTCTCTTTGTTCAGTAATTTTTCCAGTTGATCCGGTGTGAGCTTACTCTCACGCATCAAGTAGAAGTGCAGGGCAGGATCAATATCACCTGAGCGGGTGCCCATTATCAAACCTTCCAGTGGTGTCATACCCATACTGGTGTCGATGCACTGACCAGATTTGATGGCCGCTGCGCTGCAACCATTCCCGAGATGCAGGGTGATCAGGTTAAGCTGGCTTAGATCGGTAGCAAGAAATTCAGCCGCCAGTTTCGCCACATAGTGATGGGATGTCCCATGAAAACCATAGCGCCTCACGTGATAGTCACGATACAGATGATCCGGCACGGCGTAATGGAAGGCGTGAGCAGGCATGGTCTGATGAAAGGCGGTATCAAAGACCGCGACCTGCGGAACCTTGGGGCAGAGTGTTTGTGAAACCTCAATACCCTCGAGATTGGCCGGGTTATGCAGGGGGGCTAAGGGAATCATTGCCTTTATGGCGTCGATCACCTCAGCTGTAATCATAACGGGTTGCTTGAATGCCTCCCCCCCATGAACCACGCGGTGTCCGATAGCGGTTAAATCATCCAACGAATCCAGTGTGCCCCGTTGTGTCAGTTGCGCTACCACTTTTTCCAGCGCTTGATGGTGATCGCTGATCTGTACGGTGACTTCATGTGATTGGCGATTTGAATTGTTGTCCAGCCACTGATGGCGATGGAGACTCTGTGATTCACCAATTCGGTCCACCAGTCCTGATGACAAGACCTGTTGACTCGGCATATCAAACAGCTGGTATTTGATGGATGAGCTGCCTGCATTGATCACCAGGATACTCATGCTATTTCCTGCTTGGTGCAGTTTTCCTGAGCCTGGATGGCGGTGATGGCTACAGTGTTAACAATATCGGTTACCGTGCAGCCACGACTAAGATCATTGACCGGTTTGTTCAGACCCTGAATCACCGGTCCAATGGCTACGGCGTTGGCCGAGCGCTGCACGGCCTTATAGGTATTATTGCCAGTGTTGAGATCGGGGAAGACAAACACTGTGGCCTGTCCTGCCACTTCACTATCGGGCATTTTCGAACGGGCCACATCCGGATCAATGGCGGCATCGTATTGGATGGGTCCTTCCAGTTTCAGGTCTGGTCGTTGCTTGCGGGCAATGGCAACCGCCGTTCGGACGGATTCCACATCATCACCTTTCCCAGAGATTCCCGTGGAGTAAGAGAGCATCGCCACGCGGGGTTCAATGCCAAACATCTGGGCTGTTGCAGCAGAACTGATGGCGATATCGGCAAGCTGTTGTGCATTCGGATTGGGATTGATGGCGCAGTCACCATAGACCAGCACTTTATCTTCAAGGCACATGAAAAAGACGCTGGAGACCAGCGAACAACCCGGCTTGGTACGGATGATCTCAAACGCTGGCCGAATGGTGTGTTGGGTTGTGTGTGCTGCCCCCGAAACCATACCATCAGCATAGCCGTGATGAATCATCATGGTGCCAAAATAACTGACATCGGCCATCGCATCATAAGCCATCTGTTCCGAGATACCTTTATGCTTGCGCAGTTCAAAATAGGTATCCGCAAACTGTTGGCGCCAGGCTGAGGTACGAGGATCAATAGACTTCACCCCTTCCAAATTCAGCCCCAGTTGACTGATGCGCTGCTGGATTTTTTCTTCAGAACCCAGCAAGGTGATATCCACCACATCGCGCAGCAACAGAATCTCGGCTGCTCGCAGAATGCGCTCATCAAAACCTTCCGGCAAGACGATATGTTTGCGATCGGATTTGGCACGCTGAATCATTTCGTATTCAAACATCAGCGGCGTCATGCGGTGGGCGCGACTGACAGAGATACGGGCCTTCAACTCTTCAATATCCACATATCGCTCAACAATACCGAGGGCGGCGGCAATCTTTCGATCATCAGACGGAAGAATGCTCCCTTCAACATCGTTCACCTTCAATGCGGTTCTGAACGTATCCCAGGGTGCCGAGAGTATGGCGACATGTGAACGGGTCAGTCCATCCAGCAGACGAGTCACCTGGGGTGCCGGTTTCATATCGCCAGTTAGTAACAAACCTGCAATCTTAGGGTAGTTACTGGAGGCGTCGGCGGCCAGACTGGTCAGAATAATGTCGGAACGATCGCCTGGTGTAATAATCAGGCTGTCTTCCAGCACGTTATCGAGGAAATTGGGTACTTCCATGGCGGCGATCTTGTAGTGGCTCACCTCATGATTGAGTGACTCCTGATCACCACTCAGACATTCGATTTTCAGCGAACGTGCAATCTCACCCACGGTTGGTTTTTCCAGGGTGCGATGTTCCGGGAGTACATAGAAGGGGAGTGTGGGCATCGCTGAGATAGTCAGCTCGGCGATCACCTGATCAATATTGTCCGGGTCAACCCGATTGACGATGGCGGCCAGCAAGTCACAGCCCCGATTGCTGAGTGACTCTTCCAGTACCCGGACGGCATCCACGGTCTCATGGGCGGTGCGGCCATACCCTTTGATCACCGGTAGCAGCAGGCAGCCCAGGTTATTGGCCAGATCCGCATTGAAGTCCAGCTCCAGTGCGGAGGTGATGTCGGAGAAATCAGTTCCGGCACAGACCACCATGTCCACTTGATGCTCTACGGCTTTGTATTTGGCCATGATCTGTTTCAGCAGTTCGGCGTAGCGACCCTCGGCGAGCAGGTTACGCGCCGTTTCGTCGGTACAGCCATAGAGCATGCTGGTGGGCAGCTCAATGCCATAACGGCTGGTGATCAGGTGAGTCAGATCATCATTGCCGCCATTCTCTGGAATGATGGGGCGGAAAAAGCCGACCCGCTTGGTCATGGCGGTGAGCATCTCCATTATGCCCAATACGGCGACGGATTTTCCGCTGCCAGGCTCTGCGCCGGCGATATAAATACTTCTGAACATAGTTACCACGGTTACTTTTCGATCGGGCACAGCGTTGTGCGCTGCAGCATGAGATTAGCATAAGGATTTTAAAGGAAGAATACCATCACTTTTCAATGACAGTTCAGTTACCAGTGGAAGCGGCTGATGGGCTAATTTCCCGGCTCTTTAACAGTGGGCTATGTGCTTTAATTACTAATATCGAACGAACAATAACAAAGAGGTTATAACCATGCGCCCTATTCAGGAGATTGCAGGCAGGCTGGGTCTGACGGCAGAAGAAATTTTCTGTTACGGGGATCAGATGGCCAAGATCTGCCTTACAACACTGAAGCAAAACAGTGCGCGACCCCAGGGCAAGATTGTGCTGGTCTCAGCCATTAATCCAACCCGCGCCGGTGAGGGCAAGACGACCGTCTCTATCGGCTTGGCCCAAGGGATGCAGAGGCTGGGTCGTCGCGTCGCGCTGGCGCTGCGGGAGCCTTCGTTGGGCCCGATATTCGGTATCAAGGGGGGAGGAGCTGGTGGTGGGGCGTGTCAACTAGAGCCTTCGACCCGAATCAATATGCACTTTACCGGTGATATGCACGCAGTAGGCGCGGCGCATAATCTGTTGGCGGCATTGGTGGATAATGCGGTGCATTTTCGCAGTGAACTGGACCTGGAACATCGGCAGGTGTTCTGGCGGCGGGTGCTGGATGTGAATGACCGGGCCTTGCGACAGGCGGTGATCGGGCTGGGTGGTCGTTTAAATGGCGTACCCAGAGAGACCGGTTTTGACATCACAGCGGCCTCTGAGGTAATGGGTATCCTCTGTCTGGCGGAGAATCTTGCGGATCTGAAACAGCGATTGGGCCGTATTCTGGTTGGCTTTGATCGTGATGGGGCGCCGGTTACCGCTGCCAGTCTCAAGGCAACCGGGGCTATGGCCGCCCTGTTACAGGATGCCATTCTGCCCAACCTGGTGCAGTCTACGGAAGGGGTTCCCGCGTTTGTTCATGGCGGCCCCTTTGGCAATATCGCACACGGCTGCAACAGTGTAATTGCGACGAAAACGGCCCTGGGTCGTGCTGATTATGTGTTAACCGAGGCTGGTTTCGGATTTGATCTGGGTGCAGAAAAGTTCTTTGACCTGAAGTGTCGCAGCGCCGATATCTGGCCCAGTGCGGTGGTGCTGGTAGCGACTGTACGTGCCTTGCGTATCCATGGTGGCGGCGATCCGGCGCTTGGCGGCTCGGTTCAGGAGATCGAACGGGGTATGGATCACCTATTTCATCATGTAGAGAGTGTCCGGGCCTTCGGTTTTGATCCGGTCATTGCCATCAACTGTTTTGAGGATGATCTGGAGGAGGATCTGGCTGCCATCGAAACAGGCTGTCGGAGTCAGGGTATCTCTGTGGCCCGGTTTAATGGCTTTACCCAGGGTGGCGCTGGTGCTGAGGCACTGGCTGAGGAGGTTATTATCGCTGCGGATGTGGAGCAACCCCCTGTGCGCTATCTGTATGAGCTGGATCAGTCGCCAGAAGAGAAGATCCATGCCGTAGCCACTACTATCTATGGTGCCAGTGAGGTGGTATTCAGCCGCATGGCGCTAAAAGATCTGCAGCGTATTCGTGAATTGGGTTATGACAAATTGCCCATCTGTATTGCCAAGACCCATCTTTCCCTCAGCAGCGATCCCGCCCATGTAGGCCATCCGGATGGTTTTGAATTGCCCGTGGAATCGGTACGGATCTCCGCAGGTGCGGGCTATATGCTGGCACTGACGGGCGATATTGTTACGATGCCCGGCTTATCATCCAGCCCGGCGGCACATCGGATCGACCTCTCTGATGAGGGGGAGGTGCTAGGCGTCTAGTTGTCGAACAATAGAGTAGGGTGTCGGCGGCGATGCTTCGACTCCGACACCTGTGTGACAGCGGCACGCCTGTCGATTAATCCCTGCGCAGTTTTGCTGAGAGCGCAATCGGAGTGGGGTATTTAAACAGCACCCGATAGGTGGAGACCAGAAAGGTGAGCAGGGTGGCCAGCTGGATCAGATAGGATGCCTCGATACTGATCAACTTGCTCTCCCAGGCGAGCACGGCAAGAAGCAAGGAAAACTCACTCAGTTGACCCAGTCGGGCACCGACTTCAGTGGAGCGGGCCTTGCTTTCGCCCACCACGCGCAATAGCCGATCAAAGACCAGTGGTTTTAGCAGCAGCATGGTGGCCGCAATCAGTGCCGCGGGCAGGATCACATCATCCAGCATGGCAAGGTCAAAGCCGGCCCCCAGAGAGAAGAAGAACAACACCAGGAAGAAATCCCGCAATGGTTTCAGGTTTTCTGATATGAAGAAGGAGACCGGACTGGTGGCGAGAGAGATGCCGGCGATAAAGGCACCAATTTCATGTGACAGCCCCAGCGCGGTGGCGGCCTCAGCCAAACCCAAACACCAGCCGATAGTGATCAGGAAGATATACTCTTTGATGGTGTCGAACTTCTTCATGAGGGGGAAGAAGACATACTTCACAAACAGTGCAGAAACACCAATCAGCAAGGGCAGGGCAAGCACCAGTTTAATAATCTCAAATGCGGATAATTCGGCACCGCTGCCGCCTTTCAGGGCCAGAAGCAACAGGATGGCTATCAGGTCCTGGAACAGCAAAATACTGATGACCAGTTCACCCGTATGTTGATGATGCAGTACCGTGGTGGGTAACAACTTGAGGCCGATAATGGTGCTGGAGAACATCATCGCCGAGCCGACGATGAGTGATTCCTGAAGTGTGAAGTCAAATAGATAGGCGATCAGACCACCACTGAATGCAAACAGGGCCGAGCTGATAACGGTGACCGTAGTGGTCTTCTTCAGTAGCAGTAAGAGCTCGCGGGGATTCAGTTCCAGCCCCATCAGGAACAGCAGAAACATGATCCCGATATTGGACATCTCTCGTACCAGTTCACTGTCATTAACCAGACCTGCGGCAGAGGGGCCAAGTATCACGCCCAGTAAAATATAGGAGATCAGTAGCGCCTGACGGGCATAAAGCGCCAGGGTGGCGAAGACAGCGGCACCGGAAAAGATAAGGAAGATGGTAAAGAGTATCGGGTGTTCCGTCATGGGGAGTGATCGCTTCTTTAGTTCAGTGTGGTCTGGATGTGTTTACAAGTTTAACTTTACCCCCTGACGCTCTCTGTTAGGAACAGAATCCTGGTCATGGAAGCTATTCTTCCTGGAGCTCTTTTAAACGGGTCTGATAGGTTTCGTCATCAATCTCTCCGCTGGCGTGTTTCTGTTGAAGAATCCGGATATGGTACTCGGCCCACTCTTCTGGCGAACCCGTTGAGCGATTCAGCAGCCAGCGCAGAACGAATATGCCGGGGACAATGAAGGCCAGTCCGGTCGCGACCTTGATAAGTTGATCTTCAAACATGCGATTGAGCCTTTATTTAAGCTTAACAAAAGTTGATCAATAGCGAATAGAGCTATAGGGGTATTATACATTGCGCAGAGCAGCAGGTCAGGTGGGATAACCCCGGGGCAGCGGATGAGTGCCTGTGGATAAACTTGTAATATGGCTGGTTTAAGCTAAATCTACTAATTAACAGCATCTGTGTAGGGAGATGACATGTTTGTAGTAGATGATCCTATATTGGCCCTTATTACCCGATTTGTAATAGATACAAGTGAGATAAAATCTGAAGACGAACACTTCCTGGAGCGTCAGGTAGAGGCCTTGAAACGTCATCTGGGTGGTTTTCCCGAATCGGAGCAACAACCCAAGGCGATGGAATGGATTGCCCGTCACGCTGAACAGTATCGGCTGCAATGGCAGAAGCGTGTAGTTAAAAGCCGGGCGGTACATGTACGTTGTGTGGATTGTCCGATTAATACACAAGGGAGTGACACGCAATGCACGATTCATTTTAAATGGCTGGAACTACTCACGGGTTATGCCGCCGATGAAATGACGGCGGTTAAGTATGTGGAGGCCGCACTCCAGGTGTTGCAAGAACACAAGGCCGAGCTAATGGTGCGTACCAAACAGCAGGCCGAAGAGCGGCAACAGCTAGCGGCCTATCGAAACTCACGAAATAAACGGCTATAAACTATTAAATTAAGAGCTCTGCCATACCGCTTACTGAATTGCCTGGATAATCGCTTTATAATCCCCCCTATATCATTCCAATAGACAGAGCTTAATGATGTCAGTCGAACCAGCAGACCATTCGGTTGAGCAGTGGCAGCATGACCACAATTTTAATATTGATACCTCAGAGGGTGAGCGTAGAACGCAACTGGTTGTTCTCCTAACCGCTGTCATGATGGTGGTAGAGATAGCTGCAGGCTATCTGTTTGGTTCAATGGCACTACTGGCAGATGGCTGGCATATGGGCACCCATGTGGCAGCGTTGGCGATCTCGCTGTTCGCTTACCGCTACGCCAGAATCAACGCCGATAATCCTCGCTTCAGTTTTGGGACAGGAAAGGTGACGGCGCTGGGAGGTTTCTCCAGCGCGATTACCCTGGCCATGGTGGCACTCTTGATGGGTGCCGAGTCAATCGAGCGCCTGATTTCACCTCATGCTATTCAGTTCAACCAGGCCATAATGGTGGCGGTAATTGGCCTGATTGTAAATCTGGTAAGTGCCTGGTTGCTGCATGGTGGCTCTGGTGCGCATCACCACCATGACCACGACCATAATCACCATCATCATGACCACGATCACCACGCCGACCATAATCTGCGGGCTGCGTATTTGCATGTAATTGCTGATGCACTGACCTCTGTGTTGGCGATTATTGCACTTTTTGCAGGAAAGTATTTCGACTGGATCTGGATGGATGCCACCATGGGTATTGTTGGTGCCATCCTGATTACTCGCTGGAGTATTGGTCTGTTGAAAGAGACCAGTAATGTTCTGCTTGATTCGGTTCCCGGTAAGCAGCTTGAAAAGTCAATCACACAGGCGATTGAGGGTGAAGATGATAACCAGATTGTTGATCTGCATATCTGGCAGATAGGACCAAAGAGTTATGGTGTCATTGTTTCCTTGGTCACCCATGAGCCCAAAGACCCTGAACACTACAAGTCGCTGATTGCACACCTTCATACATTGGATCATGTCACCATTGAAGTGAACTGTTGCCGTGAAGCCTCTTGTGTTGCGCCAGACTGAGAGAAGAACCATGAAAAGTGATGTTGATACACTATTGAAAAAACATGGGAAGCTGGTGCAGTCAGATATGCAGAAGGTGGTTTCCCATGTGCAGCGAGATCAGGATGAGTGGATAGTTAATACCGTGATGATCGAAGGCCATACAACGCCTTTTATCTATAAACGGAAGCGTCAGTATAAATCCCTAGAGGGTCAACGGGTAAACATGACCTATTATCCCGAAACAGAAACGGTTGCTGGAATAGAGTTTGAAGTTATGAAGGTTATCCGCATTCGCATTGCATAATGATGTGTGACGGAATGTTAACAGCGAGTGTAAGAACCGATGTCAGACAGTGAAAAACAAACGCTTCGAGTCAATGGTTGTAATCTGGAGTGCCAGTGGTTTGGCGAGCGTGATAGTGGTAGGCCCGTTTTAGTGTTGCTGCACGAAGGATTGGGTTGCATTGCCATGTGGCGTGATTTTCCCGCCAGATTAGCTGAGCTGACGGGTTGCACTGTATTTGTATACAGTCGACAGGGCTATGGTGGATCGGATCCGTTTGATCAGGATCTGGCTGTTGATTTTATGCATCGTGAGGGACGTATCGTTTTACCTGCTGTATTGGATGCTGCAGGGATCGACCAGGCCATCTTGATGGGTCACAGTGACGGTGCATCTATTGCCATTATTCACACGGGTGAACAGTTTGATGATCGGATAATGGGTTTAGTTCTGTTGGCGCCACATCTTTTTGTTGAGCCCGAAACCCTGCACGGAATCCGTTTGGCAAAAGCGGCCTATGAGCAAGAGGGGTTGGCCGATAGATTAAAACGCTATCACCTGGAACACACTGACGATACCTTCAAACGCTGGAGTGGCATTTGGCTTGATCCGAGATTCGAATCGTGGAATATCGAAGCCTCAGTTCCTGGGATTAATGTGCCAGTGTTAGCCATCATGGGTGAAGATGATCAATATGGCACCTTGGCTCAGATCAATGTGCTAGCCGATCTTTTGCCTACGAAAATAGAAAAGGCCGTGTTCGAGGCTTGCGGCCATTCTCCACATTTAGAGAATCCGGATGCAACCTTGGCTAGCATAAAGCTCTTTATCAAACAGTTATTGCGGCAGGCGATTTCATGCCGGACTGAACACTGATATTCCGAAGACTATTTACAGTGAGCGTGTCAGCGTTAGCCGGTTGTTATCATTTGCTGAAGATCGGATGACCCCGGCCAAATGACCGGGGTCATGCTTTGCCTATCAGGCAGCCTCTACCTTGTTATCCAAAACAGTGTTTGCGCGTTTCTGGATTTCAATTCGACGCGGTTTCATCGCCTCTGGGATTTCTCTCACCAACTCCAGATAGAGCATGCCATCTTGTATATTGGCATTGGCGACTTTGATATGGTCGGCCAGTTGAAAACTGCGCTCAAAGTTGCGGTTGGCGATGCCGCGGTGTAGGTATTGGCGACCGTTCTCATCCTCTTTTTTCTGGCCGCTAATCCTCAGTTTATTCTGCTCGACCTCAATTTCCAGATCATCGGCAGTGAATCCCGCGACGGCCATAGTGATGGTGTATTGATTCTCATCAACCAACTCGATGTTGTAGGGCGGGTAGCCGCCACTGCTGTTTGTGTTGTGAATTGACTCCAGTGTATTGGCCAGTCTGTCAAAGCCAATGGCACTGCGGAATAGGGGTGATAGATCGTAAGTTCTCATGGTATATCCTCATCATCATAAGCGATATAAATAACAGGCGCGTTCAGTTGAACCACGCATTTTCATGGATCCCTTAGGGCATCCACTTGACCATGAGTTAAGGGCGGGTAAATCTTTTTTCAAGGTTTTTTAAAAGAAAAACGGCTAAATTATTTTTCGACTTGAAACGGTTAAAACGACCCCAACATAAAGCTGTTAGGGCGTTGATAATTCTGTTGCAGTAACGGCCAGCCTAATAGCCGGTCATCTCCAGGTAGCCACTGCCGATGGATTTTCCTCGCTCATAAATATCGACGGCACCTTCCCAGTACCGGACACTCAGATCCATCTCCTGTTCATCCAGAATGGGTTTGATATTCAATAGACGGTTCTCTGATTTAATTCTCATCTCCCATTCAACAGGGTAGTTATTGCCATTGGCACTTTTCCACCACCTTAAGGGTGTCAGTTCAATCTGATCGAGAGAGAGGCGTTTGGTTTTTCCCGCTTTATCAATCCAGCTGCCGGCACTGAATGGATCGGCCTTCCCCTGTCTGTTTCGTAAGTGATAGAACATCAGGTTGTAACCGCTGTTGAATTGCAGTGAAAACCAGTCCCAGCCGGTTTGTTCGGGAGAGAGTGCACTGGTTCCCCATTCCCGGTCAAACCAGGAATGACCGCTTACCCGATATTGCTTTTCATTGATCCTGATCTGGCCGTTGCTTTTAAGTCGGGGGTAAGAGTAGTAGTAGGACGCATTGCCGGGTTCTGCACTTTTTTGACTGAGCCCCTTGTCGCCCTGCAAAACAACACCGATGGTCGGTTCCACATCCAGATCAAGCGAGAACGTTTCGCTGTTGATGTGAATTTTCCAGGGCAAACCGGCCTTGCCTTGTTGCAGTTGCCAATCTTCAACCCAGACACGGAACGGTTGTGCCTCACTGCCTGCCAACCCCGGGCCTGCCCTGACCAGCTTCTCCTGTTTTAAATGCCGTTTTGCTTCACTGTCTGTAATCGCTGCGTGGGCCATCCATACAGGGTTGTTGGACCATTGGGATACTGACGGCTTTTTACTTGGGGGCGTTAATGCAAAACGAAAAAAGGTCACTTGATAGCCAAACCGTCTACCTGACTGATCCTGCAGGTTACCCGTGAAATACCACCACTCATTACGAAAAGCGGGGTGTGGGCCATGGTCTTGGGGGAAAATAAAATCTCGGGGTTTTTCAGCGCGGGCAAACCCTTGTTGATCCACCGCTGAGAGCAGGCGTGTGGCAGAGAGTTTTTCTGTAGTCACCTCTTCGCGTGGCTGGCAGCCGATGATCAGGGGCAGTAATAAAAAGAGGATCGCTCGTCGCATACTATTCTTCACGTAGTGCCAGTGCCGGTTGGGTGCGCGCCATACGCAGACTGGGATAGAGTCCGGCCAGCAGTGAGGCGATCAGGGCGAAGAGTCCGGCTTCTATCAGTATGGTAGTAGAGAGTTGGCTTGGCATGCTCCAACCGAACGCGCGCACATTGATCACATGGATCAGTATCTCCGCCATGAGCCAGCCCAGTGGCATCGCCAGCAGTGCTGCCATTACGCCCATCAGCAGAGTCTGTAGCGTGATCTGTCCCAGTAGTTGTCGTGGTGTCAATCCGGTAGCTCGCAAAATGGCGTGCTCTTTTGCGCGTTCCAGTTGCAGTGCCATCATGGCGCTGAGTATTCCGACAAAGGCCACCGCTATCACGAGCAATCGCAGAACCTGGGTGATGGTAAATGTGCGATCAAAGATCTCCAATGAGTGTTTCAATATCTCCTGATTGGCCCGGACGGTCAGTGGTTGGTCATACTCACTGGTCAGGGTTTTTACCTGGGTCAACACCGATTCCAGTGTCGCTGTTTTTTTCAGGTAGATACCGAGTGTAGTCACCGCTTGATCCTGCCAGAGCTTGGCGTAGTGTTCTCTGGGCATCACCAGCAGTCCACGATCTGAACCGTAGTCATAAAAGATTCCGCCAACGGTAAACGACTGATTGCCCAGGGGTGTTAGCAGGGTAACCTTATCCCCGGTCTTTAATCGGTTGTGGTAGGCGTAGGGTTCAGAAACCAGTACCAGCTTGCCGGTAGAGAACTGCTGCCAGAGATCGGCCAGTGTATCCCCTTTGAAATTGAAACCACGATAACTGGTGGATGCCAGTCCAATTGCCAGCAGGTTTACCGGGCCTGTCTCCGACTCAACCGTGACATGGCGTCCGGTGCTGACCTCTCTGACGCCGTCCAGTTTGAGTGCCTTGGCAGGCAGCCCGTTGGGTAGGGGGGCAGACGCACGCTTGGAACTGCTGTTTGGCGCTGATATGTAGACATCCCCCTGTATGGTTTGGGTCAGCCATTGACCTACGGTGGTGCGAAAACTGTCGACCATAATGCCCATGCCAATCGTGGCGGCTATCGCCAGCGTCAGGGCAGCTATTGCCGGACCTGTTCGACTGAGTGTGGCATCAATACCGCGAGTGGCAAGACGACCGATAGTGCCAAACAGCCACTTGATAGGGTACTGGATCAGGCGGGAGAGCGTGGGCACCATGGCAGGCACCAGCAGGCAGTAACCCATAATGAAGCAGAACAGTGCGGCAAAACCCAACAGCAGACTGCGGTCAGAGTTTTGTGCCAGCCAGAGACCGCCACCCATGGTGGAAAGGCCGATGAACAACAGCCAGGGAATGGCGCGGTGGCTCTGTTGTTCAATGGCCGAGCGACGATTAACACTTTGGGGGCGGGCGCGGGTTGCCTCCCAGGCAGGGGCGGCGGAGGCGAGCAGGGTGGTGACCAGTCCCAGTGTAATACCGGTGATGATTATCTCAGGCGCCAGGTCGAGACGACTGATAGTGACAGTGTAATAGAGGTCGTTAATCGTCCGGGTGACCAACCAGAGCAGTTGCCGGGCCAGCAGGATGCCTGCCCCCATGCCGATTGCCGTGCCGATGAGCCCGATGATTAACTGTTCAAACAGGATGACCCTAAACAGTTCTGAGCGGGTGGCTCCCAGCAGTCGCATGATGCCGAACTGTCGGCGTCGCTGTAATACAGAGAAGGTCGCGGTGTTGTAGATCAGAAAACCACCCACCAGCAGGGCCAGCAGACTCATGGCGGTCAGGTTGGTCTGAAACGCCTTGCTCATATCCTCCATGGCAGACGTGCGCTGGCGTGTCTCTACCAGCTGATAGCCCTTGGGTAGCCAGGTTTGTAGCGGGGCGATGGCATCCGGGGTCAGGGTGAGGTCGATTCGATCCAGCTTCCCGGGTTGCTCCAGTAGTGTCTGCGCGGTGGCTATGTCCGCCACCAATACGCCATCCAGTACGGCCCCTTGCTGCTCGCCGAACAGTGCCAATAGCTCAACTTCGGGGCTACGGGCAGCAATCGCCAGTGTGATTTTATCGCCAGCTGAAAGCCCTAGTCGTTTAGCCGTATAGGATGAGAACAGCAGACCGTTTTGCTGTGTCAGCAAGCGTGTCAGCACGCCTGTGCCGGGAAGTCGGGTCATGGTTCTAAACGGCTGTTCGGATAAAGGGTCAAGACCCAGCAGCGTGAACTGCTCCTGGCCGATGCGCACAACGCCTTCCACCACGGGGGCGCTTTTTAAATGTGATTGTTCCAGGCGCAGCCGGGTATAGAGCTTCTCCGGAATGCCGGACGGTCCGCCCAGTATCTGATGACTCACCCGCCCGGAAATCTGCTCCATAGTGATGGCAAAGGCCCGGCTGGCGCTCTGGTTGGCCAGACTGACGGCCATTACCACGGCAACACCTAACGCGATGCCCAGGATGGCCAATGCCGTCTGCCAGCCATGCTTCCGCTGGTGACGAAATCCGGCCAGTCTAAGCCGCGAGCCTACCAATGGGGCTCCCCGTGGGGATTCAGCACCCCATCATTCAGGGTGAAGATACGGTCGGCCTTCTCGGCGACTTCCAGGCTGTGGGTGACAATGATCAAGGTGCGTTTGAGTTGGCGGGAGAGCCCCAGCAGGATACGCAGGATATGCTCACCAGTCTCTGCATCCAGATTACCGGTCGGTTCATCAGCCAGCACAATAGCCGGGTTGTGCACCAGGGCGCGGGCGATGGCAATGCGCTGTTGCTCACCGCCGGAGAGTTGGTCAGGGAAAGCATTCCAGCGGTCGCCCAAGCCAATGTCCGAGAGTATCAGCCCAACCAGTTTTTTTATCTCACGCTCGGGGTAACCATTCAGTTCCAGTGGTAGTCCGACATTCTCGGCAATGGTCAGTGTAGGTATCAGATCGAAGAACTGGTAAACGAAACCGATATGACGGCGTCTTAACAGGGTGCGATTCAGTTCGGAGAGATCATGAATATCCTGGCCCATGATCGTTATACGGCCATTTTGCGGCGTATCGATCCCGGCCAGCATATTTAACAGCGTTGACTTGCCTGAGCCACTGCGGCCCAGCAAGGCAATGCACTCATGCTCTTCAACCTGAAGGTTTATGCCGTTTAGAATAGGTCGGCTGTCCCTACCTTCCCGGTAGCTATGATAGAGCGCTTCAACAACAAGTAGCGGTTTGTTCTGCATAAGGCTATAGAATAGGGAATCTGATGGCGTTTGCCTAATGTTTCAGCTATCTCCTGAAGAAACATTTTGGCACACTAAGGGTTCAATCGGCCGTTATTACAAGCATATGAGCATTACAATTCACAGCAAACTCCCCCAGGTTGGAACCACCATCTTTACCGTAATTGGTGAACTGGCCAATCAACACCAGGCGATTAACCTGGGGCAGGGGTTTCCTGACTTCAGTGCACCCAAAGCCCTGCTGGATCAGGTCGATTATCACATTCAGCAGGGGCATAACCAGTATGCCCCCATGGCAGGTGTTGCCTCCCTGCGCAATGCGATCGCTAGCAAAATAAAGCGTTTATATGACAGAGCCGTTTCACCTGAGAGTGAAGTGACCGTGACGCCCGGTGCTACCGAAGCGATCTACTGTGCCATTACCGCTTGTGTCTCACCAGGCGATGAAGTGATTGTGTTCGACCCGGCCTACGACAGCTATGAACCAGCGATTGAACTGAGTGGTGGCCGTGCCATTCATCTGCCGTTACTGCCACCCACGTTCTCAATCGACTGGCAGCGGGTCAAGGATGCGATCAATCCTAAAACCCGCATGATCATCCTTAACTCACCACATAATCCAACTGGGGCAACCTTGTCGGCGGACGATCTCGCCACCCTGGCTGAACTGGTCAGGGATACGGATATCCTGCTGCTCTCGGATGAGGTCTATGAGCATCTGGTGTTTGATGGTGAAACACATCAGAGCCTGCTGCTGCATGATGAACTGGCGGCCCGGGCCTTTGTGGTCTTTTCGTTTGGTAAGACCTACCATGTTACGGGTTGGAAGAGCGGCTACTGCATTGCCCCGGCCG
>JAPHUE010000016.1 GCA_026196795.1 Sedimenticola sp.
AGAGACCGACCATGAAGGCGCCAATCAGGTAGCTAGCAATCGCCATCAAATAGCGTCGAAAACGTAACCGCTGGGCATTTGCTACCCTTAGGGCTCGACTTTCGCTCTCTATCAGCTCCTGATGATCCATTCGCTATATCCGTTTGGGTGAATTCTCCACGACACTATACCGTATACCATGAATTTGCCCTGTAGGGTTACAGATAGGTCAGAAGTCTGTGATAGATCTCTTTTAACCCTACCGGTTTGCTGAGATAGTCATTCATACCGGCTTCAAGACAGCGTTCACGATCGCCTGGCATTGCCAATGCTGTCAGTGCGATTATAGGGGTGTTAACAAGGACTGGATGACTTCTTAGTTGGCGTGTGACCTCCAGCCCATCCATATCACTTAACTGTATATCCATGAGGATAATACCCGGAAGATGCTCATATGCCAGCTTTAATGCGTCTATACCACTTACCGCACTGACAACATTGAAGCCCTGAAGCCGCAGGAAATCACTCATCATGGCCTGGTTGGCGGCATTGTCTTCTGTCAGAAGCAGGGTGATTCCTTGTATTGATTGGTGTTGAGCGGGAGACTCAGCTGCATGAGCTTCGGCTAGTTTCTGTTGGTGTGCGTTGTTATCCTCACGGCTCCATGGCAGAGTCACAGTGAACCGACTTCCCTTCCCTGTTTTACTTTCAACACGCACATCACCCCCGTGTAGTTGGGCCATTCGTTTGACCAGTGTCAGTCCAAGTCCGGTTCCGCTATAGCGTCGGGTTGATTCGTTCTCAACCTGTACGAAGGGTTCAAACAGGTGTTCAAATTGTGCTTGTTCAATGCCAATTCCATCATCCCAAACGGAGAGTGCCACCAGACCAAGCGCATCATCACCGGTAATGTGCAGGCCGATGCGTCCCCCGTCTGGGGTGAATTTCACCGCATTGCCCAGGAGGTTGACCAGTAACTGCTTTAGACGACGGCCATCGCCATGGATCAGTTTTACGGAAGGATCTATTTGCTGCTCCAAATGATGTTTCTTGGTGTTGGCAGGTTGGCGTACCAGTCTAAGGCTCGCCTCTACCAGCTGATCGACAGGGAGATAATCCCATTTCAGTTCCATTTTTCCTGATTCGACTTTGGCGACATCCAGTATGTCATTGATGAGGGTGAGTAGATGGCGTGAGCTCTCTTGTATAGTTGCAAGAGAGCGGTTCTGGCCGCTAGTCACAGGCCCATACAGCGCGTCCTGCAACATTTCAGTCAGTCCCATGATGGTGGTTAAGGGTGTGCGCAGTTCGTGGCTCATGGTTGCCAGAAACATGTCTTTGGTTTTGGCCGCACGTGCCAGTTCGGCATTGGCTATATTGAGTGCGCGGGTTCGCCGCTCTACACGCTCAGCCAGGAGCGATTTTTCCTGTTTAAGCTCATCTTGTGAGGTCGACAGGCTCTCTTGCATCGACGACAGTGCTTGTAGCAGCTGGCTTGCCTCATCACTGCCGCTCACAGGTATTGGGCTGGACAGGTTTCCCTTGGTGATGCGGCGTGCCACATTAGTGGCTTCTACAATGGGGTGTGCAATGACACGATCGGCGAACCAGACCAGTGCAGCAACTGTAAGCGTTAGCAGGCCTATAACGGCAATCAGGATCTGTTGCTCGATTTCATGCTGATGTTGTGCGATCTTTTTCAGACTTTCGTTTTTAAATTGTAGGGATAGCTCAACAACTTGGTCCATCAGCTCTGTGGGTTGGCGGTCAATACCCCGGACCTGATTGTCTACGTTGATATAGGTTGTGCTGTTAATGCTGTCAATTGAATCCAGCGCGTTACGATACTGTTTCCCCAGCACTTTGTGGGCATCCTTGAAATCAGTAGCGGCCTGCCAGGATGGGGAGCGGGGTTCTAGTAGCTTGAGCAGAGTACTAATGCTCAGCTCGGTTTTTTTCTCTTCCTCGATAAACTGGGACAGGTATTGTTGATAGCGGGCTGGTTCGTGACCCCGGAGTAATATATTTTTCCACTCTTGTACCTGCTTTTTAAAATGAACCTGAGTAGTGAGGCTCTCCGTTACAATCTGGAATGTCTGCTCGGCAATTCTATTGGTATTTACTGTTGCTTGTTTGAAACTGAGAGAGGCGTAATAGCCAACCGCCAGGTTGATAGCCAAGGCAGTGCTAATAGTGGTGAAAAGTTTCCATCGAATGTTCATATTACGATGAATGCCGAATCCAGAAGTGACAATAGCGGTAGTGTACAACAGAACAGATAGGGGGCACCTGTTTGCACAGTGATAAACAGGGTTGATATTTCTATTGATTATACTGCTAAGGGAAATACCCTATTGATGTCTGATATTTGTAACAGTTACTCTTCAAGGCCGTATGTTTATAAAAGATTGTCATATGTATGTCAGGCAGCATTGCGGGATAGATGCCATCAGGGAGGCAGGAATGGGTTTTAAACAAGGCATAAAAAGCATTCTCTTTTCAGTTCTTAGTGTTAATGCCTGCTATCTGTCTGCGCAAGGGCCAGAAGAGGCTGCGCGTGAGGTAGAGAAAGCGCTTCACCTAACACCGAGTATTGAGAATGGCAAAAAGGTCTATATGATCTGTACAGTCTGTCATCGACCGGAGGGGTGGGCCAGCCCTGACGGCATGTATCCGCAGATTGCGGGGCAGCAGGCGAGTGTATTAATAAAACAGCTGGCAGATATCAGGGCGCGTAATAGAGACAACCCCACTATGCTGCCTTTTACCTCACCTCGTTTACTGGGAGGAGCCCAGGAGATTGCTGATGTGGCTGCCTATATCTCTCAGCTTCCGATGAGCTCGAATACTACCGTTGGCCCTGGATATGAGCTGGAGCTGGGAGAACGGTTGTATAAAGAAGAGTGCGCTGAGTGCCATGGTAAGGAGGGAGAAGGGGATAAGAAAGACCATATTCCTCTGATACAGGGGCAAAACTATAAATATTTGATTCGTCAGTTTGACTGGATACGATCGGGTAAACGCCGGAATGCCGATTCCAAGATGGTCAAGCAGATTCAGCGATTTAGCCCAAGAGAAGAGTTTGCTGTGCTTGATTATGTATCAAGAATTAAGCCGCCAGAGCAGAAGGTGGCCAAACCGGGTTGGCTGAATCCGGATTTTCCGAATTATGCGCGTATGCCGATGCCGTCAATGCCAGCCATGCCACCGATGCCTGCCATGCCCCAGATGCCGAGTATGCCTCAGATGGTAAGATAAATTTATTGTTCAGTAGAAAAAAACGGGGCCGTTTGGCCCCGTTTTTATTTTGCTGGAAAGGGTTTATCAACCAAAGATATCGTGGGTGATGTTGTTGAACCAGCTGTGTGCGTAGAGCACTTCACGTTTAAATACTTCTGGGCTTGAATCGCCCGGCGTCAGTCCGCCAGACACAGAAGTAATCTTGGAGCGATCTTCAGCCAGACGATAGACAGCGGCAACAGAGAAGCCGTAGTCTTTTCCTGCAATGGAGTAGCAGGTGTTGACGTAAGAAGGTGTACCAGGCTCATGACCGTTCATCATGGCAGCAATGGCGGCTGCACAGACCTTGGCCTGTGAGTTGCCAGAGTAGCCCGATTTAGGCATGCCGGTAGCGATGCTAGCATCACCAATGACGTGGATATTGGGATGAATCTTAGATTCAAATGTACCCAGATCAATAGGACACCAACCACTGTCATTGGTTAATCCTGCGGTAAAGGCGATTGCACCCGCTTTTTGGGCTGGAATGACGTTCAGTACGTCAGCCTTAATCTCATCACCAAAGGCGGTAACGATGGAGTTATTAGCCGCATTAACCTTGACTACCCCAGCCTCTTCCTGCTGACCGTGCCATTCGATCATGGCGTTGTCAGTCTCATAGCCGTACATCTTCTTCCAGGCACCAGTGAACAGGCCCATTTTGGAGAACTTAGGCTTTGGATCAAAGATCAAAACCTTTGATTTTGGCTTGTGCTGTTTCAGATACATGGCGATCTGACTGGCACGCTCATAGGGTCCGGGTGGGCAGCGGAAAGGGTTAGGTGGTGGTGCAATGACGACCGTTCCACCATCTTTCATATCCTCCAGCTGCTTGCGCAGGGTGGCGGTTTGAGAGCCGGCTTTCCATGCGTGCGGAATCTTCTCGGCAACCTTGGCGTCATAGCCTTCGATTTTATCCCAACGGAAGTCGATACCGGGTGCCACGATACAGCGATCATAGCCGTAGCTTCCGCCACTAGATGTTTTTACAACTCGGGCCTTGGCATCAATGCCGGTTACTTTGGCATTGACAACTTTCACACCATGTTTTGCCAGTCCAGAATAACCGAACTTAATGGAATCCATGGAGCGTTCGCCACCCAGCACTTCATTACTCATGTAGCAGGTGTAGTAGTTGCTATTAGCCTCGATCAGTGTGACATCCATGGTCGGATCGGCCATGCGGAGATACTTTGCTGCCGTTGCACCGGCGGTACCGCCGCCTACGACAACCACTTTTTTGCTGGCGCCTAAGGCGATATAGGGTACGCCGATCATGCCGGCTGCAGTTGCCACACCAGCAGTTTGAATAAATCCTCTACGTGTAATCTTCATAGTAATCTGTCCCCTGCCTTATTTCTGCTGGC
>JAPHUE010000034.1 GCA_026196795.1 Sedimenticola sp.
CAAAACGCTGGTTATTATCCTGTACTTTGTAGAAATGCTGTTCAATCGTGGCGTGATCATGGGTGGATGCCACCTTGATCATCACCGGCTTTTGCATAATCCGGTTTGCGATTTTCTGAATCTGCATGGGAAAGGTCGCACTAAATAGAAGCGTTTGGCGTTGCGATGGAATCTGCTCAATGACCCTATCCAGGGTCTCCTGAAAACCCATATCCAACATCCGGTCCGCTTCATCAAGCACCAGCAGATTCACATCATTCAGCTTCAGCGTGCCCCGTTTCAAATGGTCTTCAATGCGGCCCGGTGTACCTACAATGACATGCGCCCCATGTTCCAGTGAACCCACCTGGGGACCGAAGGGCATACCCCCACAAAGGGTCAGTATCTTTATATTGTGAATACCCCGACCCAGCTTCCTAAGTTCTTTTGCGACCTGATCGGCCAACTCCCGTGTGGGACAGAGCACCAGTGACTGAATGCGAAAGCGTTTAACATCCAGTTTCTGCAGCAACCCCAAACCGAAGGCCGCGGTTTTCCCCGAACCGGTTTTACCCTGAGCAATCACATCCTTACCATCCAGTATGGGAGGTAAACTCTCCTGCTGTATTGCGGTCATCTCCGTATAACCGAGTGTGGAGATATTATCCAGAAGATCGCTATGCAGATTCAGCGAAGAGAAGGCGAGTTGGCTCAAAACGGACATCCTTAGACTAGAGAGTTGTGAAAAAGTGAGTCTGACTGATTCAGCAGATAGGCTGGAAGCCGGCTTCGAAGTAGCTGGCTAAAAATGCGGATAGACCAGAAGAGACAATAGCGGGCAGTATAACATGACCAAGGCGGTGAAAAAATGCGTTGATACTCCTCGTAGAGGCATGAATCACGTTACTGCAGCGATTCATGTGCTCATCGGCACCAAGAAAAAAACGTCAACCATCATCCATACTGGATGTCATCATTCCGACCACCGCACCATTGCTATCCTGTACGATCGCAATCCGCCCGACATCCGGCACATCAAATACGGGACGCATCAGGCTCCCCCCTGCAGCCGTGACCATTTCTGACGTTTTATCAACATCATCCACACAGATGTAGGAAAACCAGTGTTCAGGTATACCTTCAAACTCAGGATTGTTCATATTGAAAATGCCAGCGACAGGTTTCTCCCCCATCATTGCGATGAAGTAGGCACCATCATCTTCACCCCACGCTTCAAATGACCATCCCAGTGTCTCAGCATAAAAGCGCTTGGCCTTTTCTGGATCACGGGTCATCAACTCATTCCAATAAAACACACCTTGCTCTCCAGCCATGAGGTTTCTCCTTTAGCAAATGGACAATCGATTCAAGCTCATCTTAACCTGAAAGATAGACCGAATCATTACACCGGCCTGATATCAGTAACAGGATTACCATCCGAGATAACGGCATCGGCCTCAATTTCTACCAACCAATCAGGATTCACAAAACGGGACACCTGCATTATTGTATCAACAGGCCGTATCTCCGCAAAAAACTCGGCGCGTACTTTAACAACGGCCTCCCAATCTTCTATTCGGGTCAGTAATACCCGAGTCCTCACAACGTCTTCCAAACGTGCTCCTGCTCGCTCAAGGGCATCCTTGATTATTTCTAGACAGCATTGAGCTTGGGCGGCAGGATCACCGATGCCGACTGTCTGCCCATCGCTATCTATGGGTGCGGTTCCACCCACAGAAATATAAGGCCCCACTTTAACCGCCCGGCTAAACCCTACAATCCTCTCCATCGGGTTACCATTAGATACCAATGTCCTGTTCATTTCAGCATTACCTATGGATAGGCAGCAGCCTTAACGCTGCTGAGTTAAGAATAATTATTTACTGTTACTTAAGACTTGCTCAATTTGCTTTTCGAATACGGTCACTGCCTTCTGCATGCACAGAGACAAAAGTGGTGACCCATCGGGCCAAGTTAATTTACATACCTTTTGATTTGCCTTGAACTCTTTTTCCAGAGCTTTTAAAGCGGCGACTTTATCTTTCTTGGGGAGTGACATATCTATAATTCCTTTTTTAGATTAATTTTTTACTCTCTATTATGGTACATAATCACTTGCCAACATGAACCATAGCCGTATGCTTTAATGAATACGACGGCTTGTTCTATGCCGTTTATAAATGAGTCCGGCATCAGGAGTCCTCCATCCTGCCACCCACTTTCAGTACATTCCTTCTAAAAATATCTTTAAGTAACTCGACCCTTTTTCTGTTAACACCCAGATCACTGTAACCCACGCGTGATGCTGAACGAATATGTATTACTTTCTCTGACTGGTCGATTCTGATTTCCAAGTCATCCACAAACCTGAGTAATTTCGATGTGAACTCTGCGGCCAGATAATTCTCGTTCTCTTGTTGAAGATCACCACCCATCTCTTCAATTGACTGCTTTAACAACGTAACAATATGAACAGGTGTTTTCTGTGGGAAAGCCAGGGGCGTAATGGAGTGACGACCATCATGGGTATCTTCACTGCAGACGCAATTCGGTTTATCGGGACACTGAGACAATATACCGCCTGTCAAACCAGCGGCCTTGCCCACTTTGCTCATTACAATTATGACCAAAAGCATAATAACGAAAAGAGCAATAAGAGCGGTTGAGATAATAGGGGCTGTTTTCATTGTAATACTGTAGAACTTTCCACTCTGAATTAAAGTCAAAAAACCTACAAATCACATGCTTTAGTAGATTACCAATTACTTACCACAACATTATCATCGCGCAGGTTGAAATAGCACTACTTTAGTATAGTACCCAATTCTTGTAAGCCAAATAGATTGATAATCTGCGCTCATCACTCATGGCTGATGCATGGAACCATCAACCGCCGATTATCGTATTGATACCCTGCTCTGGTAGTAAATAGGCAGTTATACCGTAAGGCCAAGTTTACTTAGTGCCAATACTTATAAATTCATCGCTTGATCCTGTCCATATTTTCACTCATATATTTTTACGATGTAACTTAGCATCAATAAATACAGCACCCATAGTATGGTTGTATGGGCCGCCCAATCCTATGGACATAACCTATTTCATACTGCATGATCGGGTTAGTCTCTATCTAGTTGACCATTAACTAATGATTATGGATAAGCATAAAACGCCGCGCCATAATCCCCTGTCATACTCATCACTTTCACACTGATTAGCAAATGATCTCGTAATCGTACCGCTGCTTTGTCGAACAATGCAGTATTGACTCACAGACTAAGTGGCGTTGAACCAATCAAGTGCTAGAGATCTATTGCTGAACAATAGAAGAAAAATCTCTATTACGATATCAACACTTATAGCTAGCCGGGCTACTGGGTGAACAACAAGTACCCCGGCAACAACCCTGTTTAACATCGGATGCGGTTAATACATATTTTTACCGGGCCTTTAGCTCTAATCACAATATTTTATAACGATTCCATTGAGATAATATGAACCAAAGACAAACTCTGAACGACTCACTCAATAGAAAGCTTACAGCTTGTACGCAATGAAACTAAAAACGTGTAGAACGGAGAAACAATGGAAATGCAACTAATAAAGAAGGATCGGCTCAAAATATCTATCATTACCACTGCTTTACTCACGCTTCTACTAACAAACGTAACATCAGTGCATGCCAAAAAAGCAAAGGGCATTTCTGTAGACAAGGAGTTTGAGCTCTGCCTGCTAGACTCAGGGGAAACCACTATCATCTCAGGGGGTAACTATCTTCGATGTTGTTTTAAAGGCACAAACCATTGCGTTATCGTCGGTAACCCTGACAAACCAAGGGTATCACGTCCGATGGCTCCATCAACTCATCCATCATCACCCTCAAAGATGGCACCTTCAGCACCTACAAAGAGCCCTTTACAAAAGGTCAAATAGATCACTGTTTTTATAGCCATTTGAAAAACAAAGCAGAATCTGATGGTAGAGGTTAGTACAAATTGCCTACACCATCATAATTTTCATTTTTAATCGATTTATTAAGCCCCATCACTTTAGTTGAGGCTTTAAAGTAAAGGAGTACAAAGAATGAGACTTTTTAATAAGTTTATACAAACACTGCTGCTAATTGCGATGGTTGCTGTTATCAACATCCCCTCTGCTTTTGCAACAAAACCAATGACTCATAACGAGCATCTTCAGAAAAAGTTTTCCGATTGCCTGCTAGAGGGAGGACAGACAAGAATACCAAAGACAGGTAAGGGTGCTATCTGTTGTCCACCAAATGGTTACTGTATTAAATGTGTTGGTTCCTTCTGCAGACAAGCCTACCCTAACGAAATAGCCGACAGTACGCCCGAACATATGAACCGTAAATCTGAATCAGTCTCCTCCGGTAAGGTAATGGCCCCAAATAAGGAAACACCAAGAAAGCCAATAAAACAAAGATCGCTGGAATCAAAAGGGGTAATAGCCCCACGGAATAAATAAACTCAACGTTCTCTGTACATAGAGGCAATACGGCCACTTCACCGACGGCCACCATTAAAGGACTGTATCTTATGGTTAATAATAACAACAACCGAATCTATGGATTAGCTTTAGCTATCCTTTTCTGCACCAGTACTGGCATTCAAGCCAGCCCACTCACCAAGCCTGATAGTAGCGCGCAAGAGACTCGGGTATTGAACCACCGTGTTCTTGCACAGAATGCAACCGTTCGAGATCATCGAAAAACTGACCCGTCTACCACACGCAGTGGCGTACCCAGAAAAAGCAATTCGACTACTACGGTTGATCATAGAAGAGATAAGCAGCGCGCCATTAATGAAGTCAGTGACTACCTGGTTTGGATGATTGGAGCCAATAATACAGGCGTTGTCGATGCTGTAACTTCACTACGGGCTGATTCAATAAGCTATTACAACTTGAAAGGCTTGCAAAATAAAAAGTTCCTGCAATATGAACGACAAGGTACAGGACGTGGCATCAACTTGGGATGGACAAATAATGCATCAGCCCAAACAGCGCAAAAACAATCCAGATGGATATTTGTCCCTAAAGATCAATCAGGAAGAGTAAGTGATATAGGCGCCCCAACACGCAAGACACCCATTCGATTTGGAGAAAGAATTGCCATTGCCTGGATTCCAAAAAAGAAAAGTAAAATTGAATGGAAATTCATCAAATATGCAAAAAGAACCTTCGGAATCAACCTGGATTGGTCCAGCACCCCCCGCTATGAATGGACCATCCTGGGCGGAAAGCCAGGAGAAATAGTGGATAGAGGCCAGGATAAGGTCATTATTTACAACCTTGTCAATAAACAGCCTTTGGTTTATTTCCCCAGAAATATTGGCGGACATATCGGGTGGCCCAACAGTAAAGATGATATTGGTACCAGTACAACCATTCTCAAGCCGTCTCCACCTCACTCTGTATTCAGGCAGTTGATGATGAAAAATGCGTATTAATTAAATATGGGTAAACCATGAAACTACACAAGCCTAATTGCCGCGCCTACCTGAGAATCTTAATACTGATTCCGGCAATACTCTTTCATAACAGCCTAAAAAGTGAAGAGCGCCAACCAAGCGAGCAGATAATCTCGACCGAAAAATGGCTATTTGCACCCGAGATGGGGATAGAAGGCATGGCCTCCATAGACAATACTGAAGCCGCACGCTTAGAAGTGGAGTGCGGTAATGGAGGCGGCCCCTCAATCACGTTAACTTCCCCGAAAGTCAACCGGCACAGCTTCAATAACGCAACGAAAGTGATCTCATTTGAAATAACAATTGATGGCCATCGGTTTTATGAGTCGTTTCAATGTCGTCACAAGGGGGTAAGCTGCGGAACCTACGGTTTCCCTTCAGTTAACGTCATTTCAGCCATGCGCCGGGGCAAACAGCTTACTATAGGATACGACCAATCAATATTGGCCACATTCACTCTGGCCGGTTCAAACAGGGCGATGTCAAAGCTGTCGGGCTGTCTCGACTTCTGACAAGTCGCTCTTTAATCAGTGACTTTCTGCTCTATACCAGGCAAAAATATTAAAAAGCGCCGAATGCCCAGGCACCTGCGGCACCGATGAGAAACCAGAACAAGACCGCCAAGAACACCTCCCTGACAGAAGAGCCTAGTTTTTTAGCAAAAACAAAGGGCATACAGACGAGCACCATAGCTATAATACCCACTATTTTACTATCGTCGAAAAATGTGTAATTGAGATAGCCGGCCCCGATAGCCAAGAGCCAGGGTAACAACCCCAGTGATAGTGGAAGAATAAAGCGCCTGGCACTATTCGGATCATCGATAACAGGATAGGCCCGATTGGTTAAGATCAACGCCCCACCACGCCGCGCATTGTAGATCGCGCCGAGAGCAAAAAGCGCTACTACCAGCAGCAACAATAACGATAGCACCCCTGAACCGATGCCTGATTCAAAACTAAATCCAATGAAATCAAACAATCCATTGATCAACATATAGAGAATACCCAAAGCGATCAGCAAGCTACTCGCTAAAGATATCATGATGGTTTCGGTACTGGCGATCCAGGCGGTTTCATCACAGTTGTCACATGAAAAACGGATTCCCCTTTCACGCCAGGGATAGGGTTCAGACTGCGCCTCCTGCATCTCTGCCTGCATAACTCCACCGCAATGACAGCATTGTCGCTTCTGGCCTTGGTCGAGCTCCCCTAGGGGTTTCTGAATACGGCCCGTGTTCTTTTCAGTGTCTACTTGCTGTTTTGTCATATTTTTCAATTTCAACTCAGGTAGCTTTCCCTGGTAAGTCACTTGCGGAATAGAAAATTTAAACCTGACCCCATGCAGCTAGTTAGTTACCACAACTTGCGGGGTAGCTCTGATATTGGCATTCGGCAAGAGTAAGAATTAAATCCGGCTCTATCCTCGGGCACTGATGTGCAGCCCATAGGCCTAACAGCACGTGCCGGTGCCTCCGGAATATATTTTTTAAGGAATCTCGAAGGGGCAAGACAGCTCATAACCATCATATCCATGACACTATCAGTATCATCTGAAGTAAATGTCTTAGAAAATTCAGCATAATAACCACCATCATATTCAACATAGCGATGCTGATTCTCTCGCCCCTTAGCAGGCCTACAGCCCGCCCCATAGCCAATGCTATAGTCTTTATACCCACTTATAGGTTTTTGAGGAAAGTCATTCCACTGAAGAGAAAACTTCATTTTATAGTAAGGCTCTCCATTGGAACATTTAGTTTTTCGTTTAGTTATTTTCTTCCGTATCGCTTTAAGTTTAGCCATAAGCGTACGATCTGAGCCAATCCTGCTGTCGCCTCCAGGCCTTGCAATCATAGGCAGGCAGCTATCGAAATTATAGGAGCCTCCATAATCCTTTCGATAACGGTCATCTAATTGCTTTATTATGGGATCGTTTCGATAATCCCCTTCCCTATAACCCCAAAGCGATGCAAATAGATCACCACTGACACTTTTCTGTGTCGTTATGGCGCCAGGCTGATTCATCGGCTGTTTCTGCACAAGGCCAGTGACAACCAATTTTCTGTACGCGACAGCCACTTGCCCATTGGCGTCGGTCAGCTCAATTTTCAGGCCCGCAGATTTCTCCTTTTCCTCTGTTATCCCTGTTACATAACCTTTAAGTGGGTCATTACGGCTTTCGTGGACCAGCAAGTTTTGGGGGGTATGTTTTACTGAATAGGGTGAAACAAAGCCTGCGGGGGGCGTTATTGAAAACTGATAGTCCTTTCCTGACTTAAGTTGCTTCGCCAGTTTAACGTTGAGCTTATGGCGATTGATTCGAAACGCGCGTTTATCCGCAATCTCGTTACCATTCATATCAGTAAAGCGAACCTCGAAAATAACCTCACGGTCCAGCGGTAATACATCCGCACCCAGACGAGTACCTATTCGGTGGGACTGTCGATCAACCTTAACGCGCTGAGTGATATCACTGGTGTAGTAATCCTTGCCACTTTTGGCATCATAAATTCTAAGTGAACCCATTTTAACGGGCTTTAATGCCGTGTAATGAACAAACAGATGGGGTAAATCCCCGGCCTTGAGAGTGCCACTGGTGATGTCACCCTTTTTGGTATTGGAAACTGCAAGCTTGTGGACAGTAACCGCACCCAACACATTAAACGTAAAAGCTACTTCTGTTTTGCTCTTACTATTTCCTTTCAAGGTATGCGTCACCGAAACAGCGTATTGCCCCGCGGGTAACACCTGGCTTTGCAGTTCAAAGTGTGAAGTTTTACTCCCCCCGGTTTCACTGAATGATTCAACTTTTTTAGCAGTCTCGATGGGTTGTTTATCGGGGCCGATCAATTGCCAGGTAATGTCACCCTCGCCCGCGTCTAAAAGAGGCACCTTAGCTTCAAATTTAATCAATAAATCATCAGTAATGTCGGTATCCAGCGGTTGCCCCGTATCACCTTGGCTGGCGGTGAGCGTGATCGCTTCCAGAGAAATCAGGGGCTGACCATAATCAAATCGCAATTTCTCAGTAATCGTCTTACCATTATCTACAATCAGTTCCGCTTGCCACTCATAGCTGGCGCCTGACTGTAGATCGTCTGCCTCTATTTTAATACCAGTCCGTTGCGTGTTCTTTTCACCTTTGCGCGGCCGGGTTCGGCTAAGGGCGGCCACTTTCCTGCCACTTTTCAGATCAGTTACAGTAAATACGATATCCACTGTTTCGGACTGCGTGGGCATATCAAAAGTGAGATATAGATAAGCTGCTTCACCTTCAGGAATAGCGGCAAGCGCTTCAGAACTCTTTAGGGTATCTGTCGCCCACATTCTGCTGATAGCGAAGGCCTTTCCTTTTAGGTTCAGGGCCTCTGCTTTTCTGGATAAGTTTTCGATCTCTTTTGCGACAACGGGAAGTCTGTAGAGAAATTTTGCCAATGTATCAATGCTGGCCCGCTCTTCTTTAACACGCTCCATAAAGCGAGACATGCGTGTGATGTCCGTTTCGATCTTATTGTACTCCAGCCTCAGTTCAGTCAACCGTTTGGCTAACTGTTCTGAGTCCAGAACCTCAGCTTGGGAGGCTATTGGTAAACTGCACAATAAAAGGAGAACGAGCGATAAGGATTTAATACAGAAATTTCTCATTGTGGTGCTCCACGAGAAATTTCAAATCCATTGGCGTTATATCCACCCCACTGCCAACTGGGGTCAATGGGGGCAACGGTGCCATTCAACCGATGATAGTGAACTAAATCAGGTAGATTATCCTGATTAATGAAACGAATTCTACCGCCCTGTTCGATCACATAGAACGTTTCATCAACAGGAAGATCAAGACCATAGGCTCTCACCTGGGCGCCATGCTGTGTCAGGACAGGTGCACCCGCTTCACGCAATGCCCGGTTCTGTGTATCGATCAGCTCCTGCTCAGTACGCGTGATGAAACCATTTACGTGGGAATCATCGACAAGGTCTGCTGAATTTCTTGTACCTATAATATGCGGATCAGCATCAGCCAGATAGGCACGCCCCCTGCTATCGACAAGAATAGGGACCTTCTTCACCTTGCCCTTTTTAGAGGTGATGACGGTTATCGCACTCGCATCAATCTGGAGCCCGGATTCAATATCATAAAACGCACCACTTATTGGATCACGAGTAACCAATGACCGTTCATTCACACCATTTGTGTTGCGCGTTACGGCAATCACATCACGCCCTTCCAAGCGTGTACTCAGACTCACACCACCCCGCCCCAGGAGCTGTCTTACACCACGATCAGATTTTCGTATCGCGGCACGTATATCAGCAATTTCTTCGGTAGTGCCACTCGCTTCTGCCCTATCCAGCTGAGCGGACATTTTACTGAACTCCTGGTCAAACGGGATGAGCCCTCCGGGACCGCTTTTACCTTTAATGTCCTTGTGCTTGGTTACAACCCCGATAAAATTCTCATCTGGTGCCCGTTTCATTAATCGCAAGCCACCCGCATTGGCCTTGCGATAAGCTACGTATTGCCCCTCTCCGATGGCATCAGCTTTAATTTGCAGCGACCCGATGGGAATGCCGGTCTCTGCTTCGATAAAGTCAGGCAAAAGCTCAGGCTGTCGAATGGCTCTTTCTAGTTCCGCTTGTCTAGCCGGTTCAAGGTGTTGCATGGACCGACGCAGTTTATCCCAATCTGCAGTGCTCATTTGATCAGGGTTGGCTAACAGTCGGACATCGAGTGCAGGTGCTGACTGGGTAAGCTTCTCTGTTGCTGCAGTGAGCACTTCGCTGTGGCGTGCCTCAGTTAGGTTATTGATGATGCTCACAGCGGACTGTTGCTCTGCAATGGCGTTACGTGCCAATGACATGGCCCGTAAATTAGCTGTATCGACAACATCATCAAAACGCTGCCTACCCGTTAGTTTGATTACAGGCAGCTCACTGACTTTCCGGCCATTAATCTTCTCGACCTTTTCACTACCCGCCAACAGTTGATGAAGATCCACATTCATCATGCGTTCTAACGCTTCGGCCGGGTAGTTCTTCGCCAGCATTCGTAGTTCATCTGGGGGCATTTTATTCGCCATGCGATGAACAGAAGCTAAGTTGGATTGGAGTTGAGCCATTTTAGTGGGGAAACGTTTGGTCAGTTTCGCAATATCTGCCGCATCACCAACCGACGGGAATACCGTCATTATGGCTAAACCATAATCTACCCAGGTCATCTTCTTACCCCAGATATCTTCACCCTGATAGGTCTCAGCAAGGCCAATCGCATCACCAAAAAGGGGAATCAGCTCTAATAGCATCTTCTCTTCTTGAATCTGTAATTTGGTTACTTCATCAAGAATCAGATCGCGGTTAGCATCACCCAGATTCTGTAACACCGTGGCGAAGGCTTTCATCTCCTGCTCGCCTTCGGCGGGGGTTTCTGAAGCTAATGCACTGAGGTAAACGGCTAATAAGCTATGGGACAACTCGTTGCGTTGGCTATCGACATTAATTCGCTCATTCATGTCATAGCGATTGCCGCTGGCATCGCGGGTTATCGCAGGTTTATCGTTCCCTGATGCAGGTTTTTCATCCTCGCCGCTATACAATCTCCCGGTGGCAACGATTTGCATACCATGAATTTGCCGCTGCAAGATGGCATAGGCACCATGAACTTTGGAGAAATCCAAACCCAGTACCATGTGTACATTGGCGAACTGACCGCGAAAACGCTCGAATAAGCTAAAATCGCCTTCCAGCAAGCCAGTTTCGCGCCAGAACTGTGCTTTCTCCTTCGCCCGTAACCTGAGGATGCCAACCTCATAGGTAAACGCCTCTTGAAAACGGACGAAGAGGCGATCTAAATCCTTGTGCAACCCCACGATCTCGTGTTTGAAATCATTGAGTGCTTTGTCATCTGCAGCATAGCTTGCGGGCAAATGTGCGAAAGCTACTATCAACCCAATAAAAATGACTGGCAAAGCTTTTTTTAAGTTCATTCAATTACCAAACGATAAGCAGCATATAACCAAAGCGTTCATTTATTAGTCATCTAAAATAGTGACTTTTGGTTTCTTTGTCGGACTCTTTTTCTTACTTGGTTTTTTGGCCAGCTGCCCTTTCAGGTTTGGATAGGGTTGATTGCCAAACGTATAGGTCGGCGTTTCTGGTAACTTGCTTTCCTTTGTTTTCAACAGATAGGCCAATTTTTTACGATCCCTATAGAGTGGTGTCCAAAAGTGTGCATAAGAGTTACTTCCCATGTATAAGGTGCTTAGCAGCTTAAAATCACCCGTAACAAAACCACCTTTTTTAACAGCATAGGCGTAAGCTTCATCTATATTCCCCTTGCTTGCCATATGGAGTGCTTTTAGTGCGGTAATGAAGGACTTGATCATCTCTCCGTTTATAGATGACTTGTACTTATCTACAACACGCTGTGCTTCGTTGGCTGCATCCAACGTCAACTCTGGATGCCCTGCTGCTGCCGCCACCATGCCGTACTCAAGCAGGTTAAAAACTGCCCAGACACCACCTGCCTTTGGTAACGCTTCATCCAGTGCGATTGTTAGCTTTTTACGGACTTGGTCTTGAGACACAGTCAGCTCTATGACGTCACCGGGTTTATGCGTACGTAAAATCGCTCCATACTCATCACCGCTATTTACCTTGACCCCATTCAGCGCGAGCACAATATCGCCATTTCGAAGACCAGCTGCTTCTGCGTTAGTTCCAGGAAACACCCGCTTAACAGAAAACCCTTCTGGTAAACTGATGTCATCATCGTTGGTAAATCCATCGCCCGCTTTCACCGGCTGAGAAATCTGCTTTCTATACGAATAAAGCAGCGTTTTACCGACACGCTCAAGAGGCAATTTTTTAGCCCAGAGTATCGCCGCGCTAGCGGCTATTGAACTGGGAGGTGTGTCTGGCCGCTGATAATATTCATCATACATATCCATTGCCTGCTCAACAAAACCCGCGTCATACAGTTTTTGGGCTTCAGCCGCAATGCGATCATGCTCCGCGGAAATCTCTGCTGCTGCTTTGTCACGTTTGGCACCTTCTCGTGCACTATCCTGCACTTTACTCAAAGTATTGGCGTCTGGAAAATCGATATCAAATACTTCAATTGAAGCCGTGTCATCCTTCATTTTCAGACTAACAATGCGTTTACGGTCTTCTGTTAACAAAACACCCCGGTTGTAGCCTGAATTGAAACTAATCGGGCCACTTGTAACAACGTGACACTTATTATTTAACGCCGTTCGAAACTCATACTTGCTATCCGCCAGGTATAAATGCAGAGGTGTACCAGTAATCACCTTACCAAGTTTTCCACGACCACCTTTACAGTGAGTAAATTTGTCGTGCGCTTTACTGTCCAGGTCATAGCCTTTGCCGTATGTCACCAGTAGTTTGCCATCCGCTGAAAATGAACCTTCCCCAATCACATCATCAAATTGCTCGACTCTCGAGGCCTGCCAATTCTTGGTGCTGCCTAACCAGCCATAATTTTTACCACTGGAATAGTCATCATCCTCAGTGGTCGATTTGCCACACTCCCAGCCAATATAGAACGTTGATGAATCGGGAGAAAAGGTAAAGTTTCGCTGTATTAGATGCCGATGACCATAGCAGGCCGCCATACTGGAAAAACTGGCCATCTCCTGACTATCAGCAATTCGCCATACCCGCCAATAATCATCGGACAGCTGACCTTTTGCGGGTTTTTCGCCTGTGAGTGCAGCGACATATTGGCCATCAGGGCTGATCACCGGATCAGCTGCCGGGCGCTTGTCTATCACACGCTCCAGCTTGCCGGTGCGTGTATCAAACAGAGCAAAGCTTCTCTTCCCTTTAACCCTGAAGTCATCAGCAAAAATGGTACGAAGATCAGGAGTAACCACGTTTGTTCCAATTACCTTAGGCGGCAGTGCCACCATGCGTATCAACTGCTCAGTTGCGAGATCCCAGGTGACCAGCACCGACTGAGCTGGACCGCCATGATCAAGCATCATGATGCTCATCACCTCGCGATCACCATTCAACAATCCTGCAAGCGCCGTAACTGTGGCCTTTTTGTTGGCCAACTCGTTCATTGAGGCAACGCCGCCCTTTTTAATCCAACCGCTATGTTCGAAAACGGCTCGCAATGCCTTATTTTGCACCTGCCCTGTGGCGAGTTGTTGAATATCACGCTGTTTATAGACGCCCGCTGGTAATTGGTAGGTGATGTCACCCTTATAATCCGGCACTTTAATGGGTTGCTGCTCAATGACCTGGGGATCACAATAACGCTTTATCGCAGCGCATGCCGCATCCATTACAGGGGTGACCTTCAAGTACTTGGCATTGGTAACGAAGTACTTGCCTTCAATGTCGCTACGGGTATAGAGGATGCCTTTCTTGCCGCTTTTACACAGCAGGGCTTTATTGCCGTTTCTGATTTTGGGGGTCTCTTTGGGATAGTGCCAGTTCCACTTCTTACCCATTCTAACGCCGGGCTGATCATCACATTTGCGAATATTTGGCGTACTGGATCTACTCTGACTGGAAGATTCAGTACTCCAATCAATCATCTCTTCAGCATTCACCAGATAAGGTGTGAGCAGCGTTGTTACAATACTCACAACGCCTAACGCATAGTTTATTTGCTTCATTGATTACCCTGTCCAAGTTGCGGAATGCTATTTGTAGTGCAACCAGGCCAGATAAAGTAACGAGGATCACATCACTATTCATTCGTTTTTATTATGGTAATTGTATCCTGCTATAAAAATCATTGCTAACCAGCGTTAAAAGCTTGAAAAAACGAATGATTTCAGAATAAAACAGAACAGTGCCAAGTATGACTAATCGATATACTGCCTGGTCCATACAAAACAACAGTAACCAGGCACACTGCTGTTGCAACAGCGGCATTTATGCAATTATAGGGAACGGATACCTAGCTTACCTAATACATGTCAACCCAAGAATCCTCCAAACAAGAACACCACATTGATATATCTGAAGCAGGGAAAACGGCTTTAGATTGGCTGGCAGCGCATACGGTATTATCAAAACAACGCATTAAACAGACCATGGACAAAGGGGCTGTCTGGCTGACACACGGAAAATACACTCAACGATTAAGACGAGCAAAGAGAGTACTTCCTGAAGGTGACACTCTGCACCTCTATTATGACGAAACGGTATTGCTGCAGCAGCCTCCAGAACCTCAATTAATAGCCGATGAGGGAGACTACAGTGTTTGGTACAAGCCCTGCGGTATGCTCTCGCAGGGATCAAAATGGAGCGACCATTGCACGATCAATCGCTGGGTGGAGAAGCACCTCAAACCTCAACGCCCCGCCTTCATTGTGCACCGCCTCGATCGCGCTGCTACCGGTCTGATCCTGATCGCACATAGCAAACAGGCTACTCAGGGACTCACCGCCTGTTTCGAAAAACGCGAGCTGGATAAACGCTATCGCGCCATCGTCCGTGGCGACTGCTCAAAACGCCAACAACCAGAAACCATTGATGCCGAGATCGACGGACGCTGGGCCCGTAGCAATATTCAATGCCTCGAATATCATGCTGAAATGAATCGGTCACTTCTTGAGATACAGATTGAAAGCGGCCGCAAACATCAAATCAGACGGCATCTGTCCGGTATTGGCTTCCCAATCGAAGGGGACAGACTCTATGGGATAGGTGACGAAAAGAAAGATCTACAACTAACTGCCTGCTCACTGAAGTTTACTTGTCCGCTAACTGGACTGAAGCGACATTATGTATTGCCAGATAACTTGACGCCAAAACTGGCTGACTAAATATACGGCCTACTGAAATAATAGCATCCATACGCTTTGCCATTGACTCAATGCCTTTCTTGTTACTGAAGCACCCTTAATAGGGCCCCAGTAAATCGAAGGCTTATCCTGATCATTTCCCTGCTTGATTGTAGATATCCATTCTTTATTTTTCGTTGACTGTTTGAGAGTCCAAATTATTTTATATGGTTTAGCCGTTGTTATGTTGCATATTCTACAGCCGCTTGTGCATGAATAGCCGTTGTATCTATCAGATACACATTGGTATCAGTTTGATTAACCAACATACTAATTTCAGTGCAGCCAAGTATAACGGCCTCAGCACCCTGAGCGACCAAATCATCAATAATACGCAGATACAGCGTCTTTGACTCTGGCTTGACAACGCCTAAACAAAGTTCCTTATAAATAACGTTATGTATAACGCGTCTGTCATCCTCTTTCGGTATCAACACCTCAAGACCGTAGTTCTCTGACAACCTATCTTTGTAGAACCCTTGTTCCATCGTGAAGGCCGTACCCAATAAACCTACTTTCTTGATATTCTTATTAACAAGGACTTTTGCTGTTGCATCAGCAATGTGTAGCATGGGTATCTGAATAGCCTCTTCAATTTCAGGTGCAACCTTGTGCATTGTATTTGTGCAGATGACCAGAAAATCGGCCCCAGCTGCCTGAATGCTTTTTGCTGCCTCAATCAGTATGTTTGCTGTTCCCTCCCAGTCACCTGCATGCTGCAGCTGTTCAATAGGTTCGAAATCCACGCTGTACATTGCAATTTTCGCTGAATGCAAACCACCAAGCTTATCTTTTATTCCTTCATTTATTGCCCGATAGTATCCGGCGGTGCTTTCCCAACTCATTCCACCGAGTAAGCCAATTGTTTTCATATATCATCTCTGTGCAATTTCAAAACAAGACTCCGCCATCCTAACCGACGCCAGTCAGTAATGCACAGTACCTTATTGATTCCAAATTGATCCAGCAATAGAGATCATAAGAACTCTACCCTCATTTAGCCCAAACAAATCTTAAATATTTTTCTCCAACTTGTTCAACAGTTGGTTGCAACCTGATGTGATGGCAGAAATAAATACTACACATTCTGATCAAGTAAACATACTTATCTGGATCATATTTTGGATGAAGATGAAATAGTAAATTTAATGAGGATGGCACTGAATTTTTCAGCCTTAAAGAGCTCCGCCCCCCTTTAAGCGCTCTGCTTTAATGTCCAAGAAGGCTGGAAGTCACTCTCAAGAGTTGACCTCCAGCCTTTTATAAGACCAATTGTTGGCCGACAATAAATCAGCCTACAAGTTTGAAATGGGTACTTAACTCAACCATCTCGTTGGATAGTTCTGCCAGCTTACGGCTAGACTGACTGGTCACCGTACCAGACTCATGAACCTGAATGGAAAGATCATTAGCGCTGACGATATTCCGGTTAATCTCTTCAGCCACTGCACCCTGCTCTTCTGTGGCACTGGCAATCTGTATATTGGCTCCGCTGATAATGTTAATCCCCTCGGTAATCTGGCCGAGTGCAGTGCCTGCGGCTTCGGCCAACACAACGGTAGACTCCACTTTTTCCGTACCCTGCTGCATGGCAGTTGCAGGCAATGGCAATCGTGGACACCCACTTATTGACGCCACTCATTTCTATGCCATAATAGAGAACATAAAGAAAACTCTTTATCTCAAGGAACGAGAATGCCAAAACCCCGAAAAGCCCTCATTTCTCTTGATGCCACCCCTTACTACCACTGCGTCTCACGCTGTGTACGTCGCGCCTTTCTTTGCGGGGTCGATCAGTTAACCGGACGCTCCTATGAGCACAGAAGAAGCTGGATCGAAGAGCGATTACTCTCCCTGCCCCGCTCGTTTGCCATTGACATCGCCGCCTATGCGGTGATGCATAACCATACCCATGTGGTGCTGCATGTTGATAGCAATCGAGCAGCCAGCTGGTCACCACGAGAAGTAGTCGAACAGTGGCATGGCTTGTTTAGCGGCACGCTGCTGAGCCAGCGTTACTTGAGGGGTGATGACATATGCCAGGCTGAATGGTCACAACTGGTAACCATTATTGAAACATGGCGTGAACGCCTGCAATCAGTGAGCTGGTTCATGCGCTGTCTTAATGAGACCATAGCCCGTCAAGCGAATGCTGAAGATGGTTGTACAGGACGTTTCTGGGAGGGTCGCTTCAAGTGCCAGGCACTGCTTGATGAGGCCGCACTGGCGGCCTGTATGGCTTATGTCGACCTGAACCCTATCAGAGCCGGCATGGCGGAAACACCTGAGCTATCTGACTATACCTCCATTCAAACCCGCATTCGATTTATTGAGAAACAGGCTCACGCTGAGAAAGAAGCCGTTAAACAACCCCGAACACTTCAACCCTTTGCAGGCTATCCCCGTGAACCTATGCCGCAAGGACTTCCCTTTCGCCTAATGGATTATCTAGAACTGGTGGATTGGACCGGCCGGATCATGCGTGAGGACAAACGCGGTGCAATTGCCTCTAATCTTCCACCGATACTAGATCGTTTGCACATTGATGAAAAATCATGGCTGGAAATGACCACTTCATTCGAAGGACTTTTCAAATCACTGGTAGGAAGCATTGAACAGCTTGATGCAGCCTGTAAGACACTGGGTCAACGTTGGGCACAGGGCAGGAAGGCCTGCCAGCAGTTATTGAATAATTAAGACATACACCCTTCTACCAGGACCTTCCTATCATCGGGTTATCTACCCGAGTGTAAAACGTGGGCTGAATTCACTATTTCAATAGCGCCACTACTGTATCCAGTTCATGTTCATAATCATTCTCACTGAGATAGCCTGATCTGGTGTGCATCACCACTTTAGTGTGATTTTAACTGCCTGCTGGAAGTTCATGTTGATTTTGTATTACATGGGTGTCCATGTTTATTCTCGTAATCCAACCAATATTGCTTTGTTGTTCGATTCCATTCATTTTCACTTAACGTCCGCCACACAGGCGAGCAGCTTGCTGCGAGTCCAGCACACGTAGTGTGCGATTGTGCTGGCGCTTGTTAGAGCTTGTTTGACCAGTCGTATCG
>JAPHUE010000225.1 GCA_026196795.1 Sedimenticola sp.
CCAATGCGTCCATATCCGTTGATGGCAACTTTTAGCTTCATTAAACCGGGTGCTCGATACTATGACAACTGGCTGAACATGATGGCGTGTTCAGAATGACTTAAATAAGGGCTATTTTCCCACACTTCACTGCCATTTCCCACCCGAGACAGGAGCCTCTTCACCATGAGCAAAGACTTTCAAGACCACTTCTCAACGGGTTCATCCGATTACTCTCACTATCGCCCGGTTTATCCGGTGACACTCTTCCACTATCTGGCCACACTCACACCCAGTCAGGATCTTGCCTGGGACTGCGCCACCGGCAATGGACAAGCCGCACGGCAACTGGCCAGGCATTTCCAGCAGGTGATTGCTACCGATGCCAGCAGAAACCAGATTGAGGCCGCAATTGTCAGTGAAAACATTGATTATCGGGTCGCACCGGCTGAGCAAACTGATTTGGGCAATAGCACTGTTGACCTGGTGACCGTTGCCCAGGCCCTGCATTGGTTTGATCTGGATCGATTTTATGCCGAAGTGAAACGGGTATTGAACAGTCAGGGGGTAATTGCTATCTGGACCTACAACCTGTTTCGAATCAGCCCTGCCATGGATGAGCTGATAGACAAGCTTTATCACATCACCCTGAATGATTACTGGCCTGAAGAGCGAAGATTGGTTGAGAACGGCTATGCTGACTTAGCCTTTCCATTTGAGAAAGAAACGTCAATACCCGCTTTCGCTATGACTGCAGAGTGGACGCTATCACACCTTCTGGGCTATCTGCGTACCTGGTCGGCCGTTACGCGTCACATAGAGGCTACAGGAGAAGACCCCGTCACGAAGTTATCCGAACAACTTGAACAGGCGTGGGGTGACCCTAAACAAACACACACCGTAGAATGGCCACTGAGTATCAGAATTGGTTTCAATCGCTGATACTCAACAGCCACCCTGCGGCGCGCTATTTCTTAAATTGTATTAATTAGAACTTAGCCACCTAACAGCGAGGCACGCTCGCGCCTTTGAGTGGGACGCCTCCGCTTATTGGCTGAAGCCGGCGCTGCATTGGCAGAGTTATTTGCAGATGTGTTTGTAGCCGTCCTGCTCTTTTGTTGCGGCCGACTCTCTTTAACAACCCGTGTATTTCCATTCACTTTATCGCCCGCACCTTCAGCGCGTACGCTATTGCCGCGATCACTCCGATTTGCACGCGATTTCTGGCTGTTATTTCTGGGTCGCTGTGCTTGTTGCTGGCGACCCCGTCCGCGATTGCGATCACCACCACGTCCATTCTGAATGGGCTCGGGCTTGATACTGAGATCAGGCTCATAACCCGGCAAAACTTCCTTGGTTATTTCACGTTTTAACAAACGCTCAATATCTCTCAATAAACCTTTCTCATCGACGCATACCAGGGAAACCGCCTCACCCTCGTTACCCGCTCGACCCGTACGGCCAATTCGATGTACATAATCTTCTGCCACGTTAGGCAATTCAAAATTAACCACATGGGGAAGCTGATCAATATCCAAACCCCGAGCGGCAATATCAGTTGCTACCAACACACGGACTTCGCCTTGTTTAAAACCGGCCAATGCGCGCGTTCTAGCACCCTGACTCTTGTTTCCGTGAATAGCAGCTGCGGTCAGGCCATCCTTTTCAAGCTGCTGTGCAAGCCTGTTTGCCCCGTGCTTGGTACGAGTAAATACCAACACCTGCTTCCAATTCTTTGAACCGATCAAATGCGATAGCAGTTCACGTTTACGCTCACGATCTACCGAATAAACCCGCTGCTCGACTGTTTCTGCAGCCGTATTGCGTCGCGCCACTTCGATCAGTACTGGGTTATCCAGTAAACGATCGGCCAGAGTCTTGATCTCTGAAGAATAGGTTGCGGAAAAAAGCAGATTCTGTCGGTTCTTTGGCAACAGGGCCAGCACCTTGCGGATATCATGAATAAAGCCCATATCCAGCATACGATCCGCTTCATCCAGCACCAGGATCTCTACTTTTGAGAGATCCAGCGTCTTCTGCTGAACGTGATCAAGCAGACGACCAGGAGTCGCCACCAGAATATCTACACCATGTCGCAGTTTTTCGATCTGCGGATTAATCTTTACACCACCAAAAATCACAGTTGATTTCAACGGTAGATGTTTGCCATAGGTTTCGACGCTCTCAGCCACCTGAGC
>JAPHUE010000110.1 GCA_026196795.1 Sedimenticola sp.
AGGGATCAATGATCACCATCATGTCCAACTTCTCCATGGCGGTTTTCATCTCTTTACCACGGGTCTGACTATTGGGTGCATGCCCCCAGAACACCATCGCCCGCAGGTTATCCTTCTGCGCAATATTACCCTTCTCTTCCAACACACCGTCTATCCAACGTGAAACGGGGATACCTTTGGTGTACATCGGGCTGACATCTTTGCCCTTGCTCTGTTCATAGCTACCAGAATCAAAACGGCCTTTAATCCAGTCCAGGTCAACGCCCCAGACTTTGGACCAGTGACCCCAGGCTCCTGCTGAGAGTCCATAGTAGCCAGGCAATGAGTGAGACAGTACGCAGAAATCTGTTGCACCCTGAACGTTGTCATGGCCGCGGAAAATATTGGTTCCGCCACCAGAGACACCCATGTTGCCAAGCGCCAGCTGGAAGGCACAGTAGGCACGGGTATTGTTGTTACCAATGGTGTGCTGTGTACCACCCATACACCATATGAACGTGCCCGGACGGTTATCCGCCATGGCTTTAGCGGCAGCGAAGACCTGATTCTCTGGCACGCCGGTGACCCGCTCAACCTCTTCAGGATTCCATTTGGCAACTTCTGCCTTCACCTCTTCTAAACCATAAACACGCTGATTGATGAACTCCTTGTCTTCCCAGCCGTTCTTGAAGATGTGATAGAGCATACCCCAGATAATCGGCACATCCGTTCCGGGGCGAATCTGCAGGAAGTGATCCGCATGAGCGGCTGTGCGAGTGAAGCGGGGATCAATGACAATCACCGGCGCATTGTTCTGCTCTTTTGCCTTGAAGATATGCTGCAGAGCAATGGGATGCGCCTCTGCCGGGTTACTGCCAATCAGCAGAATCGCCTGTGAATGGTGTATATCATTATAAGAGTTGGTCATCGCACCGTAGCCCCAGGTGTTGGCTACACCGGCGACGGTAGTGGAGTGACAGATACGGGCCTGATGATCGACGTTATTGGTGCCCCACATGGCTGCCAATTTACGAAAGGCATAGGCCTGTTCATTATTGTGTTTGGCTGAACCCAGCCAGTAGACAGAGTCAGGCCCTGACTCTTCACGGATCTGCAACATCTTGTCGCCGATCTCATTAATCGCTTCGTCCCAGCTGACCTTCTTCCATTTACCATCAACCAGCTTGGTAGGGTATTTCAAACGCCGCTCGCCGTGCCCATGTTCACGCACTGAGGCGCCCTTGGCACAATGGGCACCGCGATTAAACGGATGATCAAACGCCGGCTCCTGTCCCGTCCAGACACCGTTTTGTACTTCCGCCAAAATGCCGCAACCTACGGAACAGTGTGTACAGATGGTTTTTACCTGCTGAGTCGAACCTGCGGGTGCCGATTTCGCTTCAACCTTCTTCATGATGCCGGGTGTGAACCCGGAAGCCAAAACCGCGCCACCCGTCATCAGACTGGAGTTGCGCAGGAAGTCGCGCCGGCTCATGGCCTTGCCTTTCGCTTCTGTTGCTTGCTCAGTCGCTTCTGACCGCAGTCCAGGCTTCTGATCTAATCGTTTCTTCAATTTCATTTCAATCCCCTGTTACGCTACCAGAGCCACTCAGCTCGCCATTGTTTTGTAGTAGTCGAGGATATGCTGGGTCAGGTGATACCCTTTCTGCCCTTCCTCTTTGGGTGCAACCTCACTCTCGACAGCCAACACAGTGCCCGGCAGTGTTGCAGCGGCTGCCACGCCCATACCAGTCATCAATGAACCCCGAAGAAATTTTCTTCTATCGGTTGCCAGCGTCTGTTTTTTATCGTCTTTCATTGCATCTCCTCCACGAGAGGGAAAAAGGGTGATTAAACCTGCATAGCCAGATAACGCGTTTCCAGTTCAAAAAATGCGATCGCGAAGCGGCCGACTGCCCGATAAAAAACAGCCGATTTTGCTTCACTGAGATCAGTAGCAAAACGCTTAACCCAACCCGACATATGTGTATTAAAGAAGTCTGCCTGTTGCTCGTGTGACTGATTGTCAATGATCAGCATCTGCATCACTTCACAAAGTGCCGCCACATGATCTTCAGGCACATGGCAATCAGCGTCTCGCTGAAAACCCATGGACGCCAGATCATCACGCAACCGACCAAGGGGACGCTCCATCAAGAATCCCGTCAGATACCAGGAGCCATAAGGCACCAGCTCGCCCCGGCCAAGACCGATAAAAAGATCATGAAATTCATCATCAATCGATTCCGGCTGACACGTAGCGGCTGCCAGCCCCAACATGGACATGGAAAGCGCCATCTCGCCACCGGATTGATCGATAGAAGAAAAACCCGCAATCCGATCCAGCATGGCCCGATCAGGCGTTTTACCCAGCAGTGCAGCAAGCACACCGTAGGCACCTGAACGATAATGCTGCTCTTCCGAGAGCAGTGACTCACCGCTGGCGAGCAGTTCGTTGTTTTTATCATTACCGGCTAACAATTCGGTCTGCATCACTTCACTCTGATTTGCCATCAAAACTTCCTCAGGAATTATATTGAGCAATCAACGGGCCAATGTGGCATGGAAAAAAATGACCAAAAGGGAGTGGAATAACCAAGCCGTTCGGATCATTGGAGTGTTTCGCCCATCATTCCCTGGGACATCGCCTCCGGGTCCTGCGCAATATCCACCACCCGGCAGTCCTGACACATGGTCAGACGATTCTTTGAACGACCATCTTTGAACATCCAGTGGCCTTCAAGCTTCTTCAGCATGCTCTCGATCACAGAACGGGTGGCGAATGGCTTGCCACATTCGGTACAGCAGAATGGCGGCTCTTCATGCAACAGCCGCACCTTCGCTCTGGACTCGCGGTCAAACAGCAAGCGCGGTGTGATCCATATGGCATCCTCAGGACAGGTACGGGTACACATGCCACACTGAAGACAGTTCGCCTCAATAAAACGCAGCTGTGGTACATCCTGGCCGGCCATTAATGCTTTGCCGGGACAGGCCCCGACACATGAGAGACAGAGTGTGCACGCCTTGGCGTCCACCTGCGCTGTACCGAAGGGCGCACCAACCGTGAGCGTGGCCATCGGCTTCGCCCGCGCCGCTTGTTCAAACAGATGGTCAATCGCCATGTATACGGTTGGTCGCTTGCCACCCAAGCCCGAGTATTTTGCAAAATCAATCGCCGGCATCAACTGTTCAGGTGTATCCGACAAAAGATGACGATTAACCAGTTTCACGGCAGATTCTGGATAACCCATAGCCGTAAGTAGCTCTTGGGACGTGACAAGCTGTTGCCGTAGCGCATCTAATACCCGCGTTGGAACCACATCGTCATCAAGCAACAAAACATGACTGGCACCATAGGCCAGCGCAGAGAGCCACACTTCAAGACCAACACTGCCCAACTCTTCGATTTGTACCGGGAGCAGATTCTCAGCAAGCGGAGTGATGACTCCCGCCTGCTCCGTTGTGAAAACAACAATCGGATCGACGCCGCCCGCTTGGTGGTACTGATTAAGCATCAGCCGGACCTGCTCCAGCGTATCTTTGGCTTGAGGGTAGCTGTATCGCATAGCACCACTGGGACAAACCGTGGCGCACACGCCTCCACCCTGACAAAGATTGGAATCAACCGAAACTTTTTCGAGCAGTGAACTTATCGCATCAGCTGGACAGGCATCAATACAGCGGGTACAGGCCGTGTACCCTGAACGCTTATGCGCACAAATCGATGCGTCGTAGTTAAAATAGCGCGGCTTATCAAAGACACCCACCAAATCAGCTAACTGTTCCGCGGCTGAGGCCAGGCTGGTTTCATCGGTGGCCGCAACAAGATAACCGGGCGGCTTCATGGGCATGGACAGCTGCGGCGTGACACCCAAATCCAGAATCAGATCGGCGGAGAGCGTCTCCGCATTCGGCTTTCCTGGCTCACCCAGCTGAACGGTAAAAGCGCCCAGATGCCCGGAAATCAGCAGCGACCGACCACCCTGTGAAATGACCGGCACACCCGGCAGCTCTTCACCTTCAATTAACAACACCTGCGGCTGTAACGGTGTTGTCAAGCGTGGTGCAAACTCCTGCGCCTCGACATTGCCAATCACAATCACACGTCCCCGTGACTGAAACTCCACCAGGTCTGTCGGCTCAAGAACCACGGATTGCGCAGCCAGCAGCGCCGCATCACGGGCCCTGGCATTTCTGACTTTCGTTGAATCTGCTATCTGGTCACTCATTGATCTGTCCTGCCTTCTGGTTCCGGTTGTTCGCTTACGAGCAAATCATTCGAATCTAAATCAACATCTGCATCCTGAGCCTCGATTGCCAGAGGTTCTTTCTGGACATCCTCAGCAACTACAGCCTCAGCCTCTGCCGTGCGTTCTCCTGCTTCAGTATTCACTTCATCGGCCTTCCCAGACTCCAGGGCCGCCTCCAGCTTCTCTTTTGCTACCGCCATCTGATGTCGCATATCGGATGTGATAATCGAGCCTAACTTGGCAAAGTTGGTAAAGTCCTCGGCATAATCATCCAGGCCATCACAGACATTGAATGACGCGCTGTGAAACAATTTCCGAAGGGCCTGCTGGCGCAAGGCATCGCTCACCTTCTCCGATAAAAAACCACTGTAATCGGACTCTTCAGTGAGTGATTCAATAGGCGGCATATCCTCATCACAAAGCGGGGGGGCTTCAGGTTCTGGAATCCCCTCGTCGACGACAACAGCCGCGGCTTCATTCTGCTGCTGCAACGATGCCTGCTTCAGCCGTGACCAGCGGGATACAAAGCCACCCTGCCTATCCGAATCAACAAGCTTGGAATCCTGATCACTCATTGTGCGCCCCCCTGCGACTCACCCTGCTTCCAGTCAGTTAACCGACGTTTCTTTTTCAGTTCCGGTACATAGTGATTGAGCACAAACAGCTCGCACCAACGATAGAGCTCTGGCGGCATGGCAACGGCATAAACCTGCTCCTCCACCTCCAGATAGGCATGTGCCTCATCAAAGCTGAGGGAGACAATCTTCGGGACAGGTACACCCTCATCATCTTCGGTCGCAATCACAAAACAGCTGGGAGAGGGGGAACAGAGATTGTGGTAATAGCTTTCGCACTCGTCGACATACAAGTGCAGTCGGAAGCCACTATTGAGATATTGCTTCGTTTCACCCTGCTCGTGAATCAACGTCACTTGGCTCTTCGGGGTCTCTTCATCCCACAATTGGGCCGTTACCCCCACCGCTTCCCAACTGGCATCCAGCCAGGGACTCTCCGAGGGTGTGCACTCCATTACAACCGAGATCAGAAATTGAGAAGGTACAGCTTCATCAAGATCTCCATGAGGCTCTTGAAACATGACAGACCACCTTTTAGTACGCGCTATGTCACACCTGCAACGCAAAGACCATACCAGCGCCGGCATCTTGCCCTGCAGTCGCAGCTAACAACGGTCTGACATCAGGAAGCGAGTGAATGGCAAGCTGAAAATTGCGGCAAAATGTCACAGCCAGCAGCAGCAGCTGGGTCAAATAGAACCAACGCAATGGGTGATAAGCCATAAAATGTCGCGACAATTTGTCTAAACCGACCGACCTGACAATAACCACAGTAAATGGGTATGGTATTTGCGTACTACTCCCTCTAAACTCACCCAAAAGGAGCGCGTATGGACGACAGCCAGACGAACAGTGCCAACC
>JAPHUE010000158.1 GCA_026196795.1 Sedimenticola sp.
GCTGGTCGAATGTTTCAGTCGAGAGAGTTGTGATTGTAAAATTGTACCGGCCTGTCGCCTGACCGGCATTCTGCGTGAGGCCCAGGAAGCCTTTTTCACGGCGCTGGATCATTACACCCTGAAAGACCTTATTCGCAATGAAAGCGCCCTTAACCAGATACTCCACGTCGACTCTACAGATTGATAACATTTAACCCGCCCCAACCCTGTATACAGTAAATTTACGCTTTTTAAATGGCCTTTTTCTTCGGCTTTACTCCCATGTATCCGGTTCAGTAAGAACAGTTTTGATGAGGTTTATGTTAGGAAATTAGTCGGTGACCGACCCGATCATATTACTATCGAGTTAGCGCCTAAAGCATCAGAGTCTCTTTAATTTTTCTCACTCATCTCCTTGCTAGGGTCACGATTACATCTGATATACTCGGGCCACTAAATCAGTCGAGGAGTTGTATTGTGCCAAAAGCTTGTGATCTGAAACGTGGTGTTATTGTAGACATTAATGGTACACCTCATGCCGTAAAACAGGTGGAAGCAAAAAGCCCCTCTTCACGGGGTGCCGCTACACTCTATAAAGTCCGCTTCACCAACCTACAAACGCGGCAGAAACTGGACGAGTCTTTCAAAGGCGATGACATGCTGAAAAGCATCGACTGCCTTCGCCCGCAGGTTCAGTACTCCTATCTTGATGGCGATATGTATAACTTCATGGATATGGAAGATTACAGTCAGTACACCATCAACCGGGAGGATATTGAAGAGCAGATCGGCTATCTGACAGAGGGGCTTGAGGGTATTACCGCGTTGATTGTTGATGGCGTATTAATGGGCATTGAGCTGCCACAATCAGTTAGCCTGACCATCACAGACACAGCGCCGGGAATCAAAGGTTCAACGGCAACAGGCAGAACCAAGCCCGCCACACTGACCACCGGTCTGGAGATACAGGTGCCTGAATATCTAGAGCCCGGTGAAGTTATCAAGATTAATACCGGCACAGGAAAATTCATCTCCCGGGCCTAATGCCAAACCGATCTAATCTTCGATCAATTGCCCATCGGGGGTAACTGTGGGTAGGCCAAATACCTGCCAGACCTGCATCCCCCCCCGATAGTAGAACAGTTTTTCAGCAGGATAGCCGATACTGAGTATCCCTTTTATCGCAGTCGGTGATTGACCGCACCAAGGGCCATTGCACCAGAGAACAGCTTTTTTTGCCTTGGAGAAATCCCAGCCATCATCACTCTCAGTAACACCGAGCTGAACCAAAGCTTCACCCAGCGTAATATCATCAGCCCCCTGTGCGGGATTGAGATGAGTAAAAGGTATGTTGACTGAGCCAGGGATAGTACCCCTGGCATGCCAATCAGGTGTTCGAGCATCAACCAAAACGCCTGATCCGTCAGCCAGATCGCTACTCATGAATTCAACCAGCTCGACCTCACCCATTGTCATGACCCCAGGGGCCGCTTGCATGGGTTGCGCACAAAAAGGCGGACAGGGCCTGGAGGTGAGTGCAAAATCGTTTGTTAGTGTGGCCGTGCGGTCTTGATTACGCTTAACCGTAATCTGCTGGGTGCCGTGGGCTACCTGGAACTGGGCGATATCACGGGTGATCTGTACATCAAGCTCTGCACTGACTGTGGCGTGATATAACACTATTGCCAGAATAGCTGTTTTCATCAGATTCATCTTTCCTCCCTGCTTTTAAAGTCCTAGACCCGCTTTTTATCGATGGGTTGGACCCTACTATTATTCCTTAACAGTATATCCGATAGAGGCCTATATACGGCCTCTATCTTTGAGGGGTTATTACTCTGCTACAGGTTTGGCTTTCTTCTGTTTCGGTTTTTTTTCCCGTTTTTTCTTCTCTTTTACGGGTTTACCTGACTTTGGTTTATCCTGTTGAGATGCCTCTGTACGGTACTTCTTCAGTCTCAGCGGTTGATTACAGACATAAACCCGCTGGAGATGTTTGAACACATCACCGGGCATACCCTCCGGCAAATCAACCAGGGTGTGTTGCTCGGCTATTTCTATTCGACCTATAAGTGCCCCATCCAGGCCAGCTTCATTGGCAAGCGCCCCTACTACTTCTCTTGGACTTACGCCATGCACAGAACCGACTTGTAACTGATAGGTTTCCATTGGGACGTCGCTTTTCTTCGAGCCCCTTGGTTTCTTGGCAGACCGGTCCCGTGGTTTACTCTCACCCTGGTAGCTTCCCCGCTCTTTTTGACCACGAGACTCGCCTCTTTTATCACGGGAAGGCGTTACTTCCTTAACAATAAACGGCCTGTTTTTTTGTCCCAGATAAGTCAGAGCAGTAGCAATATCCTTGATGCTCATCTCCTGCTCCTGCTCCATGCGACTGACTAATCCGTAATAATAATCCAGATCCTGCTCCGCTAATGTATCCCGTAAGGTTTGAACAAAGCGGTCTATTCGATGCTCACTCAAGTCACCTGCCGTAGGCAGTTGCATAGCAGGTATTGGCTGCCGGATTGTTCGCTCAATCGTTTTAAGCAAACGCTGCTCACGTGGCTGGACAAAGAGCAGAGCCTTACCCTTGCGTCCGGCTCGGCCAGTCCGGCCAATTCGGTGGACGTAGGACTCAGGGTCATTCGGGATATCAAAATTCACCACGTGACTGATACGCTGAACATCCAAACCTCGCGCAGCAACATCGGTTGCTACCACTATATCAAGCTTGCCTTTCTTTAATCGATCAATGGTACGTTCACGCATATCCTGATTCATATCGCCATTCAACGCTTCAGCTGCAAATCCATGCGCTTCCAGCTTATCCGCGACTTCAACAGTTGCAAGCTTGGTCCTGACAAAGACAATCATGCCATCGAACTCTTCCACCTCGAGGATTCGCGTCATGGCATCCATCTTATGGTGGCGCGTAACAACATAGTGGACCTGGTCGATCGCGGTAACGGTCTCACTTTTTGATTTGATCTTTATTTCGACGGGTTTCTGCAGGTACTTCTTGGCAACCTTTCTAATGGCATCGGGCATTGTGGCAGAAAACAGGGCAACCTGGCGTTCAGCCGGTGCCTGCTCAAATATCCACTCAATCTCGTCAATAAAGCCCATCTTGAGCATTTCATCTGCTTCATCAAGTACCAGGCTTTGCAGTCCACCCAGTTTGAGTGTGCCCCGCTTCATGTGGTCGATGACTCGACCCGGTGTTCCAACAATGACCTGAGCACCGCGCTTCAGTTGCCGTAACTGTAGGCCAATACTCTGCCCACCATAGATCGGGAGCACATGAAAACCACCCATGTGTTTTGCATAGCTTTGACAAGCCTCAGCTACCTGGAGGGCCAGCTCACGGGTCGGCGCAAGAATAAGGATCTGGGGATCACTGGCGCCGAGTTTCAAATTACTTAACAGCGGCAGAGCAAAAGCAGCGGTTTTACCCGTACCTGTCTGCGCTTGTCCGAGCACATCATTTCCTGCCAGCAATTCCTTTATACAAGCAGCCTGAATGGGCGTAGGTGTTTCATAGCCCTGATCCTGAATCGCCTTTAAAATTGCTGGCGATAAGCCGAATGTGTCAAAACCTGGAATGGCCGGTGATGTGTCCATAGTGATACCTCTGGAGGGTGTTGTATCCACCGAAGAAGCTCAATGGAGTGTGGAGATGGAGAAGGCGCGGGATTGTACAGATAATTATAAGATATGTGTACCCTTATTTCTGAATATCTTTAAAAGCGTTTTTTAGGCGTTTAGAGTCTGGTTTAATCACAAACGGGGCGCAATGCCCCGTTTGTGTTCACTTGTTGTGTCGTTTTTGTTTAAGCATCAAATGGATGACGCACAACAATAGTCTCTTTACGATCAGGTCCTGTTGAGATGACATCGACAGGCACGCCGGTCAGCTCTTCCAGTTTACTCAGGTAGCGGCGGGCATTTTCCGGCAGACCATCAACATTGGAAACACCAATTGTAGACTCACTCCAGCCAGGCATCTCCATATAGATCGGTTCGCACTTTTCAAAACCATCGGCACCTACAGGCGGTACAGACACTTCGGCACCATCCAGCTTATAGGAAGTACACACCTTGATCGTCTCCAGACCATCCAACACGTCGAGTTTGGTAATGCACATGCCGGTTACGCTGTTGATCTCGAGCGAGCGCTTCAGGGCAACCGCATCCAACCATCCGCAACGACGTTTCCGCCCCGTGGTGGCGCCAAACTCATGTCCTTTCTGGCCTAGGTAATCACCCACATCATCAAACAGTTCTGTTGGGAATGGACCCGCACCAACACGGGTAGTATAAGCTTTGACAATTCCCAGCACATAATCGATGTGGCAAGGTCCAACACCACTACCACTGGCCGCTCCGCCAGCGGTGGTGTTAGAGGAAGTCACATAAGGATAGGTGCCGTGATCAATATCCAACAGCGCACCCTGCGCGCCCTCAAACATCACGTTCTGACCATTAGCACGCATCTGATGCAGGGTACCAGTCACATCCTCAATCAACGGAGTCAAAATTTCAGCCTGGGCCAATGACTCATCCAGTACCTGCTGAAAATCTACAGCGTCGGCCTTAAAATAGTTGACTAGCGTGAAATTATGATACTCCATGACTTCACGCAGGCGTTCTGTATAGACAGGCACATCGCAGAGCTCACCAAACCGGATACCGCGACGTGAAACCTTGTCCTCATAGGCTGGACCAATACCGCGACCGGTAGTACCAATGGCCTTTTTACCACGCGCCATTTCACGCGCCTGATCCAATGCGATGTGGTAAGGAAGAATGAGCGGGCAGGACTCGCTGATACCCAAACGCTCAAGAACAGGCACACCATTCTGTTTAAGCACATCCATCTCTTCAAGAAGAGCACTGGGGGACAACACCACGCCATTACCAATCAGACAGCGGACGCCGTCTCGCAATATACCCGATGGAATCAGGTGTAAAACGGTTTTCTTACCCTCGATGACCAAGGTATGACCGGCATTATGGCCACCCTGAAACCGAACCACAGCTTCAGCGCGATCCGTCAGCAGGTCAACAATTTTACCCTTGCCTTCGTCACCCCATTGGGTACCAATTATTACTACATTCTTGCCCATGTTCGTACTCTTCAATACGTAATTTAGAGATAACCCGTCACTTTGATAGTGACTTGATTACCCACTCCGTACCTTGTTTTACCAAGGCCTCCCCACAACTCATTGTACTGGCATCCCCAATCTGGCCAGGGAGCGCAACAATAACCCGATGTCCTTTAGCTCGTAGATCGCTAACACGTTTACGTAGTAATGGATCATCATCAGCCGGTGCATAGATGCCGGACTGTTCAGTTAAATTCTCAGGTTCACTCAACCCCATCAGCATTTTCAGATCGGCACTGAAACCGCAGGCTGGGCGCGCACGGCCAAACAGCTGACCGATATCATCATACCGGCCACCTCGTGCAATCTCTTGACCCAGACCGGGAACAAAAGCCGCAAACACAACCCCAGTATGATAGTGGTAACCGCGCAATTCGGCCAGATCAAAATGTACCGGCACATCAGGACGCTGCTCTTCCAGAAGTTCAGCGAGCCGCTCCAACTGGGCTAATGCCGATAAAACATCCTCACCGGCACCGTTGAGCGACTCTCTCGCTCTGACTAATGCATCATCACCACTCAGGCTCGCCAGCGATGCCAGCCTTTGATGATGCTCTGATGAGAGTGCATAACCCGACAATATAGCATCAATTTCAGTCACAGCTTTTCGCTGAAGCGCATCGAACAACTCTAATTCCTGCTGCTTATCAAGACCACTCTCTCTTGCGAGGCCGCGAAATATGCCCACATGTCCAAGATCAATATAAACATGCTCTATTCCCGCTTTAGACAGGGTTTCCAGCATTAAGCAGAGAATCTCCTGATCACTCTCTTCACCCGTGTGACCATAGAGTTCGGCACCAATCTGTAAAGGAGATCGGGAACCGGCAAATCCATCTGTACGGGTATTAAGCACAGTACCGACATAACAGAGTCGGGTCGGCTCTTCCCGGCGCAATTGATGCGCATCAATGCGCGCGGCCTGAGGGGTAATATCAGCCCTGATACCGAGCGTTCGCCCGGTAATCTGATCCGTAATCTTGAATGTTCGAAGATCCAGATCACCGCCAGCTCCTGTCAGCAGTGACTCCAAATATTCGATAAGTGGGGGTTGAACCAGGTCGTATCCCCAACTATTGAAGAGATCAAGCAGATCACGCCGCTTCTTCTCTAGCAGGAGTGCCTTGGGAGGTAACAGCTCATCAATACCCTCGGGCAGCAACCAGTGTACATTGTTCATTTTTTTCTCAACTCAGTTCACAAGATAGAGTGCGATTACACCCAGGACCATACTAAACAAGCCACTGATCCTTAAAGATTTATCATCCATCTCTGCGACAGCCTTCATCATATTTTTCATGGCACCAGGACTCAGAAAGGGAATAATTCCTTCAATCACCAACAATAGTGCCAGGGCAACCCACAAGTCGTGTAGCATCTTTCCGTCCACAAAAAAGCCGGGGTCTTTAGCCCGGCCA
>JAPHUE010000257.1 GCA_026196795.1 Sedimenticola sp.
CAGCATCAATATCAACAGATTCTTGAGTTACTGCATGATCAGGAGCAGGTGGCCGGCGTAACAGCCTTTCGAGGTATTGCCGGTTTTGGTCAATCAGGCAGAATACATTCGTCCACCATGCTGGATATGTCCCTGGATCTGCCGATTGTGCTTGAGTTTTTCGACCAATCAGAGAAAGTTGCTACGGTACTTAAACATCTTGATCCTTTAATAAAACCGGGCCACCTTGTCAGTTGGCCCGCCTATGTGAATAGTGGTGAATAAAAAATGCTCGACCCTCGTTTACTGAGAAATGAACTTGAAGAGACTGCGGCGAAACTGAAACGTCGTGGCGTGGATCTGGATATTGCGCGAATTAAGGCGCTAGAGGCATCGAGAAAAGATCTGCAGGTTGCGGCGCAGGAGCTGCAAAATGAGCGCAACAGCCGCTCCAAGCAGATAGGAAAGGCCAAGGCAGCAGGGGAAGATATACAACCCTTGCTTGATGAAGTGGCCAACCTGGGAGACAAGCTCAAGGCTGCGCAGGATGAGCTAAACAGTGTGCAAGCCCAGCTCCAGGAGATTGCACTCGGCATTCCCAATATTCCGCATGACTCGGTACCCGATGGTAAAAATGAAGACGACAATCGGGAAGAGCGTCGTTGGGGTGAGCCCCGGGTGTTTGATTTTGAGCCAAAGGATCACGTTGACCTGGGCAGTGCGAAAGGCTGGATGGATTTTGAAACTGCCGCCAAGATTACCGGCTCACGCTTTGTCACCATGCAAGGACCACTGGCGCGTATGCATCGGGCGCTGGCTCAGTTTATGCTGGACACCCACACTACAGAGCATGGCTATACAGAGGCCTATGTCCCGTTCATGGTCAATGCCGAAAGCCTGCAGGGGACAGGGCAGTTGCCCAAGTTTGAAGAGGACCTGTTCAAACTCGCCGGTGAGTTTCCCTATTACCTGATTCCTACTGCTGAGGTACCTGTAACCAATCTGGTACGTGGCGATATTATTGAAGATGGGGATATGCCACGAAAGTGGGTATCACAGACACCTTGTTTCCGCAGTGAGGCCGGCTCATACGGGCGTGATACCCGGGGAATGATACGACAGCATCAATTCGAAAAAGTGGAAATGGTACAGATCGCCAGACCGTCTGAATCCTACGCGGCACTGGAAACTCTCACAGGTAATGCGGAGACCATTCTTCAGCGACTGGAACTGCCGTATCGGGTGGTCACTCTCTGTACGGGTGATATCGGTTTCTCGGCTGCAAAAACCTATGATATAGAAGTCTGGTTGCCTGCTCAGAATACCTATCGAGAGATATCATCCTGTTCTAACTTCGAAGATTTTCAGGCTCGGCGTCTGCAGACTCGCTGGCGCAATCCGGAAACGGGTAAACCCGAACTGGCCCATACTCTGAACGGATCTGGTCTTGCGGTTGGGCGAACACTGGTCGCGGTGATTGAGAACTATCAGCAAGCCGACGGCAGTATTATTGTTCCGGATGTTCTGAAGCCCTACATGGGTGGGATAGATCGTCTGGCTTGATCAGTACAGGCCAAATAACAAAAAACGCGGCTATCATGCCGCGTTTTTTATTGGCTGTACTCGTCAATTAGACAAGCATAACCAGTAAGATCACAAAGGCTACCACGGCCAGCAAGGGTATGACGGCGGCCATCCAGTCCCCCTGTTCAGCCTTGGGTCCATTCTTCATCCAGTGCATTGCCCTGGGGAACAGAAAGAAGAGCATCATGCCGATGGTGACGGCCATGGCGATCTGAAGCCAGATGTTGTCCATTGTTACCTCCCAACAAAAACCCCGGTCAATCGCCGGGGTTTGTGCCTGCTGATTGAATCAGGTCAGCCGATTAGTCATCCCCGCCAAATACACCCAGGATCTGCAACAGTGAAATAAAGATGTTGAAGATTGCCATATACAGGCTGTAGGTCGCAAAGATGTAGTTGGTTTCACCACCATTCATCATCTGGCTGGTCTGGAACAGGATATAGGCGCTCATGAGCAGCATGACGCCAGCAGAGATAGCCAGTGACAGGAACGGAAGGTGTAGGAAGATATTCGCAATGATGGCCACCATCATCACCAGCATGCCAGCGAAAACGAAACCGCCCATGAAGCTGAAATCACGTTTGCTGGTCAATGCATAGCCTGAGAGGCCGAGGAAGATCACGCCAGTGCCGCCTAGTGCTGTTGCGATGGTCTGAGGACCATGTGGCATCTGCAGATAGAGCGTCAGGATGGCACCAAGCCCAAAGCCAAGCATACCGGTAATCAGGAAGATAACCCCCAGTCCGGCTGAAGAGTTGGCTGTACGTGGCAAAACGAACATGCCAAGTAACATAGCGCCTATTACCGAAACTATATAGGCGATTGGAGGCATAGCAAAAAACATGGAAACCATAGCCATTACGCCACTGAATAGCAGTGTGGCAGATAACAGCATATAGGTGTTTTTGATAACTTTATTTACCGCCAGTGCACTTTGTGCCGGCTGTGCGATAGTCTGGTTAAAACGATTCATGTTGCATTTTCTCCAATTATTCCAATGGTTACGCAATTTGTTATATCAAACAGTCTCTTACTATGACTACATGATAATCAGTTGGTTCAAGATAGATAGAATGATCATAGCATAATGAATTGTGGCGGAAGATCAATATTTCAAGATTAAAATTAGTCGTCCGAAGTACTGGCGTAACGATTGAGGATCGGGTATATTGCGCGTCTCAAAAATTTGGAGAGATGGCAGAGCGGTTGAATGCACTGGTCTTGAAAACCAGCGAGGGTTTGTAGCCCTCCCAGGGTTCGAATCCCTGTCTCTCCGCCACATTA
>JAPHUE010000028.1 GCA_026196795.1 Sedimenticola sp.
AAAGGCACGTGAGCTGGCGGCTATGCGTCAGGAGACTAACCGTGATAATCGTTTGGCCGCTCAGAAAGCCGCCAAGCTGGATGAATTTTTTGCCAAGATGTCCGAAGGTGATGTTGGCATTATCAACCTGATTATCAAGGCTGATGTACAGGGTAGTGTCGAGGCTTTGCGTGAGTCGCTGATGAAGCTCTCCACGGATGAAGTGAAGGTTAAAGTTGTTGCTTCCGCAGTTGGTGGTATCAACGAGACGGATATCAATCTGGCCGCCACATCAGATGCCTTTGTTATAGGCTTTAATGTGCGTGCTGATGCGGCTGCCCGTCGTGCGGCGGAAGATCGTGGTCTGGATATTCGTTACTACAGCATCATTTATGAAGTAATTGATGATGTGAAGAGTGCATTGTCTGGTCTACTTTCACCTGAAGTGCGTGAAGAGATTGTTGGTCTGGCTGAGGTGCGGGATGTGTTCCGCTCTTCCAAACTGGGTGCAATCGCTGGTTGTATGGTAGTTGAGGGTGCGGTTAAACGGAATAATCCAATTCGTGTGTTGCGTGATAACGTGGTTATCTACGAAGGCGTACTCGAATCACTCCGCAGACTCAAAGATGACGTCATGGAAGTGAAGTCGGGTACCGAGTGTGGTATCGGTGTGAAAAACTACAATGACGTTCAGCCGGGTGATCAGATCGAAGTATTTGAACGTACCGAAATTGCACGCCAACTGTAACGCTGGGCGAATTGACTAATGGCGCGTGAGTTTAAAAGAACTGACCGGGTAAGTGCGCAGGTTCAGCGTGAATTGGCTGAGCTGGTCCGTACAAGCTTTGATGTCCGAAAGCTGGGTATGGTGACAATTCAGGCGGTTCAGGTGGCCCGTGATTTTTCTCACGCCAAGGTGTTTTTTACCTTCCTTGGTGGTGAGTTGGATCAACAGGCGGTGACCAAGACACTGAAACAGGCGGCTCCAAAATTGCGTCACGAGCTGGCTCAACGGATTCGCATGCGCATTGTGCCCGAATTGCACTTTGTTCATGATGACTCCATTGAGAGGGGTAGTCGTCTTTCCAGTTTGATTGAGCAGGCTGTGCAGTCAGATCATCATGAATCAGATGATGAGCGAAGTGATTGATGGGGCGTAGACGTCAACGTGGACGTAATGTCCAGGGCATCCTGTTATTTGATAAGCCGTTAGGTGAAAGCTCCAACAAGGCCTTGCAGAAGGTGAAGCACCTGTTTTACGCGAATAAGGCAGGGCATACAGGAAGTCTTGATCCATTGGCTACCGGGTTGCTACCCATCTGTTTTGGCGGCGCAACCAAGGTTTCGGCTTTCCTGCTCGACGCTGATAAGCGTTATTGGGTCAGGGTTAAGCTGGGCGAAACTACCGCAACAGGTGATTCCGAAGGTGAGTTGCTTCAGCAGCGCTCGACTGATGCAGTTACCTTAGAGGCGCTACGCTCAGCACTGGATCAATTTCTCGGCGAAATTGCGCAAATTCCCCCCATGTATTCTGCCCTGAAACACCAGGGTGAACGGCTTTATAAGCTCGCACGTGAAGGCGTTGAGGTTGAGCGTGAGCCGCGTAAAGTGACCATTCATGAGATAAAGCTGCTAGGCACTGAGTTGCCCGAGTTTGAATTGGAAGTGCATTGCAGTAAGGGAACATATATTCGGACCCTGGCTGAAGATATTGGCGAGGCACTGGGTTGTGGTGCACATGTCATTGGACTAAGGCGAACACAGGTAGGCCCTTTCTCTGGTGAGGCGATGGTTGACATGGCGACGCTAGAGCGTATCGCGGAATCGGGGAAAGACGCGTTGGACGCCTTGCTGTTGCCTGTGGATAGTGCGCTTATTGATTGGCCCGAAGTACGTTTAAGTAGTGATGCGGCTTTCTACTTAGGGCAGGGGCAACCAGTTATTGTGCCAAAGGCGCCCACAGAGGGTCGCGTTAGAATTTATGATCACCTGGATAAATTTCTGGGTGTAGGTGAGATACTGGATGATGGGCGGGTCGCTCCAAAACGGATGATATAGCCGTTTAATGGCGGAATAAGTCGCAACCATTTGATTGACGAGACAAAACCCATCATAATCCCACGTTTACTGATCCCAAGCGGCCTTGCCTGGCTGCGCGGTGATCCAAACCGCTCGCATTTGCGGGTACTGTCCGCCGTCTGATCCCACTTGTCGGGCGCGGATTTTCTATTTACTTACAGTGAGGAAATGAAAATGGCATTTAATGCAGAACAGAAAAAGGCGATTGTTGACGAATATGCACAGGCTGCGAACGACACCGGTTCCCCTGAGGTCCAGGTTGCCCTGCTGACCGCACGCATCAACCAGCTTAC
>JAPHUE010000283.1 GCA_026196795.1 Sedimenticola sp.
GGTTTGAGGGTGACTGGCAGCTACATGTTCAAAAAGAAATTTACGGTCCAGTACCCTGAAGAGAAGGCACCTATTTCGCCAAGATTCAGGGGGTTGCATGCGCTGAGACGTTATGAAAACGGCGAAGAGCGTTGTATCGCCTGTAAGTTATGCGAGGCAACCTGTCCCGCAGCAGCTATTACGATTGAGGTTTCACCGCCACTGCCTGATGGCTCCCGGCGCACCTCTCGTTACGACATTGATCTTTTCAAGTGCATATTCTGTGGCTACTGTCAGGAAGCCTGTCCTGTTGATGCCATTGTCGAGACGCCGATCTACGAGTATCACTTTGAGAATCGGACAGATGCTGTAATGACAAAAGCAAAATTACTGGAACACGGCGATAAGCATGAACCTGCACTTGCCGCCTGCATTCAGGCTGATGGTAAGTACCGATAAAATGGTTAATAAAATCTTAAACTGGACTCACTCATGACATTCGAAAAGTTTGTCTTTTATGTATTTGCCGCCATTCTGGTGTTTGCAGCCACAATGGTGATAACGCGGCGAAACCCTGTTCATTCAGCCCTTTTTCTTGTGCTGGCGTTTTTCTCCAGCGCCGGTATCTGGCTTTTGGCTGAGGCAGAATTTTTGGCGATAGTGCTCATTCTGGTCTACGTCGGCGCTGTAATGGTGCTGTTCCTGTTTGTTGTGATGATGCTGGATATTGATCTTGCAACCTTACGGGCAGGATTTATTAAATACATGCCGGTTGGCCTTTTAGTGGCCCTGGTGATGGCGGTCGAGATGTTCATGGTTGTCGGGCCATCTAACTTTGGGTTGGATAAAGTTCCCGCTCCGGCAGCGCAGGGTCCCAGTTACAATAATACTGAAGAGCTGGGTAACGTACTCTATACCGTCTATATGTACCCATTTGAAATTGCAGCTGTCATTTTGCTGGTTGGTATTATCGCTGCAATCGGTCTCACCATGCGCAAGCGTCCTGAAACCAAGTTCCAGGATCCATCTGTGCAGGTGAAGGTGAAAAAGGCTGACCGTCTGCGGGTGGTCAAGATGGAAGCTGAGGATTGATTGGAACTGACATGATTGCACTTTCTGACTATCTCATACTCGGCGCGATACTGTTCTCACTCAGCGTGACCGGTATTTTTCTAAATCGTAAAAACGTCATTATCTTGTTGATGTGCGTTGAATTGATGTTACTGGCTGTGAATATGAATTTTATCGCCTTCTCTCATTTTCATGGGGATACGGTCGGGCAGGTATTTGTATTCTTTATCCTGACGGTTGCTGCGGCTGAAGCGGCAATTGGCCTGGCGATTCTTGTGGTGCTGTTCCGTAATCGACGCACCATTAATGTTGAAGATCTAGACACACTCAAGGGTTAAGCATGGAAAAGATATATCTCCTTATCGTGCTGGCGCCCCTGATTGGCGCAATCATCGCCGGTTTCTTTGGTTCCAAGATCGGTCGTGCGGGTGCTCACTGGGTAGCCAGTGGTGGTGTAGGGCTTTCTGCGCTGCTCTCAATCTATGTCTTGTTGCAGTTTATAAACGGCACGACTTCAATTTATAACGACAGCTTGTATGTATGGATGGTCAGTGACGGCATTCGCATGGAAGTTGGTTTTTTAGTTGACCAGTTAACAGCGATGATGATGGTCGTTGTGACCTTTGTCTCTTTCTGTGTGCATATCTATACCATCGGTTATATGGCACACGATGAAGAGAATTGGCCGAAGGGGAGTCTGGCTGGCACTAACAGCTATCAGCGTTTCTTCAGCTATATTTCGTTGTTCACTTTCTCGATGTTGATGCTGGTGATGTCAAATAACTTCCTACAGCTGTTCTTTGGCTGGGAAGCGGTTGGCCTCGTCTCCTATCTGTTGATCGGTTTCTGGTCAGTGCGTGAGACTGCAATATTTGCCAACCTGAAGGCCTTCTTGGTCAACCGTGTTGGTGACTTTGGCTTTATCTTAGGTATTGCCGCTGTAGCCATGTACACCAATAGTCTGGACTATGCCGAGGTATTTAAGTTGGCTCCAGGCTTGGCTGATACACAGATCACGCTAATCGGTGATACCGGTTGGTCTTTGATGACTGTGATCTGTATCTGCCTGTTTGTCGGTGCCATGGGTAAGTCGGCTCAGGTTCCACTGCATGTGTGGCTGCCCGATTCAATGGAAGGCCCGACACCCATCTCAGCGCTGATTCACGCGGCCACTATGGTAACCGCCGGTGTCTTTATGGTGGCGCGTATGTCACCAATGTATGAGTTATCAGAAACAGCATTGACCTTTGTCTTGGTGATTGGTGCTACCACAGCGCTATTCACTGGTTTGATCGGTATTGTTCAAAATGACATCAAACGTGTCGTTGCCTACTCAACACTGTCCCAGTTGGGCTATATGATGGTTGCTTTGGGTGTATCGGCTTACGCGGCTGGTGTATTCCATTTGATGACACACGCCTTCTTCAAGGCGCTGCTGTTCCTTGCTGCAGGTTCAGTCATTATCGGTATGCATCATGATCAGGACATCCGTAACATGGGTGGCATACGTAAGTACATGCGCATCACCTGGATAACCTCATTGATTGGCTCGCTGGCCCTGATCGGTCTGCCGGGGTCATCCGGGTTCTTCTCGAAAGACGCCATTATTGAAGCAGTGCATCACTCATCCATTGCTGGATCTGGCTATGCTTACTTTGCCGTTGTCTCAGGTGTCTTTATAACCGCGCTCTATAGTTTCCGCATGTACTTCCTGGTCTTTCATGGTAAAGGTCCAAGAGATGAGCATGCCAAGGCGCATTTACATGAGTCACCTTGGGTAGTGACTATTCCGCTTATACTGCTAGCCGTACCTTCGCTATTTATAGGTATGTTTACCGTCGATAGCATGGTGTTTGGCGAATGGTTCAAGGACGCGATTTTTGTTCTACCTGAACATGACACGCTGTCGGCGATTGGCTTCCATGGTACCTGGGCCTTCTTTACTCATGGCATTTTCGGCCTCCCAACACTGTTGGCGGCCTCGGGTGTGGCAGTAGCCTTCATCTTCTATATTAAGAAACCTGAACTTGCTGCTGGCTGGAAGAAGCGCTTTGAAAGCGTCGGCATCTATCAGATTCTTGATAAAAAATACGGTTTTGATGAGACCTACCAGGCGCTGTTTGCCGGGGGCAGTCGGGGCATCGGACAACTGTTGTGGAACATTGGCGACAAAGGCCTTATTGATGGCCTGATCATCAATGGCTCTGCGCGTTCAATAGGACGCTTCGCTGGCTGGGTACGTAATATCCAGACGGGTTATCTTTTCCATTACGCAATTGCCATGATACTGGGTCTGCTTGTTTTGCTGACCTGGTTCGTGATCGCTTAAGTTAGGTAGGACGCATCGCATGTTAGCAGACTGGCCCATTCTCAGTTTGACCATTTGGCTCCCAATTATTGGTGGCATTCTGGTGCTCGCAAGTGGCGATAAAGCCGCCAATGCGACGCGCTGGACGGCACTGGTTATTGCGATCCTCACTTTCCTAGTGAGCTTGCCGCTTTATTCGGGGTTTGACTCTTCTACTGCCGGTATGCAGTTTGTTGAGCGTGCACCCTGGATTGAGCTGTTTAAGATAGAGTATTACCTGGGTGTTGATGGTATCTCCATGCCATTGATCATCCTCACCACGTTCATCTCTATTTTTGTGATCATCGCAGGTTGGGAAGTTATACAGTACAAGCCCTCTCATTACATGGCGGCATTCCTGATTATGGAAGGTGTCATGGTGGGTGTCTTCTCTGCGCTGGATGCCATGTTGTTCTATGTATTCTGGGAAGCGATGCTGATACCGATGTTCCTGATCATCGGTGTATGGGGTGGTCCGAATCGCGTCTATGCAACAATCAAATTCTTCCTGTATACCTTCTTTGGGTCGGTATTCATGTTGGTCGCATTGATCTACATGTATTTCCAGGCAGATAGCTTCGATATCCTGGCGTTCCATGATTTGAAGATGGGGCTGGATGTACAGATTTTGATCTTTATTGCTTTTCTTATGGCCTTTGCCGTCAAAGTACCGATGTGGCCGGTTCACACTTGGTTGCCCGATGCGCATGTTGAGGCGCCGACGGGTGGTTCAGTTATTCTAGCTGCAATCATGTTGAAGATTGGTGGTTATGGTTTCCTTCGTTTTAGTTTGCCGATTACACCGGATGCAAGTAATCATCTCGACTGGCTGATCATCACCATGTCGCTGATTGCTGTGGTCTATATCGGTTTTGTCGCGTTGGTTCAGCAGGATATGAAAAAGCTGATTGCTTATTCATCGATTGCGCATATGGGTTTTGTGACACTCGGCTTCTTTATCGTCTTTATGATTGCTCAGAACAGTGACACCAGTGGTGGTGCTATTCTCGGTATGGAAGGCGGTATGGTCCAGATGGTATCGCATGGCTTTATTTCTGCTGCAATGTTCCTCTGCGTTGGTGTGCTCTACGACCGTGTCCACAGTCGTAATATTGCTGACTATGGTGGTGTTGTTCATACCATGCCAATCTTTGCGGGCTTTATGGTGTTTTTCGCCATGTCCAATGCGGGGCTGCCAGGCACTTCAGGTTTCGTAGGTGAGTTCATGGTTATCCTTGCGAGCTTCCGTGCCGATTTCTGGTTTGCCTTCCTGGCCGCAACGACTCTGATTATTGGAGCGGCTTACACCTTGTGGATGGTGAAGCGTGTTGTATTTGGTGCTGTTGGCAATGACAAGGTAGCTGCATTGCAAGATATCAATGGCCGTGAGTTTCTGATTCTTGGCTCGCTTGCGGTTGCTGTTTTGGTTCTGGGACTCTGGCCTGCGCCACTGGTCGAAGTGATGGATGCCTCAGTGACCAATCTGCTTAAGCATATCGCTGTAACAAAAATACCTTAACCGGCCCTATTGAAGGAATTGGTGAGATTCGATGCAATTTGATACATCCATGCTGATAACGGTTTTACCGGAAATCTTTATCCTAACGGCGGCCTGTGTGGTTCTGGTGGTGGATCTGTTTCTCAAAGAGGAGCAGCGGGTAATCAGTTACGGTCTGACGCAGGTTAGCCTGATACTGGCCGTCGTAATAACCCTGGTGACGGCTCCCGCTGAAACTCGGATTGTCTTTGATGGCAGTGTGGTGCGCGATGGCATGAGTGATCTGTTAAAGATTGCGATATACATTATTAGTGCCGGTGCCTTCCTCTACTCAAAGGACTATTTGAGAGAAAGGGATCTTTTTAAAGGTGAATACTATGTGCTGGGTCTGTTCGCAGTCCTTGGCATGATGGTCATGGTTTCAGCTAATACCTTCCTGACGGTCTACCTCGGTTTGGAACTACTGGCTCTCTCACTCTATGCACTGGTTGCATTTAATCGTGACTCAGCTGAGAGCTCAGAAGCGGCGATGAAATACTTTGTTCTGGGCGCCCTGGCGTCTGGCATGTTGCTCTATGGTATTTCAATGATTTATGGCGCTACCGGATCAATTGAGTTCCAGGCCATTGGTGAAGGATTGGCTAATCCAGATGTAAACAAGATGGTCCTGGTCTTTGGCCTGGTCTTTGTAGTTATTGGTCTGGCATTTAAGTTTGGTGCCGTGCCGTTCCATATGTGGGTGCCCGACGTCTACCATGGGGCTCCAACAGCTGTTGTGACCTTCTTGGGTAGCACGCCAAAGATCGCCGCCTTTGCATTGGCTATGCGCATGCTGGTTGATGGATTGGGTGGGTTGCATGCTGATTGGCAATACATGCTGGTTATCCTGGCCATACTCTCAATGGGTCTTGGTAATGTATTTGCTATCGCGCAGGGCAATATTAAACGCATGCTGGCCTATTCGACTATCTCGCATGTTGGTTTTATCCTGGTGGGTATACTTGCCGGAACCACTAAAGGCTACACGGCTGCCATGTTCTATAGCATTGTTTATGCAGCGATGGCTCTGGGTGCCTTCGGTATTGTTATTCTGCTTAGTCGACGCGGTTTTGAGGCAGAGAATCTGGATGATTACAAGGGCTTGAACGAACGTAGTCCCTGGTTTGCGGCCATGATGCTGCTGGTTATGTTCTCGATGGCGGGTGTGCCACCCACCGTGGGTTTCTTTGCCAAGATGTTTATACTAGAGGCTGTAATCAGTATTGATATGACCTGGCTTGCACTGGTCGGTGTATTCTTCTCAATTATTGGTGCCTTCTACTATCTGCGTA
>JAPHUE010000161.1 GCA_026196795.1 Sedimenticola sp.
AGACACCATACTGCGTTAAATGCGGATGGCGGTACCGTATCAAACTATCAGGAGGGACGACTCCATGACCATTTTTGACCATTTCCAGGGCCGATATGAAGCCAATCAGGAATCAGAAATTACACTGGAAGAGTATCTGGATCTCTGTAAAGAAGATAAATCTGTCTATGCATCTGCGGCTGAACGGCTTCTTATCGCCATTGGCGAACCCAACATGGTTGATACCAGCAAAGACCCCCGCCTTAGTCGCATATTCTCCAACAAGGTAATCAAGACCTATCCTACATTTAGTGGATTCTATGGAATGGAAGACGCCATCGAATCGGTGGTGTCTTTTTTACGTCACGCAGCCCAGGGTCTGGAAGAGAAAAAACAGATCCTCTACCTGTTAGGCCCAGTGGGTGGCGGCAAGTCGTCCCTTGCCGAACAACTCAAGTACCTCATGGAGAAAGTGCCTTTTTATGCATTAAAAGGTTCTCCTGTAAACGAGAGCCCGCTGGGCCTATTTGATCCTGATGAAGATGGCGAACTCGTCAGGGAACGGTATGGAATTGCAGGTCGCTACCTTGATCATATACCGAGTCCGTGGGCGGTCAAACGACTGCGGGAATATGGCGGTGATATCACCAAGTTCAAAGTGGTTAAAATCTGGCCCAGCCGGCTCAGTCAAACGGGTATTGCCAAAACAGAACCCGGCGATGAGAACAACCAGGACATCTCCAGCCTGACCGGTAAAGTGGACATCAGAAAACTGGATGAATTCTCACAGGACGATCCTGATTGCTACAGCTTCTCCGGTGGGCTATGCCAGGCCAACCAGGGTTTGCTTGAGTTTGTGGAGATGTTCAAAGCACCCATCAAGGTGCTTCACCCTCTACTTACCGCAACCCAGGAAGGCAACTACAAAGGCACAGAGGGCATATCCGCCATTCCCTTTGAAGGTATTATTCTGGCGCACTCAAATGAGTCTGAGTGGCAGAGCTTCCGTAACAACAAGAACAACGAAGCATTTTTAGATCGGGTAAATATCGTTAAGGTTCCTTACTGTCTGCGCGTTACCGAAGAGATCGAGATTTACCAGAAGCTGATCTCCAATTCGAGTCTCGCTGAAGCGCCCTGTGCGCCTGACACACTGAAAATGATGGCTCAGTTTGCCGTTCTCACTCGACTTAAAGAGCCGGAGAACTCCAACATTTGGAGCAAGATGCGGGTCTACGATGGTGAGAACCTGAAAGACACTGATCCCAAGGCCAAAAGCCTGATGGAATACAAAGACTATGCCGGTGTGAATGAAGGCATGAACGGACTCAGTACACGTTTCTCCTATAAAATTCTTTCCAAGGTATTTAACTTTGATAACACCGAAGTCGCTGCCAACCCGGTGCATCTGCTCTATGTACTTGAACAACAGATCATGCAGGAGCAATTCCCTCCTGAACTCCAGGAGCGATACCTTGAATATATCAAAGGCCATCTGGTTCCTGAGTACATCAAGTTTATCGGCAAGGAGATACAGACATCCTACCTGGAGAGTTATTCAGAGTATGGTCAAAACATCTTCGACCGCTATGTCACCTATGTCGACTACTGGTTACAGGACCAGGAGTTTCGCGACCCCGATACCGGTGAATTCCTGAATAGATCGGCGCTTAACGAAGAGCTTGAAAAGATCGAAAAACCCGCGGGCATATCCAATCCAAAGGATTACAGAAACGAGATTGTCAATTTTGTATTGCGTGCACGAGCGAATAACAACGGCAAGAATCCCAACTGGACCAGCTATGAAAAACTGCGGACGGTGATTGAGAAAAAGATGTTCTCCAATACTGAAGAGCTGTTACCTGTGATCAGCTTCAACGCTAAAGCATCGACCGAGGATCAGCAAAAACATGAGGACTTCATCAGTCGCATGATGACTAAAGGGTACACACGCAAACAGGTCAGATTATTGTCTGAATGGTATCTGCGTGTACGGAAATCCAACTAAACCTGTGGAGGTGACAAAGCTGAAAATCCACCTGGAATGAATTAAGGATGTAATCTATGGCCATGATAATTGACCGCAGACTGGACGGACGCAACAAGAGTGCGGTAAACCGCCAGCGCCTGATGCGACGATACAAGCAACAGATAAAAAAATCAGTATCTGAAGCCATCAGTAAACGATCCATTACGGATACGCAATCGGGCGAAAAGATCAATATCCCGGCAAAGGACGTAAAAGAACCGATCATCCATCATGGATCAGGCGGTATCAATGAAAACGTACATCCTGGAAACAAGGAGTTCAGTCAGGGTGATCAGGTCAAAAGACCAGACAAGTCCAATCAGGGTGGCGGTGGAAGCCAGGCATCCGACTCCGGTGAAGGCGATGATGACTTCGACTTTGAAATCTCCAAAGATGAATATCTTGACCTGCTTTTCGAAGAGTTGGAACTACCCAATCTGGTCAAGACAAAAGTAGTTGCTCAGGCTGCTCAAACACTGGTCAGATCAGGGTTTTCCAACACCGGCGTAGCCTCTAATCTTAACCTGGTCCGCACCATGCGCCGGGCTAAAGGCCGAAAGATTGCCATCGCCTCCCCTTACAGTAAACGCTGTAAGGAACTGGAAGAGTTGCTGGAACAGGAGTTGGAAAAAAAACCGCATAATGAGGAGAAGATTAGAGGACTGCGGGATGAACTCTCTGTATTGCGAGGACGAATCGATGCCATCCCCTTTATCGACACCTATGATCTTAAATTCAATCAGTTCATACCCCAGCCCAAACCCATCACACAGGCCGTCATGTTTTGCATCATGGATGTCTCTGGTTCCATGAGCCAGGCAACAAAAGACATTGCCAAGCGTTTTTTTATTCTTCTCTATCTGTTTCTCAGCCGGAGCTATGAGAAAACAGATGTTGTATTCATTCGTCACCATACATCCGCCAAAGAAGTTGATGAAGAAGAGTTCTTCTACTCGCGTGAAACCGGCGGAAC
>JAPHUE010000198.1 GCA_026196795.1 Sedimenticola sp.
TGTCATCTTGCCAATTATACCGTCCAGGTCATGCAGTAGCATACTTTCTGTCAGTTCCAGCTTGAGACGGGTAGGGTTGGCGCCCGTGTGATCGATAATAGAAAGGACCTCTTCAATAAAGTCCGGTTTGCTGAACTGTTGAGCGCTGACGTTCACCGCCAGAGTCAGCTTTTCCAGTGCCTCGTCTTCAGACCATTGCACCAGTTGTTGGCAGGCACTCTTCATTACCCAGTGGCCGATGGGCAGAATCAATCCTATCTGCTCTGCTGCCGGTATAAACTCGGCGGGTGATACCATGCCACGGGTTGGATGTTGCCAGCGTATAAGCGCCTCGGCGCCTATAATGCAGCCATCGTGATCAACTTGTGGTTGGTAATAGAGTACAAAGCTGTCGTCATTAATCGCTTGCCTGAGATCAGATTCAAGATTAATTCGGGAGTTGACCGCATCTTGAATGCCGGGGTCAAAGAAGCAGAGACTATGCTGATCATCACGTTTTGCCTGATTCATCGCCAGATCAGCACGCTTGAGTAACTCTTCAGAGGTGTCCAGCAGATCGCCAAACAGTGCAATGCCAATACTTGCACTTGCGTGATAGGTCTGGTCGCCCAGATTAAATGGCTCGCTGAATAGCGCTAGTATCTTCTCTGCCACCGATTGTGCAACGGTAGCCGCTTCCTGAGTATTACTGCTCAGCTCTTTGAGAATCACTACAAACTCATCACTGCCCAGGCGGGCTGCGGTAGCGCCTTCGGGTAGGCATGAAGGGAGGTGCTGTGCAACTTTCTGCAATAACAGGTCACCTTTGTCATGTCCCATTGTGTCATTCAGTGTTTTGAAGTTATTCAGGTCAATGATCAGCAGGGCGCCTTCATATGCTTTTCGGGAACTAGACAGAGCCTGTTGTAACCGATCAAGAAAGAGTCGGCGATTTGGTAATCGGGTGAGTGTGTCGTAGAAAGCGAGTTGGTTTATCTCATTGGCGGCGGCGCGTCGTTCGGTTATATCTAACAGACTCGCCTGCAGGAGTGAGCGTGATTTAAACTTGAAATCCATTAGATGCACTTCGGCATCCCAGGCCTTGTCATCCGGATAGGTGAAGCGCCATTCAAACAGATGGGAGCCTTTTAGCTGGGCCAGTTTAATATGGCCACGGGCTGATTCGGCAGAGTCAAAATCGTCATACTGTTTGGGTGTTGAAATATCGCTTAACTGTTTGTTTAGTAGTGCATCTCTACGCTCGAAATGAAATATTTGTGCGGCTGCCTGGTTGCAATCGACCACCGTGCCGGATTCAGGTTCCAGTACCAATAACGGGATACGGGATTCAGAAAAAAGGACTTTATTATAGGCGTCACTCTCTCGTTGATTGGCTTCTGCTTGTTGAAGTGCCTCAATCTGGTGCTGTAATCGTTCCGCTTGATCGGCAAGAATGGTTTGGTTTTTTTGTAATGTATTCCGCATGGCTTCCTGACTGGAAGCAAAAAGCTGCATCTCTGTGATTTTACTGTTAAGTGGGGCTGCTGGTTTAAAATCCAGTTGTCCAATTCGCTGGCTTATGTGTGCCAGTTTTTCAAGTGGCTGTGCAATGGAGAATGCTTGTTTTCGAGCGATAAGAAATGCACTTACAAGTAATAGTATTAAGCCGCAGGCTAAAGCAATTAATATAGGCAGCCAGTCGGGAGCGAAATCTTCAACAGGCGCCATCGTGAGCACCCAGAACTGTTGATCCCCCATACGATAGGGATGAATGCTGCCCAGCCAGTCCAGGGACTCAGCGTTGAAGCTGAAAATATCATCTGATTTTCGGTTAATGTGATGCCAGGTCTGTAATGCGGCATTCAGTGTTGGTAGGTTCAGGTTTGTGGCGGGTTGTAATACTTGTTTTAGCCAATCTTGTTGTTTGATGGTGTCGGGCCTGGGTGGCATGGCCAGTATCCGCTCATCATCAGTCAGAACCAGTGTCATCCCCCGTTTACCCACTTTAGTTTGCATGGTAAAGGTGGAAAGGTCTTTGAGCATCAGATCAAACCCGATGACTAGTTCATCACCGTTTGTAAGCTGTTTACGGATTGAGGCCGTGATGCCGGGGTCTCGTGTTGAGAAGAAGATATAGGGGGCTGTCCAATTTACCGCTGGACTCTCCATTGCGGCAATAAACCAGGGTCGCTTACGGGCATCGTAGTCGAGGTCTATCCACTCCTGTGTCGTGCTCCCATCCGGTTGGTGCATGATCATCAAATGCTGGTTGCCCCACTTTTCAATATCGGTCATGCGGTTTCGCCATGCGCCATCTGATTGTTGGAGTAACAGCCAGCCTTTGCCGCTGGATGTACCGGCGACGACAGAGGTGATCTGGGGAATCTGTTTTAGGAGTGGGAGGAAATGGCGATTGAATTGGTCGGGGTTGACCAGATCAGGCGCTTGCCCTCCGATCCATTCGCTGCTCATTTTGAGTAAAGCGTGAGAGGGATTGAATAGCGCGTTTAGATCAGCCTCGACACTGTTTGCAGCCGTACTGAACTCTTGTTCGGCAATGGTATTAACAATAGGTAGTAAGCCAAGTGAGAAGATGCCCAAACCAACCAGAAGGATTGTGCCGGTTACAAACAGGCTGAGTCTGATAAGCAGAGTTTGACGCAGCGAAACAGGTTTTTTATTCGGGCGATTCACCATTCAAAGAATAGATCGGAGTAGCGATGCTGTCTAGTAGAATAGTGTTTGGTTGGTGTTTACTACTTCAGAGAGTCAAAGAAATCCTCTAGCTCTTCATCATCCAGGTCATCCATTATCGTCCAGATCCAGGATACTGAAGTCAGATTCATCAACATCCTGGTTGCCGTCGGGATAGCACTTTATGGCTAGTCTGTGCATTCACGACTCTCATTTTTAATAAAACTAAAAGGAGTGTCAGGCGGAAATTAAGACAGACTGATGACATTCAGTTAATAGTATGATTACTCTTTGGTTTGTCCTGTAATGAGCCAGAGCATCTGAAGTAACAGGGCATTATCCATCCGCGATTGTTTGCAGGATTCCAGCTGTTTATCCTCATTGCAAATCTTGTCAAACAGCATCACGTCCTTGCCTTCATACTCAACTAATAATTGCCGGCCCCTGTCGACTACATAGGCGACAGCAGCGGAGACATCACGGTCTGAGAGTTTTTCCAGGCCACCTTTGGGAGGCATTTCACCGTGCCCCTTGATGGCATGCTTAATCAGGGTCGGAAGCGTTGCCTTCAAGCGCTCTCGCCAGTCTGCAGACTGCCCCAGTTGGGGCGCGCCCGATTCAGGTTCGCCATGACATTTGATACATTGCTGTGTAAAGACAACCCTGCCAAGGCCAAGGTTATACCGTTGAGTGTCTGCCTGCTGGCTTACCGTTCCAGCGCTGCCAGCATGTAGCGGGGCGATTAAAGCCAGTAAGGCTACGAGGTATTTGGATAGACGAGTCGTATGTTTCATATTAGGTTCCACTCTACAGAGATGCAGCGTGTTTTACGATCAATTTGCATCATACCTGTGACAACATGGTATTGCATTGATTCAGATCTTTAACTGATCCTAAAAATGTTGACGGGTGTGATGACATCAACACTTCAGAAAAGCTATTGGGAATCCGCTATAGTTTAGTAGGTAGTACAACAAGAAGCGTGTGAGGTTAAGTGCAAGAGCAGGAGCTTCCCAATATAGTAACTCCTCTTGAAGGTGTCTATGATCCTTCGGGGGTGCTTTTATCTGTAATTGTCGCTATTGCTGCCTCTTATGTTGCCTTCAGTATGGTGCGAAGGCTGCTGATTACCGAAGGTTCAAGTCGCTGGTACTGGCATTTGGGTGCCGCGATGACACTGGGTATTGGTATCTGGACCATGCATTTTATTGGCATGATCGCCCTACAATTGCCTTTCCCCGTTCAGTATCAGAAAGGCTTAACCTTTCTTTCTGTATTGATGTCCATTATTGGTTCATTCATAGCACTCTATATTGTTGTGATACATGATCGGGTGTGGCAGCGCTTTACCCTGGGCGCACTGCTTTGGGCGTCTGCTATCGCCGCAATGCACTTCATTGGTATGGCGGCCATGGTGATGCCAGCACGTATGCTCTATGGCGCCGAATTCATTGTGCTGTCCATTGTGATTTCAGTAGGCGCGGCTGGACTTGCTTTGTATCTATTATGCAGGGAGGCAAAACTGGGTCTCATTGCTCCCTGGAGGCGATGGGCCAGTGCCGTGCCTATGGGGCTCTCTATTACCAGCATGCACTACCTGGCCATGCTGGGTACTCAGTTTGTGCCAGAAGATCAAACGGGTCGTATTTTTCGTAGTAGTTTTGATGCAGGCCAAATGCACTGGCCGTTGGCTATGGGTGTTTTGGTTTTCCTCTATCTGCTCATGGAAGTGTCACTGCGGGATACCCGTCAGGTGATAAAGAAGGGTATCAGTACACGTCTGCGAGTGATTGTGATCACACTGGTATCAGTGACGGGAATGAGTGTGGGTCTGCTCTCTGTAATCGAGATAGATTCCATTTTGGAGAATCATGAAAATGAATACCTTCGATTAGAACTTGAGGATGAGGGAGAGGACTTTAAGCAACTGATAAGTCGTCTGGAGGATGACATTCGTTTTATTTCCAAAGTCCCGGGTATCTCTGTTCTCTTTAAGGGTTTGGCATCAAACAAATCTGAAGTAGGAGGCGTGCCCCCTGAAGTTGTAAAAAAACGTGTTGAATCACTGTTCCATGATTTTCTTGCTGGGAAACCTGAGTATCTACAACTTCGGTTGATTGGAGTAAGTGATGGAGGCCGTGAACTGATCAGGACAGAGCGGCAAGGAGATGTGGTCTTTAAAGTGCCCGAGCAGTCGCTGCAATCAAAGTCAGATGAAGGCTATTTCACCAAAACGCTGGCACTATTACCGGGTGTGACTTATCTGTCTGATATCGATTTTAATCGGGAACATGGTGTTGTTGCAGAACCGAGAGTTATGGTCATTCGGATTGCAACACCCATTTATCTTGATCAGCAGGCTTCGCCTGTGGGTCTGGTCATTATCAATGTCAATCTAACGAATGTTTTTGCAAGCATGATTGCCAGTGATCAGTTAGGCGATCGGGACCTTGTAACAGATGAGACAGGGCGCCTGCTTACTTATCGGGATACCACTCTGCAGAAAGGCGAAAGCGAAGCTTCATTATTTATTCAAAATCGTTACCCTTTCCTTAAAAAGGCCTATGAGAAGACGCCCCCGGAGGGATATTACACAGCGAAAATCACGGATGGGGGCGAACAACTCTATGTTCATCTCCAAAAAATATCGGTGAGCGCGCGTTATCCAGGGCGGGAGCTGGTGCAGGTGGAGATCTTGCCCGTCGCCTACATAGAGCAGTTGTTACGCCCGGTACTTAACCAGGCTTTCATTACCACGCTGTTATTGATTCTGTTCAGTATACCTGTGGCACTCTGGTTGGTACGACAGATTGTACAGCCACTGAATAGACTGATACATGCCATGGAACAGTTTGCAGCAGGGGATACGACTATCCATTTTCCTGATTCTGATCTTCATGAAATACATATGCTTAGCAGTACCTTTAATGAGATGCGTGAGCAGGTAGCCTCACGGGAGATAGCACTGGCTGATGCTGAAACCCGGACGCGCAATGTGGTTGAACATGTAGCCGAGGGTATTATAACGATTGATGAGTTTGGCCAGATACGTTCATTGAATGCGACGGCCGAAAAAATATTCGGCTATGACGATCAGACGTTGATTGGTGAAAATGTATCGATTTTGATACCTGAGCCATATCGTTCAGAGCATGATTACTATATTGAACAGTTTCGAAATGGAAAGGGAGGCGACTTAATTGGTAAATCGCGGGAGCTGAAGGCGCTTCATGTTGATGGGCATGTGTTTCCTATTGAACTCACGATTACCATCGCTCGTCAGGACAACAAGAAAATCTTTATAGGCTTGATTCGTGATATCACAGAGCGCCAGCTTGCGCGGCAGCAGGAACGCCTGGCCTCAAAAGTGATGGAGACCTCACTTGAGAGTATTGCCATTACGAATGCGAAGAATCGTATCGAATATGTTAATCCGGCTTTTTGTGAGATCAGCGGCTATAGTTTTAGCGAGGCGCTGGGTCAGAATCCCAGTTTTCTCGCATCGGGCAGACATGATGGCGCGTTTTATAAGGCGATGTGGGAGAGCATAAATTCGGAAGGCAGTTGGCAGGGTGAGATTTGGGATCGCCGTAAAGATGGCACGCTTTATCTGAAATGGCTGAGCATTACTGCCATAGAGAACAGTGTTGGTGATATAACCCACTATGTGGGTATCGCCTCTGATATTACAGAGAGAAAACAGTCAGAGGAGCGACTTAAAGATCTGGCTCATCATGATCAACTGACAGGGCTTCCCAACCGGCAACTGTTCAATGATCGACTTGAGCTCGCTATTGTTCAGGCTACCAGGAGTAAAACACAGCTAGCACTACTGTTTGTTGATCTTGATCGATTCAAAAGTGTAAACGACACCTATGGTCATGATGTCGGGGATAAGCTGTTGATAGAGATTGCTGAAAGAATTCACGGGCAGGTGCGAGAAGGGGATACCGTCGCAAGGCTTGGTGGCGATGAGTTCACTCTGATTTTACCCGAAATCAAAGAGGTAGGTAATGCTGTGCATATTGCGCAGGAAATATTGGAGTGCATAGATCAGCCAGTGGTTGTTGGTGGTCATGATTGTTCTGTTGGCGCCAGTATTGGTATTGCCTTTTTTCCCCAGGATGGTACCGATGCCAGTACATTGTTACGTCATGGTGATATTGCCATGTATCGTGCTAAATCAAACAGCGGCAGTACCTATAGTTTATTTGATAAAGAGATGGAGGAGGCCGCAGCCCGCAGGCTTAGTATCGAGACGCGCCTCCGATCTGCCATTGAGAACAGTCAATTCTTTCTCAATTATCAACCGGTAATAAATGGTGTGTCTGGTGAGACCGTTGGTTTTGAAGCGCTAATACGCTGGCAGGTTCCTGGAATGGGTGTTGTATCCCCTAATGAGTTTATTCCCCTTGCTGAAGAGACAGGACAGATTGTCGAGATTGGTGATTGGGTTTTAGAGGCGGTTTGTCGGCAATTGGTCGAATGGCGTTCGCAGGGCCTTAAGTTATTGCCTGTTGCAGTAAATATTTCAACACGCCAACTGCTTGAACGTGATTTTCTTGGTGATATTAAGCATTTGCTCCAGCGCTATGAGATAGATACGGACTGTCTGGAATTGGAGCTGACAGAGACCACGTTGATGAAATACCCTGATGAGTGCCAGTCGGTTTTGGAAGCGTGTAAAGCGCTGGGACTTAAGATTGCTATTGATGATTTTGGTACGGGTTATTCATCCCTGGCCTATCTCAAGCAGTTACCGCTCAGTAAGTTGAAAATTGATCGCGCTTTTATTATGCATCTGGAAGAGAACCCGCGATCACGGGCTATTATTGATTCCGTGGTGCATCTCGCTCAGGGGCTTGAGATGCAGGTGGTGGCGGAAGGTGTGGAAACTCCCGGGCAGTTGGCAATACTCCGGGAGCTTGAGTGTGGTTATCTACAGGGCTTTCTATTTAGTAAGCCTGTCTCAGCGGAGGTGGCGGCTGAGATAATGTCAGACTCCAGGGTCTATTGTTGATCGATCAGTTCCTTGGCCTGTCTGTCGGCATGATAGGATGAGCGCACAAAGGGGCCGCTGGCGACATGAGTGAAACCGATCGCTTCACCGTATACGCGTAATGCCTCAAATTCCTCGGGTGTCACGTAGCGACTGACGGGTAGATGGTGTGGACTGGGCTGCAGATATTGTCCCAATGTCAGTAAGGCACAGCCGTGATGACGTAGATCCTGCATGACCTGCTTTACTTCATCCAGTGTTTCACCCAA